>DYLX01000027.1 GCA_020721875.1 Leptospira biflexa
ATTGACAAATAGCCGTTTTTCTTTAAAAATAGATTAAATAACAGTAAATATTTATACATTGTATTCATTGCTTGAGGGCGCACATATGCTGGATTTGAAGACCATCTATGCCATGATGATTTTCCTCTATCTCATAAGCGGTGTTACTATGTTCGTGCTCTCGAGAGTGTATAGTTCACGCTATGCGGGTATTGGGCTGTGGAGTTTGGGGCTCATAACGCAGACACTCGGATACACGCTCATCGCACTCAGAGACATCCTCCCGGACTTTGTCTCCATAACGATTGCAAATCCTTTAGTATTTTTTGGTGTGCTCGTTCTGCTGCATGGGCTCGAGAAATTTTTCGAGATCGAACGCTCGGTGTGGCTACCCAATATCGCACTTATTGTCCTGAGTGCTGTTGTGTTCTACTATTTCTCGAGCGTTCGCCAAGTCTTACAGATGCGAAGTCTCACTGTTTCAGTCATGGGACTCATCCTTTATACCCAGATTGTCTGGCTTCTTATATTGCGCGTACCGGTATCGATGAAGAATATCGCTCGGAGCACTGCGAAATTTTTCTTTCATTTCGTTCTTGTGGCGCTCATCGGCGCAACACTCCTCATCTTTTTTCCTGAAAAAACGAACGATTTCTTCAAGAGCCAGTTTACCTCTCTTATAAACAGCTTCATGCTCTTTTTACTCTCGGTTTTCTTGCCAATAAGTTTGGTTCTTACAATAAACCGGCGGCTGAACGCCGACATGGAAGGCGAGCGGATTAAATTCGATCGAGCTTTTTACGCCGCACCCTACGGAATGATGCTGAGCAAGCGTGACACTGGCATCATTACCGAAGTGAACAAGAATTCAGAGAAGCTTTTTGGCTGCAGCGGAGATACGCTCATCGGCAAAAATATGTACTCTCTGTCGATCTGGGGAAAAGAACCAGATCGATCCGCGATTAAATCGGCATTGGAGCGCGGGAAAAAGATCGATTCTCGCGAATTGATCATCCAAAAGCACGATAAAACTGAAATCTCTGTGCTCTTTTCGGCTACACCTATAGAAATTAATGGCGAGCGGTACTGGATCTCGAGTTTCAATGACATCTCAGAGATTACAGAAATGCGTCAGCGACTACACTATCTCGCCACACACGATGTCCTGACCGGGCTGCCGAACCGCCTGCTCTTCAATGAACGCTTCAAGTCGGGGCTGACCGAAGCCACGCAAAATGGGAAAAAGCTCGCGGTGCTGATTGGGGATATAAACAACTTTAAGAGTATCAACGACAAGTACGGACACCTCGAAGGAGACCGCGTGCTCACCGAGATAGGCAGGCGAATCTCGGCGGCGCTCACCGAGGGCGATATGGTCGCGCGGATCGGCGGAGACGAGTACGCGGTGCTGATCTGCAATGCCGCTTCAAATGCTGAGCTCATCGAGCGTGAAAAGCGGGTGCTCGACGCTTGCGCGGACGATCTGCGCATCGGCGATTTGAGGATATCGATCACGATGAGCATCGGTTGCGCGATATTCCCGGAACACGGGCTCGATCAGGAGATGCTCATGCACCGTGCCGATTCGGAGATGTACGATATCAAGCGGATTGGGGGCTCCCAAAAGCTCACCTACGATCTCGCGAAGTGATGGTGCGGCGCGATTCTTGGATAGAGAATGCATTTTCCAGAAACCTCAGAGAATCGCAGAGCAGCCGAAAAAAGAAAGGAAACATGATAATGGCCACAACACAACCTCAATACTACGATGTCTACCTTACTCTTCTGCGCGAAGAACTCTTGCCCGCGATATTGTCACCTCGAGTGGCATCCTGTGCGACGGCGCGAAGTCGTCGTGCGAGGTCTACCCTGCACGATGCGCATCCTAGTTTCAGGCACCCTATCGCGCAGCGCTTGTGTGTGGAGCGTGACCTCTCCCACGCGGCACCTTCCTAATCGTGCTAGTTCTATCGAGCGACGCTCGCTTGCAGCTCATACATTAGAATTCCGCCCGCCACCGCGACATTGAGCGAGTCGACACCGCGCGCCATTGGTATGCATACTTTATCTGAACAGATTGAAAGCACCTCGCTGGGGAGCCCGTAGCCCTCATTTCCAAGTACAAGCACGAGGGGTACTGCGAAGTCGGCCGTGGCCGCGAATTTACGGACAGGCGAGGAGTCTTCGGTCAGCGCGGCCGCAACGACGCGAATCCCGTCGCCCGCCAGCGCGGCGAGCCCGCTTTTGTCGATGTTCCAGAGCGGAATGTTGAACACAGTGCCCATCGACGCGCGGATGGTTTTCCGGTAGTAAGGACTCGCGCAGCCGGGTCCGAGCAGCACTCCATCTATACCAAGCCCCGCGGCGGTCCGTACGAGGGCTCCCAGGTTCGAGGGGTCGGTAACATCCCAGAGGCAGAGATAGCGCGCCTGGCGCGAAGACTCAGCGCTACGCGTCGCAGCAAAGGTCTCCAGGCGTGGCATGTCGGCCACCGCGATCGCGCCTCGATGGAACTTAAAATCGACGAGGGTGCAGAGCTCTGCGTGAGAGAGAACATGAATTGGAAACGCGGGACCTTCATATGTTCGATCGACGCCCGAAGCCGTGGTCGCCGTTGGATAATACGCCGTTTCGGCATCGGAGCCTTCGCCCGCAGCCGCACGATCTGCGGCTGCCTGCTTTGCACGCCAATATGCAGCCTCTGCCTCGGTACAGATGAGAAAGCGTGGCACGATGCCAGTTTCGAGTGCTTTTTCGATGACGATGCGCCCTTCGAGTATCATGAGCCCTTGCGCCGCGAGGTTCTTTTCTTTCAGTTTCGAGAGTACGGAGAGATCAGGCATCGCATGCGTGATGTCGGAAAGCGCACCCGCTTCAGCGGCACCCTTTGGGGTCAGACCCCTGTTACCCCCGTTATCAGCAGCTTCTGGCGCCGGCTCCTTCACTCAATCGTCTCCACGCGGATCATGTTCGTGGTGCCCTGGTGCGCAAGCGGCAGGCCCGCGACAATCACGACGCGATCGCCACGCTTTAGAAGCGCCTTGTGCTTGCAAATTGAGATCGCCTCGTTCACCACCGTGTCAAGGCGCGTTCCCTTGCCCGAGTGGATAACGGGCTCGACGCCCCAGTTGAGCGCCATCTGGTGGTAGAGGCGCTCGTTGGTCAGAAATGCGTAGATCGGCATACGTGGGCGGAGGCGCGAAAGCAGGCGCGCCGCGTGACCGGTCTCGGTCAACACAATGAGCGCCTTCGCGTCGCAGCGGTAGGCAACCGACACAGCGTTGTACGACATGATGGCGGGAATATCGCCGTTCTGAACTTCGGGCGGCACATCGTGGTGGAAATCGAGGTAATCGAACTCCTTCTCGACCGATTCGATCACGGTGCGCATCATGCGTACCACCTGAATCGGGTACTTGCCGATCGCGGTTTCGCCCGAAAGCATCACGGCACTTGTGGAGTCGAAACAGGCATTCGCCACGTCGGAGACTTCAGCGCGAGTCGGCATGGGGTTCTCCATCATCGACTCCATCATCTGCGTAGCGGTGATAACCGGTTTGGCCGCGAGGTAGCATTTTCGAATTATTTGTTTCTGCGCGATGGGCACATTCTCAATGGGCATCTCGACGCCCATGTCGCCCCGCGCCACCATGATGCCGTCGGAAGCCTGAATGATCTCGTCGATATTCTCAAGTCCGCGTACCGACTCGATCTTGGCGATCATTTTGATGAAGGTTGTCTTGCCCTGTGCAAGCGCGGTGCGCTGCACGAGGCGCCTTACCTCTTCGACATCGGTCGCGCAGCGTACGAAGGAGAGCGCGATATAGTCGATGTCCTGCTGAACAGCCCAGCCGATATCGCTGATGTCCTTCTCAGACAGGAAGGGTATCGGGTAGTCGACACCAGGCAGGGTGAGGTGGGCTTTCGGCCTGAGTTCACCGCCGTTTTCCAGCGAAACGACGATGCCCTTGGGCACCTTACGGACCACCGATCCGGTGAAGTAACCATCCATGAGGATGGCCTTCTGGCCGATACCGCACACTCTGTCGATCCCCGGAACATTGGTGTACACATGGTAGGGTTTCGGAGAGACCAGGTCTTCGATGCCCACAACCTCGGCGCTCTCGATGGTGAGCTCCGTACCCGAGGTGAGCGAGATATCCTCTTTGTAGCCGTAAAGACGCACCGCAGGACCTTTGATGTCCGCCATAATCGCGGCGGGCCGATCGAGAGCCTTGCGAGCCTCGCGGATCATCGCAACGTCATTGTTCGCTTCGTCGTAGGTTTTATGCGAAAAATTGAGCCTGAATACGTCGACGCCCTGGCGTATGAGCTCTTTGATCGAATCGATATTCCCGCACGCCGGGCCAGTAGTCGCGACGATTTTTGTATGTTTTGCCATGTGTGCTCCTGCTCCCGGCGACAGCATGCTGCGCTGCCCCGGGGCCTCCATTGTATCGCAACAAAGAACTATTGTTCGAGACCCGGGAGAACGGCGAGGCGTCCCTGCTCCAACCGCCTAGAACAACAGCCGCTTGATCAGCGAGGGCTCAAGCCTAAAGGGCGAGCCCCGCCCCTGGCAGAAGTGGTGCACCTTGAGCATGTGAATCGAGAGCTCGCTGTAGATCAACATGTCTTCGCCCTCGACACAGGCCTCGAGGGGTATGTCGGCCGGGCTTACGGATACAGCGTTCTTGTGGAAAAAGCCATCCTCCCACGGGCAGGGCAGCATGCCGCGCGCATCACCGGATTGCACGAGGAGCTTCCCTACCGTGATCGGTTCCCCGAGCCCGGCTTCACCGCGTTTCGCCAACTCTTGCAGCCTTTCGGCGACCGTGTCGAAATCGAGCCCGAGCTCGTCAAAGAAAATCGCGTCTTCTTCGATGATCCGCTCGGGGCTTCTAGGATCGTCGCCCAAAAATCCTGTGGCAGTGATGATGCCTGGCGCCATGCGTTGGAAGGCTTCTCTATCGACAGGTGAAGTTTTCATGTGTTCCTCCTTGGCTCAGGCGAATTTGTCATAATAAATCTTGTTTTCGGTGATACCGTTCTTTTTCATTACATTGACGCAGGCGTTGATCATGCCCGGCGAGCCGCAGAGGTACCCTTCCCAGCCGGCGTTGGTCTTGGCGACCTTGGTCTGGAGGTACTTGTCGAGCACATCGGTGATAAGGCCGGTATCGCCCTGCCAGTTCTCTTCGGGGCTCGGCTCGGAAAGCGCCGCGACAAAGTGGAAGCGAGGCCACTTCGCCTGCAGCTCGCGCAGCTCGTCGAGGTAGAACATGTCTTTGCTCGTGCGCGCGCCGAAGAAGTACCATATTTCTTTTTCAGGAAACGCGTTTGTCTCGTGCAAATTGTGAAAGATACTCTTAAAGGGCGCCATGCCCGAGCCGCCGGCCACGCAGATCATCGCGGCAGGTGTATCGTGCACGCGGAATTCACCAAAAGGTCCCACGAGTTCGATCGACTGGCCCTCCTTGAGGAATTTGTGGACATAGGTCGTCGCGATGCCGCCGGGTACGAGCCTTATGAGAAGCTCGACATGTCTGCGGTCGGATGGTTTCGAGGACATCGAGTAGGCGCGCTGTACACTCTCCTTGATCTCGCCGTAGGGCGGTACAACAAGCTGTACATACTGGCCGGAAACAAAATCGATTTCACCCTCGTCGAGCGAAAAAAGTACTTCTTTGATATCGTGGGTGAGGTCACGGATCTTTTCGACGTGGGATTTAAACTTCTTGATGCTGAAGAGTTCGCGTGGCAGCTCGATTTCGAGGCTTTTACGCACTTTAACCTGACAGGCGAGGTGAATGTTGGCCTCGATCTCCTGAGGCGACATGAAGGGGGTCTCGGTTGGGAGGTGCGGGCCTACATCCGAAATGACCTTGCACTTGCAAGCACCACAGGTGCCACGCCCGCCACAGGCCGACGGAACGAAGATATTCTCCGCCGCCAGCGTGGCGAGAAGAGGTGAACCGCCCTTCACTTCGAGTTTTTTCTCACCGGAGTTGATCGAAATCTCGACCTCGCCGTAGTTGTTGAGAAGCTTGTCCAGCACGCCGATGATGAGGGCCAGAACTGTGGAAATACCGGCGACTGTTAGTGGACCGACCAAAATTGGGTTCATCGCCGCCTCCTCACTGCACCGCGATCATGCCGGAGAAGCCGACAAAGGCCATTGCGATGAAGCCGATTGTAATGAGTGTGATGCCGGTGCCCTTAAGGCCCGCCGGTACCGCATTGTTCGCGTCGAGCTTTTTTCTGATCGAGGCGAGGAGCATGATGGCGAGCCACCAGCCCGCGCCCGAGCCAAATCCAAAAATAACCGCTTGCGGAAAGTTGTACTTGCGGATCTGCATAAAGAGAATAACGCCGAGCACGGCGCAGTTGACCGTGATGAGCGGAAGGAAGATGCCGAGCGCCATGTAGAGGGCGGGCGAGAAGCGGTCGATGATCATCTCGAGCATCTGCACGACACCCGCAATCACGATGATGAAGATGATAAAGGAGAGGTACTCGATCCCGAGCGGCTGGATGATGAAGTAGAGCACCACCCAGCACACTGCTGCCGTAATGCCGATTACGAGGGTTACCGCGATGCCCAAGCCCATCGAGCTCTTGAAGTCCTTCGATATCGAGATGAAAGAGCAGGTGCCCAGGAAGTTCGCGAGGAGAACGTTGCTTGTCAGTACGCTCGCCAGGAAAAGCGAGAGCAGTCCTACAGTTGGTGCGCCGGTCATGCGTTGCCTCCTGTCGCGGCGGGTTTTGCCGAGGATGTTCCAACGGCGGCCGAGGTACCTTGAGCGTGAGGAGCGCTAGCCGCCTTGTGCGAGGCTTCCGCCTTCGCCTTGTAGTTGTTCGCGATCCACAGTGCGATCGCAACGAGGAAGAATGCGCTCGGGGCCATTACCATGATCGTCCAGGGCGTGAACCCATCGCCCATTATTTTGATACCGAAGAGGCTTCCGAATCCCAGGAACTCGCGGATCATGGCGATCGAGAGGAGCACCCAGCCGTAGCCGAGACCATTGAAGAGCCCATCGATAAAGGCCAGCCCTGGAGGATTCGACGCCGCGAAGGCCTCGGCGCGCCCCATCAATATGCAGTTCGTGATGATGAGGCCGACATACGGCCCCAGCTGCTTCGAGATCGCCGGCAGGTAAGCCCTCAGCACGATGTCGATGATGATGACATAGAATGAGAGTACCAGCACCTGCACGATCATGCGCACTTTGCGTGGAATGAGCTCACGCAGCACGCTCAATGTCAGGCTCCCCATCGAAGTGGCGAAACTCACTCCCAGCACCATGATTAAAGTGTTACGAAGATTGTTGGTGACAGCCAGCGTCGAGCAGATGCCCAACACCTGCACAAAAATCGGATTATTGTACCAGAGGCCGTCCTTTATAACCTTGTTTGTTGTGGAACTCACAGCGTGCCTCCTATCTGACGGGCGAGCGCCAATTCCCTATTGACGAGTGCCTTCACGAAATCGCTTGTGCGACTCGCACCGGTAATGGCATCCACCGTGCCGTTGTTGGGATCGAAGTTGCCCTTGCCCGTACCTTGGGCAAAGGCGATCGTACCGTCGGGAAGGGTTTTCTTGCCCTTGAACTGATCCGTGAACCAAGGTTCGGTGATACGTCCGCCGAGCCCCGGCGTCTCCTGCTGGTCGACGATCGCAAAACCCTGAACGACCGTACCTGCTTTATCAGTAGCGAGCACCGCAGTAATCGGCCCCCAGAGGCCCGGCATAGTGAGCTCGACACCGACATAGATCTGGCCGTTGATGGTCGCGACATAGGCGGTCGTGCCGTTCACTTTTTTCTCGGTGATGAGCTGCTTGTACTTCGCGTCGATTTCGCCAGGTGGGGTCGTGGCGTCGGCGAGCCCGAAAGCCTTCAACACAGCGGTCTGTGATTCGAGCCGTTTGTTGGCCTCTACGCGCGCAAGCGTGACCTGGTTTGCGATGGAAAGCACTACCACGAAGGCGATGCACACAATGAAGGTGAACACTACGGCGTAAATAACGGAGTTGCGATTGATTTTCATCACGCACCTCCTGTTTTTTCGGAGGCGTCAGCGGCACCGGAGCTTGCGGTGCTCGGTTTGACCGCCGCGCGTGCTTTAGTCTTTGCCACGGTTCCATCGCTGGGTGAAGCGGTAGGGGTGTTGGGACCAGCAGAGGCGGCCGGCGCCGGCTTTTTCTTGAACGAGTCCACCGCGATATCGATGAGGCTCGCGAAGGTGTTGCCGAAGAGAATCGCGAAGCTCGTGCCCTCAGGGAAAGCCGAGAATGTGCGGATAATCACGGCACTCGCACCTATCAACGCGCCATAAATGTAGTGTGAGGGCTGCCGCTTCGGCGCGGAAACAGGGTCGGTCGCCATAAATACCGACATATAGAGGAATGAACCGGCAAGGAGGCTCTCCATCGGCAGCGCCTGCGACGCACCCGCCGCGAGCACGATGAGATTGGTCACCGCGCCGCCGAGAATCGTCGAAAGGATAATGCGCCAGCTCGCGGTTTTGGTGAGAACGAGGTACAGCGCCGCGAGCGCGATGAGAAGGGTCATGGTCTCGCCCATGGCGCCCGGGTGCAGACCAAATAGCAAATCAGTGAAGGAAACTGCCGTGTGTACGCGCATCTGCGCGAGCGGCGTCGCTGAAGCAAGCGCGTCGACGGCGCCAATCCCAAAATTACCGAAACTCGTGTATGCGCGGTTGAGCACCACGGCGAAACTGATGTATACGAAGGCGCGCCCCGCAATGGCCGGATTGAAAATATTTCTTCCAAAACCACCGTACACACCTTTGGCCATCGCCACCGCGAAGATAATGCCGACCGCCATAATCCATAGGGGTGTTTTTGGGGGCCACGCGAGCGTATAGAGCGCGCAGGTTACCAGCACCGCTTCGCTAATCTTGCCTTGACGCTTTCTCTCGAAAAGCCACTCCGTTCCGATGCCGGCCACGAACACGACGAGAGCCGCGGCCACCACACGAAGCCCATACATCCACAGCGAGAAGAGATATATCGGCGCAAGCGCGATAAGCACTTTACGCATCATGGGTTGTCTTAGGAATGTAATCACGCGCCCCTCCTTCTACTGGATAATCCTAATACAAGGAAAGGCTGAATTGTAGTGGCAATTTAAGATTTCCAGCGCGGGCGCTCGAGGATAAGATTCAGTGTACCGAGCCAGTATGGTTCAGGGCACACGCGGCTGTTCGATACACTGCGCCGCTTCAGCGTCCAACTTCTGGCAATCTCCGCAGAGTCCTGTGGCGTAGAATGTATGCGATCGGATCGCAAGGCTCTTCTCGGCACTTACTTTGCCAAACAAATCGTCGAAGCGGCATGGTCCCAAATCGGTGAAGCGGTGGCAGCGCTCGCAGTGGAACCAGTGCCGGTGTACGCCCGCACAGGCGACATAGTAGCGCTCGGTTCCGTGGCAGTTGCAGTGGAGAATGAAGGATTCAACATTGCCCTTCTCTTCGAGATAATGCAAAGCCCTGTAAATAGTTGCCTGATCGTAGTCGTCGTGGAAGAGACCGCAGAGCTGGCGAGCCGAGAGTGGTTCGCTCGCTGAGGAAATAGCCTCAAGCACATGAGTGCGCGCCTTTGTCATATTCCGCGCCTCCTCACGATCGCACTCGAGCGAGCCGTTTGCCCGCAACCACTTTCCCCACCGCGAACATGATAAAGACCGCACCCGCAAGGAGCACGATCACCGCGCCGGCAGGCAGGTCAAAGTGCCAGGACACCACGAGCCCACTCACCGAGAAAATGAGCGACAGAATCGTCGCGTTCACCATCATGCCCGCAAGGTTGCGCGAAAAGTACCCCGCCGTGCCCGCCGGAAGCGTCAGCATTGCGATCACCATCACAATGCCGACAAAAGTCTGCAAGAGCACGATCGCCACCGCGATCACGAGGAGGAGCGCAAGATAGATCGCCGTTACCGGCACACCCTTGGTCGCCGCGAACTCCTCGTCGAAGGACGCCGCCTCGAGGTGCCGGTAGTAACGCCACACAAGGATCAGCACGACGAGAGTCAGCGCGGCGAGGAGGTAGAGGTCGGCGCGTGTCACGAGGAGGATGTTGCCGAAGAGATAGCTCATGGGGTCGGCGTATCCCGGCGTCTTCGCCATAAACACAATGCCAAGACTCATGCCGATCGCCCAGAGCGCGTTGATCACCGTGTCCTCGCGCTGTTTCGCCTTAAGCGATACGGCGCTGATAGTGAGAGCGGCGAACACGGCGAATACCAGTGCCCCTAGCATCGGCGTGACCCACTTCGGCGCGCCCTTCGCCGCCAGAAACAGCGCGAGCCCTATGCCACCCAGTACTGTATGCGATATGGCGCCCGCGAGCCCGGCGATCCGTCTCACTGTCACAAGCGAACCAAGAATCCCAAAAAGAAATGCCGCCAGCACACTCCCTATCAGCGCGTTTCGTACAAAGGGCACCGACGGATTCGCCAATGCTTGCAAAAATCCATTCATTGTCCTGTTCCCCTTCTCAATCCTTCCCCTCGCAGCAGGCATTGTCGGGCAGTTCGATATCATGTCGTACACGCACTACTTTCCCGCCATACAGCTCTTCGGGCGCATGATCGGCTTGTTCGAGGGCGTGGCGGTGCACCGAGTGTGGATGATCCACGTCCTGTCCGACACAGAGCACTGTATCCGCAAGCACCGACACGAAGTCTGAGTCGTGGGTTGCGACAAGGACCGTAGTTGTTCCCTTTATCCTTGCAAGCACGTCGTAGAACTTTTTCTCGCTCGCGGCGTCCATGTTCACCGTTGGCTCATCGAGCACCAGGAGCTTTGGGTGCCCCACGAGGGCACGCGCCACGAGGACCCGCCTTCGCTGGCCACCCGAAAGCGCTGAAAATCGCCTCTCTCTAAGATCGCTCACCTCGGCCTGTTCGAGAGCCCAGTCGACCTCCTCTTGTTTCTGCCCGCGAGAGACACGCGCGAGGCCCGAGAGCCGGCCCATGCCGACCACTTCCTTCACCGCGATAGGAAAGGCCGGGTCAAAACCCGCGTGCTGCGGCACATAGCCGATCGATTCAGTCTGCTTCTTTGGAGGCGCTCCGAACACAAGCACTTCACCGCGCGCAGGCTCAAGAATCCCTACGACGAGTTTGAGAAGCGTGCTCTTACCCGCACCGTTTTTCCCGGTTAGTGCTACGAACTCACCCCGGTGCACGTGGAATGTAACATGGTCAAACACCTGCGCCTCGCGGTATCGAAACGCTAAGTCTTTGCACAAAATGGCGATATGCTCAGGTAGATGCGGAAGATGCCACACCTCCTCCGAAGTCGGCTGCGCGTCATTCGCAGGACGCGTTACGCTTGTCGAGTGCGAGGCTGCAGATTGTTCTGAATCTTGTATGGTGTCGCCCATATCACTTCGATCCCGGCAGCGCCTTCAGCAGCGCCTGCCCCATGCGCGAGAGGTTTGCAAGCCAGTCTTCTGCGAGTGGATCGATGGGGACCACCGAAGCGCCTATCGCGCCAGCAACCGCCTTGGCCGCACTCTCCGAGAACTGCGCCTGGGTGAAGATCGCCTTTGCCCTGTCTTTTTTCGCGAGCTCAATGAGGGCCATTAGCTCCTTCTGAGTCGGATCCTTGCCCCCGAGCTCGACCGCAACCTGCGTGATCCCAAACATATCAAAGAAATAGCCAAAAGCCGGGTGGTACACAAAGACATTCTCGCCCGCAAGCGGCGCGAGCTCAGTCTTGAGCTTCGCGAACACCGCGTCAATTTCTTTTATATACGCGAGGTAGTTCGATCTATAGAGCGCCGCCCCGGCGGGATCCCGGGCAATGAGCTCGTCGCGGATGGTGATTATCTCGGCCTTCGCCTGCTCGTAACCAAGCCAACTGTGATGATCGCGGTTGGTGAGCGCGGGATCGATGGGACCGCCAGTCGGACTCGCGTCGGTTTCTTTCTCGCCAGGCTTCAGGGTGCGGAATTTGATATTCTTCGTTACATCGACGATGCTGAGCTTCGGGTACATCGAGCGTACTTTTGGCAGCAGTGGATACTCGAAGTCGATACCGATCACGAACCAGAGCTGAGCTGAACCTAGTTCCATGAGCTGCCTCGGCGAAGGTTCAAAGGAATGCGGACTCGAGCCCGGCGGCATAATGAGGGTCACGGCCACTCTGTCGCCCGCGATGCGCCGCACCCACTCCTGCATGGGCGGGATGCTCACCGCCACCCTAAGCGTTGGCGAATTTGCCTGCGCAAAGGCTTTAATCGTCGCCATTAACATAAAAACCATCATCAAGGCGGCGATAAAGAAATTCCGGCTCCAAGACTTGCGATTCTTCTTCATATGACATCCTCCAACACTTCGGCGCTTCGCCTTTTTTGCGAATCGTTCGCAAAAGATACTACATCGCTCTCTAAATTGCAAGTCGTTTGCAATTCTAAACACATTTGCCATGCTGCGCTCAAATCTGTAGTATGATATATTAAAAGCACCTAGGAGGCTTCCATGGACGAATTGATCGAAGCGTTGAAAAATGCCATGAAGAGCGAAATCGACAGCGTTACCATCTATTCGGAGGCCGCGCTCCGCGGAGAGGCCGATGTCGCTCACTTCTTCGCCAGCAGGGCTGAAGAAGAGAAGCGCCACTACAATTGGCTCTTGAGCTACTATAAAGAGTTGATTGGGGGCCGAATGCCTTCGACAAATTTTGCGGCGGAGATCCAGACCTTACACCACCGGAGCCCCATATTCAGCCAGGAATTCTTGACCAGAGTCGCCTCGGATCGCCATGTTTCCGCCGCAGTCTCAAGCGCGGTGCTCCTCGAACTGAACGCCACCCAGCACTATCAGAAAATGGCCGATCTTACGAAAGACCCTCACCTCAAGGCCTTCTTCCACTCAATGTCCGAATGGGAGATGCGTCACTACGAAGAGCTGCTTAAAATCCAGGAGGAATCTCGGCATTTCTGGTTCGAAGAACAAAACTTTGAGCCCTTCTAATTCAAGGAGCGGACCGAGTCTCGCTCGACGATGGTGGTAGAAAACTGCTCTACATTCTCCGTAGTGTGACCGTGCGAAATCCAGTCGCACACGAGATCGGCGCTTTTTTTACCCATCTCGAAAATAGGCTGGCGCACCGTAGTGAGCCCTGGAGTTGTAAACGAAGAAATGTCGATGTCGTCGAGACCAATGACGCTCACGTCGGTGGGAACGCGAAGCCCCGACTCGTAGAGCGCTTTGATCGCGCCAATCGCGAGCTCATCGGTTGCCGCGAATATCGCACTCAACGGTTGTTTCCGCTTAATGAGGGCGAGCATTCCAGCCCGACCCGCTTCAGGATTGTACGAGGTCGCACGGATGGTCAACTCCGGGTTATAGGAGAGACCGTGTGCCGCAAGCGCCTTCTTGTACCCCTCTTCGCGCTGGCGACCGAAGGTGAAGTGCTCACCGGTGATAAGACCGATATCGCGGTGGCCATGCTGGATGAGGTATTCTGTGGCGAGTCTCGCAGAACTCTCTTCGTCGATGTGGACAGCCGGAAAACCGAATTCGCTCCGCTCAAAGGTACAGAGCGCAACCGGTAAATTTATTTCTTTTATATATTGATAAATAGAAGGATTATCGAGTTCGTGGACAAAAATGATCCCATCGAGTGCTTCGCTCTTGAGGCGGCGCAAGAAAGCCTGCTCGCTCGAATCAGACCAGCGCAGAAAGAAGAACTGTGTCTTGTAGCCGTGTTGCTCCAGAAAAAATTCCATGGCCGCAAAGAGCTGGCGCTGAAACATGTTAAAGAGGTAGGGGATCACGACACCTATGGTGAAACTTCGTTGCAATACCATGGAGCGCGCGGCGTGGTTCGGCACATACCCGCGTTCCTTCACGATGTCGAGCACGCGCTGGCGCACTTCGGAGCGCACATACTCTCGCTCGTTGAGGACACGCGACACTGTGGACGCGGAGACCCCCGCCAAGCGCGCAATATCCTTAATGCTTACCATATAAAGCCATCATAGCTTCAGAAAAAGTTTTCATCTAGGTAGTAGAGCACTTTAAGCATATTTTTATATCCGAGATGTTATCGCCACGTGCCCGCGAGCACCCTGAGCCAGTTCTTCCACGCGATCATCTCGAGCTCTTCACGATTGAATCCTCGAGCACGAAGCTCGGCAATCAGCTTGGGCAATCCGCTCGCGTCTCCCAACTCCTTGGAAATCGTAGCTCCGTCAAAATCAGACCCGAGCGCAACATGCGCAACGCCGATGCGCTCCGCGATGTACGCCACATGGTCCGCCATAACACTGAGCTTGGTGTCCGTATTTTTTTGACCGTCGCGGCGTAAGAATTGAACCGCGTAATTAAGGCCCGCGATACCGTCTGAAGCGCCGATCGCATCGAGCTGTTTATCGGTAAGATTGCGCGGCGTAGGACAAAGCGCATGCGCATTGGAGTGTGTTGCGACAATCGGCCTCTCGGTCAAACGTTCCACATCCCAGAAGCCTTTCTCGTTCAAATGAGATACATCGACCATAATCCCGAGCCGATTGCATGCGCGCACGAGCTCTTTGCCGGCATCGGTAAGTCCTGGACCGGAATCCGGAGATCCTGGAAAATCGAAGGGGACACCAAACCCGAACGCGTCAGGCCTGCTCCAGACGAGCCCTATCGACCTCACCCCCGCGCCGTAGAGCGACTCCAAATTTTCTAAAGAGGGATGTACCGCCTCTGCGCCTTCCAAATGGAGAACTATCGCAAACCGCCCAGCGGAATACGCGCGCTCGAGTTCGGAAACCGTAGTCGCAATTACGACAGAATCGTTGGATCTGGCGGCCAATTCTTGAAGCATGGCAATTCGCCGATTGGTGACGCTGAGTGCGAAATCGAATTGAAGCGGTTGCATCCTCAATCGTCGCTTCGTTGCATCATCTTGCGATTCCGATGATGCAGGGGGTTCAACAAAAACCGCGAAAAGCCCGCCGCAGAGACCACCCTCTTTGGCGCGGGGAAGATCGAGGTGACCTTCGGAATTTCTATTAAAAAAAAGATTGTAATCCGCCTCACCTTGAGCGTTTTCAAGACGCATCGAAAAATCATTGTGCCCATCAAAGATTCGCATTGTTTCGAGCGCGGCCATGTTTGTTCCTTTTATCATGCTGGAATAGTCTCGCGCATAACGCGCGATGAAAGGCTAATATAACTAGCATTTTTATTGTATGACATGTCGCTGTCAAGTGCGAGCGGCTATAGTATAATTGCACACCACTTGTAGAGAGGACAAAAAAAGCATGGAATCAGCGACAATTTCGAAGGCGATACAATTTGCTGAAAACTACATTCCCGAAGCAATGCACGATGCAAAGACACCCGGATGCGCGCTCGCGGTAGTGTATCGCGGCGAAATCGTGTACGAGAGCGGATTCGGCTGGCGCGATCTCGAGCGCGGACTCCCCGTCACGCCTGATACGCTGTGCGGAATCGGCTCCTGCAGCAAAGCCTTTGCGGCAATGGCCATTCTCCTTCTCACCGAACAGGGCGCGCTCCACCTCGACGACCCAATCGAGCGCTATGTACCTTTCAAACTTCGATCGCCGAGAGGGCCCATCACGATTCACCATTTTCTTACTCACTCTTCAGGGCTCCCCGCGCTCTCGACCTCGGAGATCCTTATTCACAAGGGTTTGGGAGCCGATCCTGGATTTCCGTTGGCGAGCGCCGAAGACTTCTACCGTTGGGTAAATGGTGCCCAGGAAGAAATAACTCCTGAGCTGGGAGAGCGCTTTTTGTACTGCAACGAGGGATATAGAATACTCGGACACATAATACAGACTGTCGCCGGGATACCATTCCACGACTTTGTCACGGAACGCATTCTTAAGCCTCTTGGCATGCCGCGCTCGAGCTATGTCCGCTCGGTCTTTGAGCAGGATCCAAACCACATGCAGCACTATCTCGCGAAACTCGATGGCTCAATCGCCGCCGCGCCATTTCCTTACCCAGATGCTGCGGACAACCCCGATTTCTCGTTCATGCTCGCGGCGGGCGGGCTCGTCTCCTCAGTTCACGAGATGTCGAATTTCATTGCGTCCAATTTCGCTTCGAACCCCAAAAAACTCTTATCTCCTGAGTCGCTCGCGCGCATGCAGCGGGGATATATTACGAAGTCGGAGTCGCTCTATGGTCCGACAGGGTATGGTTACGGTTGGACATACACCGAGAATTTTCTTGGAACGCCCATGATAGCACACGGCGGCTCAATCGATGTCGCCACCGCTCACACCGCATTCCTCCCGCACAAGGACCTGGGCGCGGTCATTCTGGCGAACGCATCCGGCATGCCCCACGCGACAATCATCGAGGGAGTGCTTGCGGCCTTGCTCGGGAGCGATCCCTTTGAAGCGATTCCTGCCCTCGCGATTAAACGGCGGATGAGTTCGCTCGCGGGAAACTATAGTGCATATCGAGGCGCGAACAGGGCACGTGTCTTTTCGAAGGCGGGGCTCCTCTATCTCGAGCAGAAGGATGATTTTCAAGATGTAGTTGTGCCCCTTATCCCCGAAGAGAGCACGATGGAGCGGAATCGCTTCTACATCTTGAGCGAAGGTGTGCGACAGCCGGTTGTGTTTGAGCGAACTTCGAGCGGATTCGATCTGTTTGTAGAGCGAAATCGTTACCACAGGGTTGGTTCTGGAGACTGATCGCGCACTACACTTCATGCATCCAGCGGAAAATGGCACCTTACGAAATGACCAGGCTGCAGCTCGACGAGTTCAGGTTCCTTCGAACCGCAGAGTTCGCGCGCGTAGGGGCAACGCGGATGGAAGCGACAGCCCGAAGGCATATGGATGGGGCTCGGAATTTCTCCGCTCAAAACTTTACCACTCCACTGCTTGTTCGGCGTAGGAGGAGGAACGGAGTCGATGAGCAGCCGCGCGTAGGGGTGCGCGGTTTTTAAAAAGATATCATCCTTTTTGCCCATCTCCACGAGCTGTCCAAGATACATCACCGCCACATAGTCCGCCATGTAGTCGATCACCGCGAGATCGTGGGTAATGAGCATGTAGGTAAGTGCAAAATCGCGTTTGAGCTCCTTGAGCATCTTGAGAATGATGGCCTGTACTGACACATCCAGCGCCGAGGTCGGTTCATCGAGCACGATAAATTCAGGCTTGAGCACGAGTGCGCGCGCGATGGCAATGCGCTGCCGCTGGCCACCGGAAAACTCGTGTGGGTAGCGATACATGTGCTCTTCTCGAAGCCCGACGCTCGTGAGGATTTGCTTAACTCGCTCATCGATTTCTTGCGATGAAAGCTGAAAGTGAATCTGGAGCCCCTCGCCGATAAGTTTTTTAACTACCTTGCGAGGGTGGAGCGAATTGTAGGGATCCTGGGAGATGATCTGCATGCGCCGCCGAAACAGGCGCAATTCCTGGTTCGAGAGCGACATTAGGTCCGTTCCATCGAACACAAGAGACCCTCCTGTCGCCTCAATGAGACGAAGGATCACACGGCCGAGCGTCGTTTTCCCCGAACCCGACTCGCCAACAACCCCGAAGACCGTGTTCTTTCGAATCGCGAAACCGCAATCGTCTACAGCCTTGACCTGGAGAGGACGAGAATAAAAATTCTTCTTTATCTCAAAATACTTCTTGAGATGATCTACTTGAATCAATGTGTCGCCATTGTTTCTATCTGGTTTCTCTTGCTGCATTGGTAGTAGCCCTCTCAATGATCGTTCTGATACAGAAAACAAGCCACATGGTGGCGGTCTGCCTCTGTGGCGCCCCGCGCAGGCTCAAACCGCGGTTGCTCCTTATCGCACTCGGGCTTGCGGTGAGGGCAACGAGGGTGGAATCGGCAACCGCTCGGAGGCGAAACAAGGTCCGGAACGATGCCAGGAATACTCTGAAGTTCCTCGGCGCTACCGATTTTGGGGACTGCTTTCAACAGTCCCACCGTGTAGGGGTGCAGTGGATTGCTGAATATCGCTTCCACCGAGCCATATTCGACGACATTGCCCGCGTACATAACCGCGATAAAATCCGAGAACTGCGCGGCGATTCCCATCGCGTGCGTAATGAGGAGTACCGCGGTATTGGTCTCACGGACAAGACTATTGAGCAGTTTGAGGATCTGTGCCTGAATCGTGACGTCGAGGGCGGAAGTCGGCTCATCGGCAATAAGGAGCCTTGGCTGGGACGAGAGCGCCATCGCGATCATAATGCGCTGTGCCATCCCGCCGCTTAACTCATGGGGGTAGAGATTTTCGGTCCTTTGCCAGTCCAATCCAACATGGCCCAGCATTGCGCGCATATGTTCGAGCGACGAAGATCTTCCGGCGCGCTCGGCCCGCTTCGACCCTCGAATCTCATTGTCGCCGCATGCGGCACTCTTTTGACACTCGATGTTTTCGATAATCTGAGCGCCCACTTTCATCACCGGGTTGAGAGCCGCAACAGGTTCCTGAAAGATCATCGCGATGTCGTTGCCTCGGATTCTGTTGAGTTCGCTCTCCGAAAGGGAAACAAGGTCACGGCCCTCGAAACGAATGCTTCCCTCGGTAATCCTTCCAGGTTCCTCGATTAAACGCATGATGGAGAGCGCGGTAACGGATTTCCCGCATCCTGTCTCTCCAACCACGCTGAGCCGTTCACCATGATTCATCCACAAATCAACCCCGTTGAGCGCCTTTACCTGTCCCGCATAGGTATCAAAAACAACCTTGAGATTGGAAATATCGAGTAAATCTCCGTTTCGCCGCATGCTCATCTCCTGATCCTCGGGTCGAGAATGTCTCGAATGCCATCGCCGAGAAGGTTAAAACCGAGTACGGTGAAGGCAATCGCCATACCTGGGAAGGTTGTGATCCACCAATTCTCCATAAGATACGAACGGCCATCGGAGACTATCGCGCCCCACTCGGGGAGCGGCGGTTGCGCGCCCAAGCCCAGAAAGCCGAGGCTGGCCGCGGTGAGGATGATCGTGCCCATACGCATTGTGAGCTGCACGATAACGGGCGAAATAGACATGGGAAGTACGTGGAAAAACATTATCTTCGCGTCGCTTGCGCCGATCGCGCGAATCGCCTCAATGTAGGGCTGCGATCGAACTTTAATCGCCTCTGCGCGGGCGAGACGCGCGTACACCGTCCACTCTACAAGCGAAATGGCGACTATGGCATTGGTGAGTGTCGGTCGCAGGGCCGCGGCGAAGGCCATCGCCAGCACAAGGCGTGGAAAGGCGAGGAAAATATCGGTGATCCTCATCAGAATCTCATCGACAACTCCCCCGAAGTATCCAGCGACGATGCCCACAAAGAGCCCAATCGATATGCTGATGATTGAAATAATAAAAATTATTTGGACCTCGATGCGCGCTCCCATGATCACGCGGCTCAATACATCGCGTCCAAACTGATCGAGCCCGAAAGGATGTGCGGCGCTTGGCGCTTCCAGCTTATGCGCCAGATCGGTGCCAACCGCGCTGTAGGGAGCGAGCAGCGGTGCAAAGAGCGCGATGAGCAAAAAAATGCCGATTATCACAGTGCCGATCAGGGCGAGCGGCGTTTTCTTCCAGAGATAGATGCTGTGTTTCAGGTCATCCAGCATTGGTTTTCTCTCGTACAGAAATTTCTGGAACGCGCTCACCTGCGCGACATCAGCCGCTGAAGATGGCTTATTCATGTTCGTATCTTTCTTCATGATCGCATCCTCGGATCGGCAGCGGCGTATAGAATATCAACCACTAGATTCACCAACGAATAGATCAGCGCGATAAATATGGTGCCACCGCTTATAGCTGGATAATCGAGCGTTAAGAGCGAGTTGACGATGTAGCGCCCTAATCCAGGCCAGGCAAAAATAGTCTCAGTCAGCACCGCGCCGCTCAAGAGGCTCCCGAACTCAAGTCCGATAATGGTGATGACGGGGATGAGTGCGTTTTTCAGCGCGTGACGAAGAATAACGACCCTCTTGGAGAGACCCTTCGCGCGCGCGGTTCGTATATAGTTCTGGTGCAACACATCGAGCATACTGGCGCGCATGATGCGCGCGATCGACGCGGTGCTGCTGTAACCCAGAATAAATGTCGGAAGGATGAGATGCTTGAGCGCGTTGAAGAACACGTTCCACTCGCCGCTGATAATCGAGTCCAGGAGTACGAATCCCGTAATCCGCGTCGGGAAAAGGAACATGTCATACTGGCCACCGCTCGGAAGCCAGCCTAATTTATAGTAGAAAATAAGAATGAGAATCAGACCGAGCCAGAAACCCGGCAAAGATATGCCAAGTATTGAGAATACTCGTGAAAAATGATCAATGAAGTGATTTCTGAACACCGCAGACAGTAGCCCAAGGAGCACGCCTAGTATAACCGCGAACAAAATTGAAGAAATCGCGAGCTCAATTGTCGCGGGGAGGTACTCCATGATATCGGTGATGACAGGCCGGCTGCTCACAAGCGAGTTGCCCAAATTCCCCCGCAGCATCCCTCCCAGGTAGTCGAGGAGCTGCGCGAATATGGATTTGTCGAGACCTAACTGATGCCGCATCGCATCGACCGCCGAAGGCGGCGCATTGCCTCCCAATATGGCGCCCACCGGATCGGCGGGTATGATCCTCGTCACCACAAAAACAATGATAAGCACGCCAAAAATGACAAGAACCATGAGAAATAATCGCTTTACTACGAAGCTGCCCAATTCCATCGCACTAGGTTCCCTTATGTCTGGTATAAAAATAAAGAATGGCTCCGACCGGAAAATCCCGGCCGGAGCAATAAGCTGATTGTCTTACTCGAGTCGCGACATTATTTGCTGATCATCGTAAAGTCGCAGTGCACGTTGTAGCCTTCAAAAGCCTTATCGTAGCCCTTCACGCTATTGCCGATACCCCAGTACTCGATCGGCTGATACATCATGGCAAAGGGACCCGTGTCCTGCCAGTACTTCACAAGGTCGTAGTAAATCTGCGCGCGTTTCTGCTCGTTGATCTCTTTACCAGCGGCGGCGGTCATCGCCGCAGCCTTGTCATCGAGCCAGGCATTTCTCCACGCGAGCTGCTTCACCGTGTAATCGGCAAAGGGCTTGGCGAGTGCATCAGCGTCCGGATAGTCGATTCCCCAGCCAGCGACGATCATCTGCAGGCCCTGGTTGCGGTATTTATCGTACATCTGAGCAGCCGGCATTACGACGATGTTGGCCTTGATACCGATATCGGCAAGGTTCGACTGCACCACGACAGTCTCCGCGCGGCGGATTTCAGACTCATTGGTAACGATTTCGACATCGAATCCATTCGGATATCCGGCATCGGCGAGCAGTTTCTTTGCTTTCGCGACATCGCGCTTAAAGGGATTGCTCTCCTTGTAGCCAAAGTAGCCGATCGCGAGGAACTGCTGATTTTCGATCGCGAATCCTTCGCGAACCTTGTTGATGATGGCATCGTAGTCGATGGCGTATTTGACCGCTTGTCTGACTCTGACATCCTTGAAGGGGCCCCAGCTCGCGTTCATCGCGACATATTCAAGCGATTGACCGGGAGTGGAGACAAGTTTAACGCTGCTGTCCTTGCCATCTCTCAGTGCCGCGGCTTCCTCAACAGTGATCTGCCACGCGACATCGACATCGCCTTTCTTAAGAAGAAGATAGCGGTCGGAGGCTTCTGGCACATCGCGCATCATGATTGTCTTGATCGCCGGCTGATTACCGTAGTAGTTCTTGTTCGCGGTAAGCACAATCTGCGTTTTCCGCTTCCATTCTTTGAGCACATAAGGACCAGCGCCGGCGCTATGGTCGGTGAGCCAGGTCATGCCCATATCGCCGTCTTTTTCGTGCGCCTTCACTTCCTTCTCGCTGAGAACACCACCGATGTTGGCGGCGAGCACCGAGAGTACTACGTTGGCGGGAGCGCCGTTAGTCGTAATGGTGACGGTGCTGTCGTTGACCGCCTTGATGCTGTCTTCAGTGAGTCCCAGGGTGTCCTTGAAGAGCCATGCGGGTGATTTGTTGATCGTGATCGCTCTCTTGTACGAATACGCGACGTCCGACGCTTTTACGACATCGCCATTTGAAAACTTCGCGCCCTTTCGCAGGTAGAAGGTCCAGACTTTGCCGTCCGAAGACTGCTCCCACTTTTCGGCAAGATCAGCCACCGGGGTAAAAGAACCATTGACCACTTTGAGCGTAACGAGGTTCGCATAGATATTCTTTACATACACGGAAGGCTCGACTTCGAAGCAGACCCCCGGGTCGAAGCTCTTGAATATCTCAGTGTTGCTCGCCATTACAAGTGTGTCTTTGGGTATGTTCGCCGACACAGCCACCGAGACGGCTGCGAGCAAAAACAAACCAAAAAGACCCAATCCTTTTTTCTTCATGAAGTGCCTCCATTAAGCATTCATTCAAGAAATAAGAAATTATGATGCTGACCAGCAACGCTGGCCCAATAACGACAATGCTAGGCATCCGCGTTTCGCGGTTCCGCGAAGATGGTATTGTAGACCGTGCTTTTTCACAAATCAATAGAAAATTTCGATATTTCTTTTCTTATGAGCCACTTTCAAAAATCAATGACTATTGAGCCAATTTACAAAATCGCCTCAGAAAAAAAGAGAATAAGCCCGAAGCGGCGAAAAGGGAAGCTCAAAGACGCTCCGCGAGTGTCTTGTCATGGATATCAAGCAGCATCATCGGCGGACAACAGCCCATCGGCGGATGACCACCCATCGGCTGAATGCTATTGTCGGGTGGCCGGCGTTCGCCTCCTGTTTAGGACATTGAAGGGCCATGGGCTTTGGACCTCTTAGCCAACTTGACCTTATACATCGCTTCATCCGCCTGCCTGAGTAGGTCATCAAGTGTAGTCTGGCAGCTGGGGTCAAACTCAGAAGTACCTATACTTATTGAAAGTACGTAGTTCCTGTTAGAGTGAGCATTTCGAGCCGAAACGGCTGCCAAGATCCGATCGGTTAGCACACAATAATCTTTGGCTCGCGAATTCAACTTCATGATCACAAACTCGTCGCCGCCGAGTCTCGCGATGATATCTGCGTCATGGGCTGAATCACGCAAAATACTAGACAATTCCCGGAGAGCATTATCACCAGCAGCATGACCGAGGGTGTCGTTGATAGTCTTGAGATCATCCACATCAGCGAATAACAGTGTACAGTACATCCCTAAACGTTTCGCAAGATGCAGGAGGTCTGTCGCTCTTGTAAAAAAACCGCGGCGATTATTGAGGTCGGTGAGCTCGTCTGTGACAGAAAGTTCTCGAACCTTTTCCTCAAGCGACTTGAGATGGGTGACATCCACCGCAAAACCGATCACACCCACGATTTCTCCCTTCACATTGCGCAGTGGCATCTTCTCCGTCTGGATCCAGTGATTTCCGTCGTGGAGGACAATCGGTTCGATGATTGCGGGCTTCGGACGGCCACTTGCGATCACCTCTTTGTCGTCCTTCCAGAATGCTTCTGCCTGCTCCCGTGGGTACAGGTCGAAACATGAAACCCCTTCGAAATCTTTCCGTGACATGGCAGAAGCCTCGGCGAACGCCCGATTAACGCGAATAAACCTGTTCTCCAAGTCTTTGTAAAAAACCCACGCCGGTATTGTGTCGAGAATG
>DYLX01000028.1 GCA_020721875.1 Leptospira biflexa
CGAGGCGCGGCTCGTCGATATCGAACCGCTCGGTGAGCAAAGCCAAATCATGTTCCCGCCAAAAGGATATCTCGGACCCCGCCGCGCGCATTGTCGCCGCTGACATCGATACCCAACAATTCAGGAGAAATGCATGCACGCCACAAGAGCCCGCACCATTGCGCTCGCCGGTAATCCGAACTCCGGTAAGACGAGCATCTTCAATGCGCTGACAGGCTCGCACCACAAAGTCGGCAATTATCCGGGCGTCACCGTTGAGAAACGCGAGGGAGTTGTCGAGTTCCAGGGCGAAGAGCTGCATGTTGTGGACTTGCCCGGTACCTACAGTCTCACCGCGTACTCTCTGGATGAGGTGGTGGCGCGTGATTTTGTCCTGAATGAGAAGCCCGACATCATTGTCGATATTCTCGATTCGACGAATCTCGAGCGGAATCTTTACCTCCTGCTCCAGCTGATCGAGCTTGGCCTTCCTGTGGTTGCGGCGCTCAATATGACGGATGAGGCCGCCGAAAAAGGTATCATGATCGACCACGCCACGCTCTCGAAGACGCTCGGTCTGCCTATGGTGCCGACGGTCGGCTCTCGGGGTGAGGGTGTCGATAAGCTGCTTGAAGCCGCGGTGTTCTCCATGGATCGTCGCACGCTCCCCCGGATGCCAAGTTATGGTGACGATATCGAGGTCCATATTACTAAGATTACGGAACTTTTGGCGAGCGACGCGGAGTTTATGGCAAATTACTCGCCCCGCTGGATCGCGATCAAGCTCATCGAGAAGGATCCCGACGCGCAGCAAAGGATTCAAACTCACCCACGCGTGGGAGAAATCGCGGCCGCCCAGGAGACAGCCTGGCACTGGATTAAGCTTCATTATGGAAAAGACGCGGAGATCATACTCTCGGAGCAGCGCTACGGCTACATCCACGGCGCGGTTGCGGAAACGATGCATCGAAAGAAGCTCAGGGGAATATCGCTGACCGAGCGGATCGATCGCTTTGTGATGCATCCGCTCATCGGCCTTCCCATCTTCTTTTTCGTCATCTGGGGCATCTTCAAGTTTACGTTCGCAATCGGGAATTACCCTGTCGTCTGGCTCGAGTTGCTTTTCGGCCACCTTGAAGGCGCCGTGCAGCTCTCAGGGCTCCCAGCTATAGTCCAGAGCCTTCTCATCAACGGAATAATCCACGGCGTCGGGGGTGTGCTCTCTTTCGTGCCCCTCATCGTGATTCTTTTTTTCTGTATTTCGATTCTCGAGGATACCGGTTACATCGCACGCGCCGCCTTCTTGACCGACCACTTTTTGCACGCGATCGGCCTCCATGGGCAATCCTTCATGCCGCTCATGCTCGGCTTCGGCTGTTCGGTTCCGGCCATAATGGCGACCCGCACGCTTAAAAGCCCTAAAGAGCGTATCGCGACGATCATGGCGATCCCCTTCATATCGTGCGGGGGCAAGCTTCCTATCTATGTGTTGCTCGCGGGTACCTTTTTCCCGAAGAACGCGTCGACCGTGGTCATGCTCATGTACGCGGCTGGGGTGGTACTCAGCATTCTGTCGACTTATTTTTTAAGGCGCACGGTGCTTCGCGGCCAGTCGATGCCCTTTGTGATGGAGCTACCACCCTACCGCATGCCAACATTTAAGGGCGTGCTTTGGCATGTGTGGGAAAAGACTTGGAGTTACGCGCGTAAGGCGGGGACGATCATTATGGCGGTTTCGATACTGATGTGGGTTATCACAACCTTCCCGAAGGCAAAAGGCATCGATGCGTACGCTGCCCAAGCACGCGCCTCGCTCACAAGCGCGCAATCCAGCCTCGATCCAGCGCTGGCTGAGGTTCAGGTGAGCGCGCTCGTACGCCAGTATCAGCTCGAGCACAGCATAGCGGGAAGTATCGGCAAGTTCATCGAGCCGGTACTGGCACCCATCGGCTTTAACTGGAAGATCGGGGTGGCCCTCCTGCCGGGTTTGAGCGCGAAGGAGCTCGTCGTTTCAACCTTAGGAGTACTCTACGGAGCACCGGTGAGCGAGGACGACAGCAGCCCATCGTTGCGGCAGTCGCTGCGCGAGGCCCCCGATTGGTCGCCGCGCATCGCGCTCGCGCTGATGATCTTCATTATGGTGATGCCCCCCTGCTTCGCTTCATTGGCGACAATCCGTGCCGAAGCTGGAGACAAGTGGCTCGCGTTCCAGGTTATCTATTCGCTGGTGCTCGCGTGGGTCATCGCGTTTTTGGTGTCGATGCTCGCGCGCGCGTTCGGGATGTGAAGGGGCGACCAACCATTCGCCCGAAATTTCACAAAATACATGGAAACACGGTAGGCTGGCGGATGGGACGCATATGTTCTCACGCCGCACCGACCCGCCCCCACCGCGCCATTAGAAAGCCATTAAAAATCAAAGCTTGAATGTAACGCCGGCCCCCAAGGTCAGCCCACCGTAGTCGTTGAAGGGCCATCCGAGCGAGAGCCAGTAATCCAAGCCCGCGTCTACGAAGATCCTCATATTTCTGTTGATGAGATATCCAACTCTACCGCCGGCCTGGAAGCCAATGTGCGAAAGGTAATCGTTCTCGTAACCGGTGATGGCTTCCGCGAGATGCGCATAGGTCAATCCCACTCCCGCGTAGGGCGAAATATTAAGCCTTCCCATGGGCATCATAAACTCGGCACCCAAAATCATGTTGACTGGAATCACCGTTACGCTTAAGAAATTGAATGCCAAACTGAGCGGCATCTGAATCCCAATATACGGCCTCAGCGGGTAAAATCCTCTGGACACAGTCATACGGAGCCCCGGCAGGCTTTCGCCACCGCTTGTGTGGAAATAGAGGTCGAAGTCGACGCCGCGCCGCGCGATCTCCTTGAGCTGCGTGTTGGGATCGAGCGTGCCGCTCACGTAGAGCACTTTTCCTGTCGAAATCTGCTGGCTCACATCGGTGATCATGATGAGGCCGACTTCCCTGCTGTCCTCTATGCCGCCCACATTCTGCTTCTGAATGATGGCGTATTCATCGCCCTTCTTGAGTCCCATGTTGGTGCCGAGCTGAATTCTGACCATCGAGCCCTTGGACTCAAGGATGCGGGTGCTAATCTGGAATTCTTCGATGGTTCGAATTCTGTACTCGAGCTCGGAGGGGATCGAGTTGATCGCGGACATCACCGCGTCGTTCTGATTGGTCTTATCGCTTCCGGAAGTGTCGAATGATTCAATCGAGAGCACTCTTGCATCGTGCGCCACATCGATGAAGGTGAATCCTGTCGTGATGGTGCATTTCCAGCTGTTTTCTTTAGTATCGTAGTACAGCGCGTAGTTCGTGACCACGGGCACCACCACGATAAAGGCTCCCGTCATACGCTCAAATTCGGCCTTGGTGAGGAAGGCCTCGCCAAACTGATATTTCTCGGGAAGCACGAAATTGGCCTGCTTCGCCTGACGGAGCGCATCGATGAACTGCTGCACTCCTCCAGAGGAAAGCCGCTGGGCAGCCCCAAAGACATTGAAGCGGCCAATCTTCGAAAACACTTCCTGGATTTTAAGATCGATCGTGCCGAGCGCCTGGGATGGGATGAACCATCCGTAATATCCCAGCGCGAACACCGCGATGTCCTGTCTTGTGCTTACGACAGGCTGTGCCGAAACACCCCACACGCCCCCTAAGAGTACCATAAGGATCAGAATCGCGACGGATTTGCGTGTCATTATAAGATACCTCCCTCCTTGAGAAAACTTTTTGCCACTGTAACGATTAATTATAGGAGGGAACCCCTATAAAAATCAAATTATTTCAAATCGTTTTCAGCAATAAAAATAGCGCGATGCACGATCGTGCTGTGCGGGCAGCGATTTGAACACGCTCATGTTCTCAAAATCGTTGAAGAGCGAGAGGTGGATCGCGGTACGCACATCGGCCAACTGGAGTTCGTCGGCGACTGCGCCCGGGGCACGAATTTAGAATTTATGTTGCGTACGCGCACAAACAGGCGTATTATTATTATTGTGTTTTAGTAATCATCACATAAGGAGGCACTATGAAAAGGTTTCTAATTATACTCTGTGCACTGCTCGCGATGACGATGTCGCTCGCGGCCCAGAGCAAGACGGTCGATCTCACCTTTATCGAGACATCGGATATCCACGGCGCGATCTACCCTTACAATTTCATCACCGCGAAACCGGCCGCAACATCGCTCGCCCAGGTGGCGACACTCATTAAAGAGGAACGTTCGGTTCCTGGCGCAAATGTGGTGCTCATGGACAACGGAGACTCCCTCCAAGGTCAGCCGACTGTCTACTACTACAACTTCGAGAAGACTGACGTGCCGCACATCTGGGCGCAGGCCGTCAATTTCCTCGGTTACGATGCTGTTAGTGTCGGCAACCACGACATCGAAGCCGGCCACGCCGTGTACGACAAACTGTACAAGGAAATCGACGCACCCGTGATCTCCGCCAACGTCGTCAAGGCTGATGGCACTCCCTACTTCAAACCCTACACTGTCATCAACAAAGAGGGTGTCAAGATCGCCATCCTCGGCATGATCACCCCAAAGATTCCTGACTGGCTTCCGCCGCAGTTCTGGACCGGCATGAAGTTTGAGGACATGGTTCAGACCGCGAAGAAGTGGGTTCCGATCATCCAAGAGCAGGAACACCCCGATGTGCTCATTGGGCTCTTCCATGCCGGCGTCGACTATACCTACGGCAATGTAACGAAAGACACACTGAACAATGAGAATGCGTCCCAGCTCGTCGCCGAACAGGTACCAGGCTTCGATCTCGTCTTTGTCGGCCACGATCACGCAGGCTGGTCCAGCCAGGGCTGGGATCCGGTCAACAAGAAAAAAATCGATGTGAAGGGTCCGGATGGCAAAACTGTGGGAATCTACGGACCATTCGCGAGTGCAGGCAACGTCGTGGTGGTCAAGATGAGCCTCACTATGAATGATCAAACCGGCATGTGGGACAAGCGCATCCGAGGCGGTCTCGTCAGCATGAAAGGCTACGAGCCCGATCCCGACTTCATGGCAAAATTCCAGCCCATGTTCGATGAGATCAAGGCTTGGGTCGACCGCCCGATCGGCAAGATGGACGGTGTTGTCACAAGCCGCGACTCGATGTTCGGCGACTCGGCATTTGTCGATCTCATCCACAGGATCCAGCTCGATCTCTCAAATGATCCTACCCTTGGGCTCAAGCCGGCAGACATCTCCTTCGCCGCACCGCTCTCCGCAAATGCGAAGATCCCGTCGAGTCCCGATGGAACACTCTATGTGCGCGACATGTTTAACCTCTACGTGTATGAGAACTTCCTCTACACCATGACGCTCACCGGTAAGCAGGTGAAGGATTTCCTCGAGTATTCCTACAAGTACTGGTTCGACACGATGCCAAACGAGGGTAACCACATCATCAATTTCCAGAAAGACAAAGATGGCAAGCTCGTGTTCGATAACCGGACCAATATGCCTCTCACCGCGACACGCTACTACAACTACGACTCCGCGGCAGGAATCAACTATGTCGTCGACATCAGCCAGCCTGCGGGCGAGCGCATCATTATCACCTCTATGTCCGATGGCCGCATCTTCAATCCGGATGAGACGTACACCGTGGCGATCAATTCCTACCGGGGCTCGGGCGGCGGCGGCCACCTCCAGCTCGGCGCGGGCATCGACAAGGCGACTATCCTCTCGATGAAGCTCGTCAACGGCGCGACCACAAAAGACCTCCGCTACTTCCTCCTGAAGTGGTTCGAGAAGCAGCAGGGCATCATCAAAGTGGCACCGATCGGCAACTGGGAAGTGATCCCCTCCGATCTCGCGGCGCTCGGCGAGAAGACCGATTACCCACTGCTCTATCCTTCCAAGTAATCGCAGCGCTTTGGTTTTTCGAGGCCAGGCCGCCCGCCGAGGGCGGCCTTTTGTTTTTTAGGACGAAGCTTCACGGACGACGCCTCATACGCGAAGTCTCATGCGCGATGCCTCGCCTTTGCGCCTTTCAAGGGGCGCCCTTGATTTTCCGGCGCCTCACTTTCGCGCCTCGCTTGATTTTGCGGCACCATATCTCTATATTTGGAATATGAATAACGCTCGCCCGCATGGGGAGCGAATTATAACGCCGATGGGCATGAGCCACGGCAGCGGCAAAGTTCCGCAAGGAGATCACTATGAACAAGAGACCCTACATGGACATCGGGTCCATCTTCGATGACATTTTCGAAGCGGCGAAAGATTTCGGGGAGAAAATGAAAAATTTCGCCCCCGACTTTGGCATGTCTGGCGGCCCTGGCCCCAACGATCAAGACGAAGGTTCCGGAAGGCCCGGGTACCATGGCATGGGCGGTGGTGCGTGGTTCGAATCGCACGGCGATGAGAATGTCGATTATTATCCGAACTATTCATATCCACCCCTCAACGTATTCATGCTGACGGACAAGAGTCTCGTCTTCGAATTTGCGCTCGCGGGCTTCGACGAAAAGAATATGAGTCTCTCTTTCCAGGGCGACTACATGGTCTTTTCCGCGCGCATCGAAGCTGAGCAGTCCGAAGAGGGCGTGCGCTACTTCAAGCGCCGGCTCAAACTCAAAGACATCGACAAACAGAAATACTATGTACCCGCCGACAAGTTCGATCAGAGCAAGGTCAAAGCGAGCTTCCACAACGGCATCCTGAAAGTCACCGTGCCGCCCAAGGAAGTGGTCGATACGCCCGAAGGCATCAAGATCGAGATCGTCAAAGAGGGCGAGTGAGATTTTGATGGGCTGATTGGCCGGCGACTGTGGAAGCGTCAGGGCTGGCCGCGTTCCGGCGCGGCGAACTGTGGACGCTGCGCAAATTCCCGGCGGCATAGAGTGTGAAAAATTCAAAGAGCGCGACGCAATGCGGGCCGCGCTCTTTTTTTGCGAGCGAGAGTCTACTTCTACTTAATATGACACGTTCGATAAAGATCTGGTGCGCTAGCTTTTTTCAGCATCGGTGCTTTCATCACTTCGCTACCCCAGCGCGATGCTCCGCGCCACCACGACATCGACATCGGTGCCGAGAGCTTTGGGGAGAACCATGGCGCCGCGCTCCGTGGGCAGGCGCACAGAGATGCCCCGCAGCACGTCGAGGAGCTCGGGTATGCGCTCTTTGGGGAAGCCTGCGCGGGTGCGGACAGGAACGCGGCGGGGAAGGTTCGAGTTGACGCCGGGGGCACTACCGTCCGGAAGGAGCGCGGCGCAGGTGAAGGTGACCACCCGCTTTGGGTTGAGAACTTCTTCGCGCGCGTATTGTTCGCCTCGGACACAGCGGTTGCCGGTAACCTTTATTTCGCCGCTCGGGTCGGTATCGATCGTAAGATGGCAGCCCATTGGGCAGGTAATACAAATCAGTTCTTTCATGGCTAACAACCTCAGGCTTACAACCTCACACCAGGGCAATCTCGATAACGGAGTCGCGGCCCGCGGCGGCGACATCGGTTGGGGCAATAGTTAGGCTCAGCATCTCGGAGGGCTGCACGTGGGCTAGCTTGCGCGACTTCACCACGGCGCCGTCGAGGCGGACCTCGAGCCTGGCGTCGTTTTTAACGACTAGACTGCGCATGTAGACTCGATTCTCTCGTTCGGGGTTGAGGCGCATGGGCATGACATAGCGGATGTTAGCCCCGGTCTTAAGGCGAATTTCGCGCGCGGGCCGGTAGCCCGAAAGCCAGGCCGCCGCGTTCGCCCCCGCCCGCCTTGCCTCCTCGACCACATAGTCGACAAGATCGTGCACATGCAGCACGTTACCGCACGCGAACACGCCAGGCAAGGTCGTCATGAGCGTGCTGTCGACCCAAGGCCCGTTCGTTGTGGGCTGAATCTCGATGCCGGCGTTTCGCGAGAGCTCGTTTTCCGGCACCAGCCCCACAGAGAGCAGCACCGTGTCGCAGGGAATCTTGAAGGCCTTCTCGTGCATGAGCGCGCCGCTCTCGATCGGCGTAACCTCGATGCCTTCGACGCGATCCTTTCCATAGATATCCGTCACGAGGTGCGAGAGGTAGAGAGGAATGCCGAAATCGTTGAGGCACTGGACAATGTTTCGCGTTAGTCCGCTTGGATAGGGCAGAATCTCAATCACGGCGTGGACCTTGCAACCCGACCAGCTCATGCGCCGCGCCATAATGAGGCCGATGTCGCCCGAGCCGATGATCACCACGTCCTTGCCGGGGATGTAGCCCTCGATGTTCACAAGGCGCTGGGCGAGGCCCGCGGTGTAGACCCCCGCTGGACGTGTGCCCGGAATGCGGATGTTACCCCGGTTGCGCTCTCGGCAGCCCATCGCCAGCACGACGGCGCGAGCCTCGATGCGCATCATGCCCTCGGCAGGCGATACGCAGTACACAGCCTTAAAGCCGTTCTCCTCGCGCAGATCGAGCACGGTCGTCTTGAGCGATGTCTCGATGTTCTTGGCACGAACCTGGGCCTCGAATCGCTGGGCAAACTCCGGTCCGGTGAGTTCTTCGTTGAACTCGATGAGGCCGAAGCCGTTGTGGATGCACTGCATGAGGATACCGCCGAGGTTGTCTTCGCGCTCGAGGATGAGGACAGAGTGTCCGCGCGCGTCGAGTTCGAGCGCGGCGGCCATGCCTGCGGCGCCTCCGCCTATGACCACGGCATCGTAGTTGAGCTGTTTCATAGGCTCCCCCTCAACACGGTGGAGTCGCCGCCGCGCTTGGTGACTTCGTCGAAGCGCATGCCCGTCTCGCGCATGAGGATGCGGATGATTTTGTAGGTGCAGAAGCCGCCCTGGCAGCGGCCCATCTGGGCGCGGGTATAGTACTTGATGCCGTCGAGGGTGGTATGACCCGCGCGAATCGCCGCAACGATTTCGGCTTCGCTGACGCGTTCGCAGCGACAGACAATATCGCCATAGGCCGGGTCTTGCGCAACGAGTCCGTCGAGTGCGTAGGGGTCGGCGTCGCGGGCACGCGGTACTTTGTGCACGTACGGATCCCACTCGGATTTTTCCACAAGACGAAGGCCGGCCTTTTTGAGAAGGTCTTTGACATAGTCGCCGATGGCAGGGCTCGCCGTGAGTCCGGGCGATTGGATGCCCGCGACCTGTACGAAGGCCGGCGCCTCGTCGGATACTTTGATGTAGAAGTCGCTGCCATAGGAGGCGCGAAGTCCCGCGAAGCTCGTGATGACGTCGCTCTCCGAAATTGAGGGAACCATCATGCGGGCCGAGTGCAGGATGTGCTCGAGCTGATCGCGGGTGGTGGCGAAGTCTTCTTTACTTTGAGCCGGCGAGGCGGTCGGGCCGATGAGGACGGTGCCTTCGACGGTCGGGATTACCAATATGCCTTTGGACACTTCGGTGGGGACGGGGAAGATGACGCGCGAAGGCTTAGACTTGCTCATGCGGTCGAGGAGGTAATACTCGCCCTTTCGGGGAGCGATCTCAAAACGCTCGGCTCCGAAGGCCGCGGAAATGGTGTCAGCGTGAAGCCCCGCGGAATTCACCACGTAGCGGGCTTGAATCTCTTGACCGGTAGTCGAGAGAATGCGCCACCAGTCGCCTTCGCGCCTCGCCGAGGCAACTTCGAATTCTGTCTTTACCCTCACGCCATTCTTTTTCGCGGATTCCACAAGCGAGAACACGAAGCGGTAGGGTTCGAGGATGCCTCCGGAGGGCGCGTAGAGGCCACCCACCACATCGGGGTTGAGCTTGGGCTCAAGTTCGAGCATGCGCTCGCGCGAGCACATTTCGATACCAATAACTCCATTGTCCACACCTTGGAGGTAAAGTTGCTCGATTGCGTGCATTTCATCTTCGTGGAGTGCCGCGACAAGAATGCCGCAACGCTCGAAGGGAAAATCGAGCTCTTCATGCAAGCGGTCGAACATCAGGGCGCCCTGGAGCTCGAGTCGAGCCTTCAGTGTGGAGATGTGATCGTGAAAACCGCCGTGCACAATGCCTGAATTCGCCTTAGAAGTACCGAGCGAGACGTCAATTTCCTTTTCAAGCAGCACCACGTCGAGTTCATACTGCGAAAGCTTGCGGGCAATATTCGCGCCGCAAACACCCGCACCTATAATTGCAACATCGAATTGTTCCATGCACGACTCCGGAGAATTATTGCGCCCAACGTACGAGACCTGGGATAAAGCGACCATCGAGGGCTGGATGCGCCGGAAGAACGCGGACAGAGTGTCCGATCTGACCCGTGGCGTCGCCGGTCATCGCGCACTGATAGCGGAAGTACCGTCCTTCCTGGCCGACGAGTGTCATCGGTGTACGAATGCCGTCCAGAATCTCCCCTTTATTGGAGAGCCTGCCTGAATAGCACTCCACGGCGACATCATCGGGGCTCAGCCCCGCGAGATCGACGAGGACGCGCGTGGTGATCGTAGTTCCACGCGAGACCACAGGGGCGCCATCGTCGACGAATTCGACGATTCGTACGCCCTGCCACGCCCGCTTCACTTTCTCGAGGTACTGGGAGAGCGAGACACTCGACTTGTAAGAATCAGCCTCAAGAGCTCTGCTCTCCGCAAGCGCGGCCTCGTAGTACTCGGCATAATATTCCTTGAGCATCCGATGGGTCGCAAACTGGCTGCCGATGAACTTCATGGAGTCGCGCATTTTAGTGAGCCATCCTCGGGGGATGTTGTCGCGGCCTCGGGTATAGAAGAGAGGAAGAATCTCATGCTCAAGGAGGTCGTAGAGATCTTTCGCCTCGATGTCGTCCTGAAGATCTTCGTCCTGGTACTCCTCGCCGGAGCCGATTGCCCAGCCGATCTCCGGTGTGTAGGCCTCAGCCCACCAGCCATCGAGCACTGAGCAGTTCAAAACTCCGTTCATGCCCGCCTTCATTCCAGAAGTACCCGAAGCCTCGAGTGGGCGTCTCGGCGTATTGAGCCAGACATCGGAACCGCTCGTCATGTAGCGGCCCATCGCCATGTCGTAGTCCTCAATGAATACAATGCGTCCGAACACGTCTTCGCGGCGCGAAAAATGCACAAGCTCGCGGATGAGATCTTTTCCCTCCATGTCGTGCGGATGCGCCTTGCCTGCGATCACAATCTGGAGCGGCATCTCTTTGTTTGAAAGGAGCTTAATGAGCCTATCCGGGTCTTTGAGGAGGAGCGTACCGCGTTTGTAGGTCGCGAAGCGCCGCGCGAAGCTCAGTGTAAGTACATAGGGCGAGAGCACATCGCTCGAGCGGATTACTTCACCATCGGGCATTCCAAGCCGCACATAGCTCGCAGCCAGCCGCTGCCGGCAGGTTGCCACCAGCCGCTCTCGCCGCCGTTCGTGCGTTCGCCAGAGTTCTTCATCAGAAATGCGGTTGATCAATGCCCACACCGAGGGGTCGTCCGGTTCAAAGTAAAATTTCGGCCCAAGAAAACGGTCGAGGAGATCGAGCATGTCATGACTGATCCACGTGCGCGGGTAGACACCATTTGTCACGTGGCCGATGGGAATTTCCTTTAGCTCAAGTTCCGGCCAGAGAGACTTCCACATTTTTCGAGATACATCTCCGTGCAACTTGGATACTCCATTCGATTTGGCGGAGAGATGGAGGGCGAAGACTGTCATGCAGAAGCTCTCCTGGCCATCGAAGGGATTCTCCCGCCCAAGGCCGAGGAACTCGTTCCAATCCAAACCGAGCCCTGTCACAAATGGTCGAAAGTATTTATCCATGAGGTCGATGCCGAAGCGTTCGTTTCCGGCGGGTACCGGCGTGTGTGTGGTAAAGATATTCGTCGGAATCAGTGCCTGGATCGCGGCGTGCACGTCGAGGTGGTACTCCTCCATAAGCACACGAAGGCGCTCCAGGGCGAGGAAGGCCGAGTGCCCCTCGTTCATGTGCGTCGCCGCCACCTTGATACCGAGGGCTTTGAGCGCCCTTATTCCGCCTATGCCAAGGAGAATTTCCTGCTTGATACGCATCTCTTTGTCGCCGCCATAGAGAGTAGCGGTGATGGTGCGATCTTCGGGCTTGTTCTCGGGAATGTTCGTGTCGAGCAGATAAAGCTGGGCCCGACCAATGTCGACGCGCCAAATGCCCGCGCTCACTTTCCTGCCCGCCATGTCGACATCGATGAGAATAGGTGCGCCATTATTGTCGATGCAGCGCTCTACTGGCATGTTGTACCAATCGTTCTCTGGGTAAGTCTCCTGCTGGTAGCCATCTGCGTTGAGGTACTGCTTGAAGTAGCCTTGGCGGTAGAGAAGTCCCACACCAACGATCGGCAGGCCGAGGTCGCTCACAGTTTTCATGTGGTCACCGGAAAGCACACCGAGGCCACCCGAATAGGTTGGCAGCGACACGTCGAGTCCGTACTCCATCGAAAAGTAGGCGATCACTCTGTCATGCGGGCCTCGGTACCAGGGTTTATTCTTTAAATAGCGCTGAAAGCGCGCGTAAACCTCGTCGAGGTCGGAAAGGAACGACGCATCGGAATTAAGCTGATCGATCGTTTCCTGGCCCAGCATCCCAAGCATTTTTACCGGGTTCTGTCCCGATGCCGCCCAAAGGTCCCCATCGATTCTGATGAAGAGTGATACGGCGTCAAAATTCCAAGAGAGCCAAAGGTTTCTGGCGAGGGTGTCGAGTCTGGCAAGCCGTCCTTTCAGGCTTGGCTTTATTGTGTGCGATACAATTTTCATTTCAAGCTACCTCACTGACCTGTTTATGCACTCGTCAACCGGGCGGTTTCAAGAATCCGTTCCAGGCTTTTTATCGCTTGAGAACAGCTTGTCGATAAATCGCTTCACGATACCACTGTTTTCCGACGATCCGCTATCCCCGGAGGGTTCTGGCTGCTCGGCTGGGAGTGTTGGCATTGGCGTATGTTGTATCGCGGCGGATTTTTTCGCCTGATGCTCCTGCGGGGCGCCGTGCTGAGTCGGCGGTACAAGGGTCTTTCCCTTCCTCCGCGCTCCTTGCCGTTCATCCTGCCCGGAGGTTGGTGTCTTCAAAATGCCTTTGTATTTGTTCCGAAAAAAGGCAAGGCGTTCCTCGGTGCTCATAGAGTAGAGTGAGGCATCGCCCTTCTCTCTAAAATTCTGGCGCTCTGGGCGTCGCGGTTCGTCGCGCCTCTTTCTAAACTGATCATCGCGCGGACGTAAATTCCGAGAATTGGCCTCTTGGCGCGGTTTTCTCGAGTCCAAAGAGGATTCGGTCCGCTGATCTCGCGACTTTCGACGATCGCCATATGTACGCCGCTCGAAGTCAAGATGCACACCTTCGCTCGCATCGGGACAGGCAAGCATTTCAGCACTCGGATCCAGGGGTTCGAACTTCGTACCAAAGCGCGAGGTGATGGCGGAGAGTCCTACCTCGTAGCGCTCGCAGGCGAGCCCGATCATCGCGGCGGATTTGGTGCGCATCACTCGAACGCGCTCTAAGTATACATCCGCGTCGAGCGGGATATCAAAGTGGATACCGAGGAGCGCGAGCTCGTTTGGAAGTGCCTTGAGATTGTCGTTGGAAATGCAGAGTACGAACGAGGTACCGCTCGCGCTCGCAGCGCCCTGTTCTTGGTGTGCGACAAATCTCGCAAAAATCTCCCTATTTATTTGTTTTGGAGCCGCAGATGAAATGTGTTCCGCGAATATGCCGTTCAATTTGAGTCTCGCCTCAACCTCCCGAGAAGTTTGACGGAGATTGCAGAACACTGCAACAGCGGCCTGCCCCAGTCGCGCATGCTCTTGAATAAGCCAGAGCAGCACACGGAATTTACTATCCGAGGCGACTCGGTACACCGAAGTCGAGACCGCGCTAAGCGCCGCCTGCGCCTTTTTGAGCACTACAGTTTTTGGATTGTTCGCAAAGTCAATAGCGAGGTTCTTTGTGCGTATTCCTACATGCGTCGCGAAGAGCAGAGTCCGACGCTCCCACGGTGGCAGGAGACAGCTCCAGATCTTCCGCTGTATCTCTGTCGGCTGTTCGCTCAGTTTGTCCGCTCCCTCGATTGCAATAAACGTAAATTCCCTCGACCTGAGACGCTCATCTTGAGCTGCCTCGAGGAAGGTCTCTGAGGGCATTACCACAATGCGTGCGCTACCGAATTCGGTTTCAAGACTACGCAGATCCGAGATAGACTCCAGAATCGCACAATTCGAACCCTGTTGTGCACGTAGGTTCCTTAGCGCGTCCAACACCTCGCGGTGTTCTGCAAGAATCAAGGCGCGGGCAGGCAGGCTCGCTGGCCCCTGTCCCTCTACCGGCGCGGGGGTATCCCGCAGAAACTTCTCGGTTAGCGCCGCGATGAGAGGCCCCCTGTATTCTGGGCTCTCGTCGCTCACGAGCACATCCTTGCCCTCGATAAAAAACGCATCTCCAATGAGATTCGCGAATGAAACAAAAATTTGATCCTCTGCGTATCCGGTACGCTCCAAGAATCCTTCCATGACCAATCCTTCCCTAAAGTGTAAAATATATTGTGTGCCCTCAGGCATCATTTCGTCATTCTAATGAGAGAGTCATCATAATAGATAATCGGCATATATGGAATAGAAGGAAAACTATAGCCAAAATATCGATAATGTTGTATCATAATGCACTGTTTCAGAATCTTGAAATAATGGGGTCACACAAAATGGCAACAAAGAAAATTCTCATTCTCGGCGGAGGCTATGGAGGAGTCTGGGCTGGGAAGATTCTCGAGAAACATTTCCGTAAACGGGATGATATCGAGATTACGCTTGTCGATAAGCGTCCTTTCCATACTCTGATGACTGAGTTGCACGAAGTCGCGGGATGGCGAACCGAGCCGGAATCCGTTCAGGTACTCTTCAAGAAGATTTTTGGCGCAAAGAAGATCAATATCGCGCTCGATACCATTGAGAAAGTCGACTTCGAGGGGAAGAAGGCGACTGGTATCGCACAAACCTACGATTTCGACTACATCGTGCTTGGTCTCGGCGCCGAGCCTGAATTCTTCGGCATTCCCGGCGTCGCGGAAAATTCTTTCACCTTGTGGTCCTTCGAAGACGCAATGAAAGTGCGCCGCCACATCGAGGAAAAGTTCTATGAGGCGTCACTTGAAACGAATGTCGAAAAGCGCAAGAAACTCCTCACCTTCGTGGTCGCGGGCGCGGGCTTTACCGGCATCGAGATGATCGGCGAGCTCCTCGACTATCGCGATGTGATGTGCCGCAAGTATTTCCTTGATCCAAAAGAAGTCCGCATCCTCAACATCGAGGCTCTCCCCTCAATCCTCCCGATTCTCGAAGAGCCTCTGCGCGCCAAGGCCGAAGCCTACCTGCAGAAGCGCCGCTGCGAAGTTATGCTCAACGCGGCCATCATCGGCGCTGAGCCCGGCAAGGTGCTCCTCAAGAGCGGCGATATCGTCGAAACCAACACCTTTATTTGGACCTGCGGCGTCAAAGGCTCCAGTTTCACCGGGCAGCTCGGCCTACCCATGGGAAAGCGCAACCGTCTCGATGTCGACATGGAGCTCAAGTCTACAAAGTACCCGAATGTCTATGTGGTCGGCGACATCTCCGGTCTTATTTTCAATGGCAAACCTCTCGCGCAGATTGTCGAGACCGCACACTTTACCGCGGAGGCCGTCGCGCACAACATCATTTCCGACATCGACGGAGGCGAGCGCCACCAGTTCAAGCCAAACTACCACGGCTTCATGATCTCGATCGGCAGCCACTTTGGCGTCTCGAACGCCGGAGGCATGAAAACCTCCGGGTTCTTTGCGCTCGTGATCAAACACCTCATCAACGTGTATTACCTCCTCAATATCGCGGGTATCAACCAGATATGGGAGTACCTCAGGCACGAATTCCTCGACATGAAGGGAAGACGCTCCATTATCGGTGATTTCGCGTCGTACAAGGTCCGACCATACTGGCCGCTCCTCCTTAGGATGTGGCTCGGACTCATGTGGGTCTTCGAGGGCATCAATAAAATAGGCGAAGGCTGGCTCAACTTTGGGTCGGGCTCGCAGTCCGGCTGGATGTTCTCGCCGGGAGTCATACAAGCTGGCGTCAAGGTCGCCGAGGCGACGAGTGGCGCGAGCGTGGCTGCAACCGCGGCGCAGGCGGCAGCTCCGGCTGTCGCGGCAACCAGCGCGGCGAGCGCGGCCGCGGCACCTGCGGCGGCCACGAGCGGCACCAACGCGGCAGCTCAGACATTCAAGGCTGTCTGGGATCTCACAAAACCTATCTTCGATCCGAATTCCGGAATCGTCACCTGGTTTCGCCACACCTTTATGGACGGTATCTTCGCGCATCTGCCGTTTACACTTTTCCAGACGATGATCGTCGTCACAGAGATGGCAATCGGCCTCGCGATCTTCGGTGGCTGCTTCACATGGCTCGCGGCAGCTGCCAGTATCGTGATGTGCATTGTGTTCACCATGTCCGGCATGTTCGCCTGGAATCAGCTTTGGTTTGTCTTTGCGGCGATTCTGATGCTCGGCGGTCTCGGCCGATCCTTCGGTATCGACTACTGGCTTATTCCGGCTATCAAACACTGGTGGAACGGCACAAAGTTCGCCCGCAAGTGGCACTTCTATGCGGAAGATCCGACAAAATGACGGCAACCGCAACATTCATCGCATAAATGTATTTTTATTGCGGTGGAAGAGGCGCGAGCGGCCTCTCCGCCGCTTTTTTATGGAAGTATCATGACACAGTATTGGAAGGATTTTCCCCATATCGATGATTTTTTAGAGAATGTCGAAAACCTCATCCTTAATTTGCTCGAACAAAACGCTTTTCCACTTAAAAAAGAACTGGGCGAGCTTATCGAGTCGGGTGGGAAGATGCTGAGGCCCGCTCTTGTTTATGTTGGAGCAGAGTTTGGCTTGAGCCGCACACGGAAACGCTGGACCAGAGGGCAGCAAAAAAAAATGGTGAACATTGCGGCAGCGATTGAGCTCTTGCACACCGCGACCCTCATCCACGACGATATCCTCGACAGAGCTTCGAGTAGGCGTGGAATTCCTACCTTGCATACCCGACTCGGTTCAACCAACGCGATCCTCGCAGGCGATTGGCTCTTTTCACAAACATTTAGAATGATCGCGCAGTACGTACACCCGAGCCGCGCGGTGCTCCTCTCTGATTTCGTCAGCGCGATCTGCAAAGCCGAAATCAATCAGGACCTCACCAAGTTCAGCTTTACCTCAAGCCGCCGTAAATACCTTCAGACAATCGCGGGCAAAACTGCTGCCCTCTTTTCGCTCGCGCTCCACATAGGCGCCTCTGAGAGCGGCTGCTCGGCGCTGCACATCCAGGCGCTCAGACGAACTGGATACAACCTCGGCATGGCATTCCAGATCATCGACGATATTTTCGACTATGAATCAAGCCTGGAAGCGCTCAAGAAACCCGTTGGCAATGATCTCAGCGAGGGGCTCTGCACACTCCCGCTTATCTACGCGCTGCAAGAGGATGCCGAGCACATCAGACCTCTGCTCTCCGATATCCGCGAGGTTCCCGATTCTATCGAACGAATACTCTCACTCGTGATGAAAACGAAAGCTATCGACCGTGCGCGTGCGGATGCCGCCTACTATACAAGGCTTGCGCACACCGAAATTGAGCGCCTCCCAAATGGCGCGCCCAAGAGCGACCTCGAGCGCATCGTCAACTCATTACTCGTGCGGAAATACTAAAAAGGGCGCACTCAATGTATACACAGGTTCACCACTCAATAAACTCGCACCATTAATTTCCCATAGTGATCTTTCGTCTCCAAGAAGCGGTGCGCATCGGCGATCGAGTCGAGACTAAAACTTTTGGGATAAATGATCGGCCGCACAAGCCCATCGTCTACAAGCCGCGCGATTATCGCGAGGTCTTGCCCCACAAGCTCGCGGCCCTTCCCTGTAAGTATCGGCAACAAGCTAAACACCACATAGAGATTGAGCCCCTTGGAGTGCATGAGGCTGAGATCGACCGTTGCCCGGGCCGCGATGGTAACTATATCGCCACCCGAGCGCGCTGCTTCAAAGGATTTCGGCAGATTCGCTCCGCCCGCGGAATCAAACACAACATCGAAACCGACCCCGCCAGTAATGCGTGAAATGTACTGCTTCACATCCTCTTGATCATAACGGATAGTCCAGTCTGCTCCCGAGGACGCTGAAATCGCGATTTTCTCCTCGGTCGACACGCTCGCGGCTACCTGAGCCCCAAAGGCCTTTGCCATCTGCACCGCAATGTGCCCGACACCGCCCGCGCCCCCCTGCACGAGCACAAGCTCGTCGGAGTGCACCTTAATTTTGCGCTGCAACCCTTGGTATGCTGTGAGCGCGACAACGGGCAGGGTCGCGGCCTCATCGAGCGGAAGCGACCGGGGTGCGTGCGCTAAAAGTCGTGGGTCACAGACCGCATACTCGGCGAGCGCGCCTCCCTCTCCCCCCGTCCAACCCACAAAACCAAACACCTCATCGCCTTCCCTAAAGTGGCGTACCTCAGCCCCGACTTCGGCGATAGTCCCCGACAGATCGCCGTGCAGTACCGCAGGGAATGGCGGAAGAATCGCCACTGCGCCAGAGCGCACCTTGCAGTCGATTGGATTCACCGATGTCGCCTTAACCTTTACCAGAACTTGGTGCGGCTGAAGCGCGGGAACTGGCAACGCTGCCTGCTCAAACACCTCAGGTCCACCGGTGCGGCGGATCACCATCGCTTTCATCGTAGAAGCCATACGTACCTCCAAAAGGTATTCCCTTTCAGTATAGGAAATTTTTCTCAAAAAATTTGGCTCCGTGAGGAACCAGGCTTAGAATACCACCGAAAAACGACTGTAGAACCCTCGTGGTCTCTCATCAGTCTTCAGAACCTCATCGACACGCGCCATCGAGGGGCCAGACTGAAGCCATGTGTAGAAATGCTCCAGATTCTCAGGCGAACCTTCCGCCCACACCTCAACATCGCCTTCTTCAGTATTTCGCACCCAACCGGTGAGCCCCAATCGCTCGGCGCGCATCACCGCGGACATGCGAAATCCCACGCCCTGTACTTCACCCTTCACAATCGCATGAAATGCCTGCATCCTGCGCTCCAATATCGCGATACCTCTTTTATAAGAATACTAATAAAGTACGTTTCAGGGGAATTGCGCGAAGGCAACCCTGATTTTTTCAGGGCTTTATAGTTTTTAATATATATTAAAAAATATAGATAAAATAATATTGACAAATTATGCAAAAAGGAAGAGAATAATAATGGCTTATGCCAATTATACAATCGATCCCATAAGAGGTACCTTAATGAAAAAGACAGATGTGTTAGTTATTGGTGGGAGCGCAACAGGTCTTGTCGCAGCGAGTACGGCGAAGTCCAACTATCCGGAGAAATCTGTAACGCTTATACGAAAAGAAGAGAAGGTCATGATTCCCTGTGGCATTCCCTATATTTTCAACACCGTTGGAACGAGCAACAACAACATTCTTCCAGATGAAGGACTCATCAAACTTGGCGTTGAGATCATTATCGATGAAGTCCTTGAAATCGATGCAAAGGCCAAGAAATGTACTACAAAAAGCGGCATCGAAATGAGTTATGACAAATTGATTTTCGGCACGGGTTCTATGCCATCAATTCCCAAGTGGCTCAAAGGCGCACAGCTGGAAAACGTTTTCACCATTCCGAAGAACAAAGATTATCTCGACGCACTCCAGCTAAAACTCCAAAACATGAAAAGAATCGTCGTTGTAGGTGCTGGTTTCATTGGTGTCGAGGTCTCCGACGAGCTGAATAAAGCTGGTAAAGAAGTTATTCTTGTGGAAATTCTGCCTCATGCGCTCGGCGCGACATTCGACGATGAGTTCGCGATTACAGCCGAGGAGCTTCTCGTTCAGCGTGGTATCACTCTTAAGACGAATATCGGTATTGAGGAGATCCAGGGCGAGACAAAAGTGACCTCAGTCAAACTCAGTAACGGTGAAACTCTTCAAGCGGACGCGGTAATTCTCTCTCTTGGTTATATTCCGAACGCGGAACTCGCGAAAAAGATGGGCCTCGAGCTGAATTCTTGTGGATTCATTAAGGCGGACCAATACCGACGAACGAGCGTACCTGATGTTTTCGCCGCGGGCGATTGCGCTGAAAAGATCGATTTCTCAACAGGTAAAATCAGCCGAATCATGCTCGCGTCCACCGCCTGCAGCGAGGCGAGAACCGCGGGTCTCAATCTGTATGAGTTGAATACTTTTGCCACCTTTAGAGGTACTGTCGGTATCTATTCGACCTGCATCGGTGAAACCGCGTTCGGAGTCGCGGGCTTAATTGAAAAAATCGCGGTAAAAGAAGGCTTCCGAATTGTGATCGGATCTTTCACCGGCGTCGACAGACATCCAGGCAAGATCGCCGACGCCCACAAGGAAACAGTCAAGCTCATCGTTTCGAAACACTCGGGCATACTCCTTGGGGGCGAGGTAATGGGCGGCAAAGGTGCCGGCGAACTCATCAACGCCATCGGAATCGCCGTACAGAATCACATGACGATCAACGACCTGCTGATGATGCAGATCGGAACACAGCCGCTTCTCACAGCATCTCCAGCAGCCTTCCCACTCGTAAAAGCGGCGGAGATTGCCGCAAAAGCTTTGAAGTAATCATCCATCCTTACAATTTGGCGACATCATTATGGAAGGAGCGTACAGTCGAATGACTCGCGCTCCTTTCCTTTTTTAAGGTGCCGTACAGTTTTCTCTTGTTCATTTTTCAATAATTTTGACTAATTTAATCTACATTCCTCGAAATAGCATAGAAAATTTAAATAAATTTATATATATTGTATTTATAACATTGGCTGGAGAACAAAAATGCCTGTACATAAAACTTTCGTACTGAAGGGGATGACCTGTGCGGCTTGCGTCGCCGCCAACGAACGAGCGGTCAGTAAGATCAAGGGTATCGCCCGCGTCTCCGTAAACCTCGCAACTGAGCGGATGGATGTCGACTTCGATCCATCCGAGACCAATATCGACCAGATCGAAACCGCGGTGAAAAAAGCGGGGTATGAAGCCGAACTTCTCGAGAAACCAGCGTCCGCCCCTCTGCCGACCTACGAAGCATACGGCTGGAAGCGTTTCACGGTTTCCGCGATTTTTACAGGCATTCTACTCTACATCGCGATGGGTACGATGATTGGCGCGCCTATTCCCGGTTTCATGGACCACCGCGCGTACCCGCTTACCTTCGCCCTCATTCAGCTTTTACTCCTCATTCCCATTCTTGTGGCGGGCAAGTCCTTCTATGTCCACGGCTTTAAATCTCTCTTTAACCTGTCTCCAAACATGGACAGCCTCATCGCGATCGGCACGAGCTCCGCGATACTCTATAGCCTCTACTCGATTTCAAGGATCTTGAGCGGAAGCCCCGAGGCGAGCATGCAGCTCTACTTCGAGACAGCGGGTACGATCATTACCCTCATCATGCTTGGCAAGAACCTCGAATCGAGATCGAAACGCCGCACCTCCGATGCCGTGCGGAAACTCATGAAACTCCGCCCCACCACCGCCACCATCCTCGAGAACGATGTCGAGCGCAAAGTGCCCATCGACGCGGTCAAACCCCGAGATCGGCTCCTTGTGCGCGCAGGCGAACGGATTCCCGTGGATGGAAGGGTACAGAGCGGTATTTCGAGCGTCGATGAGTCTATGCTCACCGGCGAGAGCATTCCCGTCGAGAAAACCAGCGATGCCCCGCTCTACAGCGGCACGATGAATCTCAATGGTTCGCTCGTGATGATTGCGGAAAAGGTCGGCGAAGAAACAACCTTGGCCAAGATCATCCACCTCGTCGAAGAGGCCCAAAGCACGAAAGCGCCGATTGCGCGACTCGCTGACCAAGTCTCGGCGATCTTTGTGCCCACGGTTTTGGGCATCGCGCTTGTGACCGCATTCGCGTGGATTATCGCCGGACACACGATTACCTTCGCACTGACGGTATTCGTCTCGGTGCTGACCATCGCTTGCCCTTGCGCCCTCGGGCTCGCCACTCCCACCGCGGTTATGGTAGGCACAGGCAAGGCGGCGGAACTCGGCGTGCTCATCAAGTCCGGCGAGGCGCTCGAAACCGTGCACAAAGTACACACCGTGCTCTTCGATAAAACCGGCACAATTACCAAGGGTAAGCCTGAGCTCACCGACGTGATTGCCATGCCCGGCCATAATTCCGACGAGGTGCTCAGTTTCGCGGCAATGGCCGAGGTTATGTCCGGCCACCCACTCGCCGACGCGGTCGTGGCGGGCGCGCGAGCGCGCGGCATCAGCCTCTCCCTTCCCGACAGCGTCAAAACCATCCCCGGCAAAGGCATCATCGCCGACAACCCCTCGGTGGCCGTCGGCAATGCCGCGCTCGCCGAATCCTTCGGCGCTCCGATTTCGGAGCGCGCGCCCGCCCTCCTCGAGGAAGCGCTGCTCCTTGCAAGCCAGGGCAAGACCTCCATGTATGTCTTCCACGACAGCGAACCGATCGGCCTCCTCGCAGTGGCGGATCAGGCGCGCCCGGAGTCGAAAGCCGAAGTCGCAGCCCTCAAGAAACTCGGAATAGAAGTCGCGATGGTGACCGGCGACAGCCGAACCACCGCGGACGCCATTGCCGCGTACGTCGGCATCACCGAAGTCTACGCCGAAGTGCTACCCTCAGAAAAAGCCTCGATTGTCAAGCGCATTCAGGCTTCGGGCAAAAAAATCGCCATGGTCGGCGATGGTATTAACGATGCACCCGCCCTTGCGCAGGCTGATGTGGGAATCGCGGTCGCCGCGGGCACCGACATCGCCATGGAGAGCGCCGACATCGTCCTCATGCACAACAACATCTGCGATGTCTCCACGGCGATTCACCTCTCGCGCCAAGTGATCAAGAATATCAAACAGAACCTCTTCTGGGCCTTTGGCTATAATGTGCTCGGCATCCCCATCGCGGCAGGTATTTTGTATATCTTCGGCGGACCGCTCCTTTCCCCGATGTTCGCGGCCGCGGCGATGTCGCTGAGCTCGGTCTCGGTCGTCACGAACGCCCTGAGATTGAAGGGCTATCGCAAGCCGGAAGGTACATGCGCGTAAAACGTTTTTGTCGCGTCTTTGGAAAATACATATAATATAAATTAAGGATGTATTTATGAGCATCCACGAACAACGTAAACGAGCAAATTTTGAGAAATAGTATATAAGGAGAACATAACCATGAGAAAGTTATTGAAGATCGAAGGGATGACCTGCGGCCACTGTGTAATGCATGTTCAGTCGGCTCTCGAGGCGGTACCCGGTGTAAAAGCCGCCAAAGTCGATCTCCTCGAGCGACAGGCCCTCGTCGACGGCGACGCCCTTGACGACCAAGCCCTTCGCGCCGCAGTCTCCGACGCTGGGTACCGCGTGGTGCAGATCATTCC
>DYLX01000058.1 GCA_020721875.1 Leptospira biflexa
GAAGGGATCTCATGCTCTACGTCCGCCAGTCCGCGGCGCATCCACAGTTGCCGCATTAGCGCACGCAATTCCGGCAGCATTTGTTTTTTGAGGCCTATTACCTTCGCACCGTATTGCGTTTGCTCGACTCGGCAATATCGCAGGAGGTATTCCCAATAGCGTTTCGGAACCGCGCCGTCCGGCAGTAGGGTGCGGAAATGCGTCCACAGTTCCCCGGGATGGTTGGGTGCCGGGGTTGCGGTTAGTAGCCATACGCGCGCAAATTTTCGTGCAATTCCCTGCGGACCATAAATAGCTCGCGTCCGCTTGGCTTGTTGGTTTTTTAGGTAATGGGCCTCATCAAGAATGAGTACATCACTAAACGGAATGCTCTTCATTTTTTCCGATTGCCGTACAACGGTATCGTAGGAAAAAATTAACGGTCGCTTAATCGAGGGTGCCCATTCCCGTAAGTGTTCGCGCCAGACGCCCTGCACGGATGCAGGGCAGACTACTACGGCCGTTTCTGCGTTGCACATTTCTAATGCTGCGCAAGCCTGCACAGTTTTTCCCAGCCCCGCCTCATCCGCCAAGCCGGCAGCGAAAGGCGCGCGTGCTAGATATTCAGCGCCCCTGCGCTGGTATTCCCGCAGCGAATGCGCGGCCGTAGGCTGCGAGCAGTAGGGCTTCTGCGGGGCCATCATTGTAGTTGCCATGAGGCGCCCATCCTTTCAGGCTTTCTTCCTCGATTAATTCCATCGCGCGGGCAATGCTTGCTTTCTTGTCGTGGTCAAGACTCATCGCTCGTTTCCATTGCGCAGGATGCACAAGCAGTTCTGGCGCGCCACACGTCGCCAGGCATGCGCGGAGTGCGCCGTAAGACGCGCCGAATGAAAAAGAGCTTGTTACGCCTTGTCGGGGCATGGCGGACACTTGCTCCACTACGATTAGGGATGGGGGCAATGTTGACCGCAATGCGCTTACGGCGCGGAGTAGTAGTCTAATATCAATCTGCCGTCTTCCGGCTGCCCCTGGCTGAAGCGGCATGTGTATTACGCGTACTATCCGCCGGCCGAAGTCTACGGCGCAGATTGCGCCATGTAGGCCTGGGTCGGCCCCCCACACAATGTCACCATCCATTACTTCCGTCCTTCCGTATCGAGCAGCAGCATGAATACGGCCCAGACTAAGGTATAGAGCAGTACGAGCCACAGTAAGTCGATGAGCATGTCGCGCCCATCGTACAACGGATCCCCGGCGATGTCAAGACTTTTTTTTCCGCGCGGGGACAACGTGCCACCGGAGCGGTTGCGTCTGGCCGAAGAACTGGATTGAGGTCCGCAGCCGTCCGTCCCGCTGCTCGGATACCACGCAGATGCCCGCTAGGCCGAGCGTGCCTGCGATGAGATCATCTTCGCTTGGGCTGCGTTCTCCCGTGTACCCGTTCCAGTGCTCAAATTGCCTGGGGTGGGAATGAATATCGCCTACGATCTGAAGGCCTTTCTCGTCGGCGCGCGCTTGCGCCCCCTGGCATGATTCGAGCGGTACGCGTACTGTAGTCTCACTGTGATAGTAGAGATCCGGCTCATAACAGGCAACTACGCGGATCCTGCCGTTGCGCAATTGTTTCCCGAATAAAAACGCATATGCTTCCCGCGGAAAATGGTTCCGAGCGATAGCTCTGAATTCGCGCAAAACGCTTGAATCAATTTCCGCGCGCATGATCATTTAAACCTGCGATCATAGAATTTGCGATCGTAGAATGGTAGGAATTCAGAGCGGAAGCGTAAAATTCTGCCGTCATCAGCCTGCATAAACTCGACGACGCAACCGCCGACGTGTGCTTGTAGTTGACGTTTTCTCATAAACGTTGTTTGGTCGCAACAGCAGCCGGCGTCAACAACCCAGACTTCGCGCGGATAACTGAGATTAAATTTGTGGTAATGTCCCTGCAAAACGATAGCGGGCTTTTCCCCGCCCTGCAAGGACTCCACGTATTTTTGGCCCTTGTAGCTGATCGCATATGCCGCGCCGCCACCAGGATGCGAAACTATCATGTGGCGAGTCCCACGTTTTGCTTTGAGCTCGACCGTAGCTTCGAGATAGCCGAGATAAACGAGATCATTTCTGCCGGCTTTTTCCGCGCGCATCTGCGCGTAGCGGCCGATCTCAATACATTCCCTCTGTTGATACCAGCCCTCGTGGTCATCACCTGCGATAAAATATGTAGTGATACCTTTGCGCTGCGGATGCTTTTCAATCCAATAATCGATTTGCGCATCTAAGCCGCGGACCGTGAGCTCGTGCGCGTTGAACTTCGCTTCGCCGTCGATCCAATTGCCAGTGTCGTAAACCGTCGTTATGCCCGAGTCAGCGTAGATGTCATAAAGCACCTCGACTACATCGTGCCTGGAATGCATGTTGCCGTAGTGCTTATCGCCGCAAACGCCGAAGCGGACCCAATCGCCGGAATACTCGCGGGTATTCAGTGCTACTGTCGGCCGATCAATGCGCGTAGGCGCGACTGGCTCCATCCGCAGGCCGTCGTGCTCGACGATGTTATACCCGCGGTTTTGCAGTTCGCGCACCGCCGTTTGAACTGCGCTAGGGCCGCGATCAAGTTCATTAGCGAGCTCGGTAATATTTTGGAATGTTTTACCGCGCTTTTTCAGTAGCGCAATAATATCTTCTTCAAGCGGCGTGCAATCGGGATTGTTTTTCATACGTAATTTTCTGGCGCATTCCGCGCTGCAGGTAATTTGCCGTGCGGGATACGAAGAGACGCGCCCACACACTGGGCAGGCGCGTCTTTCTAGTCGATGCTGGCTTGTGTTCACAGGTTCTCAACGATCGCTCGCAAATCCGCGAGCAGTCCTTCCAATTTGGCTTTGATCGTCGTCATGCGTTGCGCTTTAAGCGCGCGATTGACCACCATCGGTCCGCCGAATGGTGAATCCGGCATGGCGAGCTCTTCGTCCTTATCGAGTGGCCGCACAGGGAACGGGTACGGCGCGAGTCTTAGAATAGTTGTACTGGGGGCGAACTCGTTTGCGATTCCCGTTGGAATATTGACGCGCCCGGCGATGAACTGCGGAATAATCAGTTGTGTCAAATATGGTTTTCCGTCTTCACCAAGCAATGGTTTTCCTGTATGTATGTCGCTGGCAATCACGGTATACACCGCGACTTCACCATTGTCTTCGTTGACGTCCTTATATCGTGGATCGTACCAATGTTTACGTCTAATTGATTGGGCAGGATCAGGTGGTTCTTCTCCGCCATGTTCCGCGGCGTAATCGGTTCGTGTCTGATAGATCGGAAACTTCGTCAGTTCAATTGCTGACGTCGTTTCCATATTGATCGGAACTACGGGGTTTGGTCTGATAGTCATGATGTATCACCTCTTTTAATGGTTTATTCGGGGAAATCCCCACTTCGTGCGCGACGAATTGCGCGTAATGGTCCGGGTCATTTTCGTCTCCCATAGGAGCATACACCCGGAACATTTCCACAAGCGATGGCGGTCCGCCTGTATATTTGCCATCAATATACTGGCCGATCAGCACTTTCAACACGCGCCATCCTTCTTCAAGCGCATGTGCGCTAATTTCCTCTCTGGTTGCTCCGGGAAATTCATTCTCCGCCCACTGGACAAAGTCCACATAACCGCGGAAGGTAGGATAGTGCCGTCCATGGAAATCGCGCCATGAGCGGATATTGCCGGGATTCGCATTTCGCACTGCGAGCGATCC
>DYLX01000029.1 GCA_020721875.1 Leptospira biflexa
CGGTACAGCGGTTTTCAAGACCGTCTCCTTAAACCCCTCGGACACCGCTCCAACCTATGCAAACCATTCGGCGAGAATCGACAATACGAGAAACCGGGGCAATTGTCAAGGGCTTGGACTTAAGGGAAGCTCGTGCGCGAGTGTGTTAAAGGAGCCCCTAACGTACACCACAGACACTACTTGCACGTATCGCCGCGCTGCCGGCCAAGCGTCACCTATGACTTTCTCAAAGAATTTTGAAGTATCGCCCCTGCCATGAGTTCCGCCGCGCGAGCTCTTCCTCGACAAGTTTGGCGAGTACATGTTTGTCGAAAGGCTTGTGGAGGTTGATGCACTCCTCCGGCCTAAAATCCGAGGATAAACGCATAATTTCTGTGGTGGGATGCATCACCTCGAGACAGTCCGCGAGCAGCCCTGGAAGGCGCGTAGGGTGGATTTGGACGATTTCTCCTGCCATGAAGGAGCGGGCGAAGGCGGAACCCCGTACGATTCTAAAATCGTGAAACTTTACTCCTTCGGTTTCGGTGTTCGCCGCGACACGGGCACTTTCAACCATCATCTCGTGCGATTCCCCCGGCAAACCGAGAATAAGGTGTGTGGTCCGCCTAAGCCCCGCGCGATGTGCAAGATCCATCGCGACGCGATACGATTGTACATCATGATTTCGCTTGATGAAGGCGAGCGTCGGATCATGCGAAGACTGCAGGCCGAATTCGACCCACATTTCGAAGCCGCGCTCGGCATACTCCGCGAGGAGCGCTGCCTTCGTCGCGTCGAAGCAGTCGGGTCGTGTTCCAACAATAATGCCCTTGAGTGCCTGCGGCCCGATACGGAGCCGTTGAGCGACTTTAGGCGGAAGGCTTGGACCGCGAGTCTCGTAGAGCCGTCCGCGGGCGCGCGCAAAGGCATTGATCGCCTCATCATAGATTCGTTTTAAGGTTTCAACAGGTGCGTTGGTGCACGTGTACGCTTGAAAATATAAGAAAAAAGCTTGAGCACCATATCTTCGGGTTGTGAACTCGAGTGCGCGCGCAATCTGTTCCTCTATCGGAGGAAGTGTGGGACTCGATTTTTGATATGCTGAAATATTACCGTCAGGCGCGCAGAATCGACAGCCGCCATGGAGTCGGTCGCTACTTCGGTGGGGGCAAGTGAACCCCGCATCGATCCCGAGCCTCCACACCGCGAGGCCGTAACGTTCTCGCAAGCACGTGGAGTGCCAGTGAATTCGACTGCCTTCAGGATTCATACCGTTCCGCGAGTCCTGCGAGAATTGTGGTTTTGCTGACGCATATCTGTTTTCTATGGTACCATACTGCCCGATGGTTGAGCGATCTATGGCGATGCGATTCAAGCGGTCCGGCATATTCCGACAGACAATGCGCGGTTTCGCGCTTTTATGTGCCTTCAGCGCATTGCTCATGTCATGTGCGCAAAGGCCACAGAGGGCGATGATCTGGACGGACATCCCTGAACTGGCGATCGCAGCGCAGATATTTAATCGAGAGAACGATCAATTCGCGGTCGATATCGAGTATAAAGCTGAAGCGGCGACCGAGCTCAAAACGACCACCGCGCCTCCATCGCTTGTAATCGCCAAATATCTGCTCTCAAAACCGCTTCTTAAGCGGTTTGACTCAATCGATGCGCTGTTCTCGAAGTATTATCTCGACCCAAATGATTTATACCCGACACTGCTCGACGCGGGCAGGCAGGGGACGAGCCACCTCCTCGTGCCCGTTTCATTCGACTGCATGCTCCTTGTCGAAAAGAAGCGCGATGGCGCGAGCTCGGGCGTAACCACGATCGATGCGGGAGCGCTAGAGAACTCTTCGCAGGCATTCACCACACGCGTCGACGGCAAACTCGGCGCGATGGGCTTTTCTCCTCGATGGGATTTGAGTTTCGCTGAAGATTGGATACTAGCGGCCGGCGCAGGCTTTTCGGTAAATTCGAGCTGGAAAACAGCTGCAGTTCCTAAACCAAACGATCCCAATTCATGGCCAATCTTGTGGAGCGGCGAACATCTATCTTCCTCAATTTTGGAGTTGTCGAAACTGACCTCCGGTGCGACGACAGAGGAACAGAATTCTTTTTCATTCACGTATTTCAGCAAACCGGGGTATCAGTTACTCCTTGATAATCGGATTCTCTACTGGCCCATGAAGGCGAGCGATTACTTTAAATTGCCTTACACGGTGAAGCGCCGACTTCAGTATAGATTCCCGGTCATCAATCAGAAGATTCTCCTGACGCCTGACACGAGATATATGGGAATACCTAAGAGCGCAAAAAACAAACGTGCGGCGCTGGCCTTCGCGCGGTGGCTTCTTGTCCCCGAGAATCAGCAGAAAATTTGGAAAGAGATGGAAACCCAGCAGCTTCTTCCGGAATATATTGGACCCTTTGGTGGATTCAGCAGTCTCATTCAGATGAATAATCAGACTTTTCGTACGTATTTCCCTGAGTACGCGCTGAATCCACTGATTGAGGGGACACTCCCTCCCCAGCCGGCACTCCCGGATTACTGGTGCAGCTTTTCGAAGGATTTTTTACACCACTGGCTCGATGTAGTGCTCTCTGAAACGGTGGATGTGCAATCCATAGAAGAAAATTTCCAGACTTCGCTTGAGCGCTACCTCGGAACAATGCCGAACTGGTTCAGCGCCGTTCAATAAGGAGAGCGCCCTCATGGAGCCCCTCGTCCCGTCGGCGGGCGGTAAGGAGATTACGGTGCGTGCTGGAAGAGTCCGGGATGCTGAGTGCGCCCTGGGGGGCCGCGGTATAGCCTGCGCGCTTCACAGCCCGCGCAGCGTGCAATGCGTGCAAAGTGTGCACAGCGCACAATGCGTGCCGCGAAATCTCATGTCATCCTTTCAGCTCATTAAAAATTTCCGCAAATTCCTTAAAGGTTGAACAGCGCACTGCCCGAGCCCTCAGCGGAGCTCCGCCAGAGAGCCCCTTGGTGTATACGCAAAAGTGCTTGCGGAATTCAATGCAGGCTCTTTTTTCGCCAAAATGCTGTACCGCGAGCGAAAGGTGGCGTTCCATAGTTTCCGCGATGAAATGCGCGTTTATTTCCCGAATGCTTCCCGATTTGCGGAGCTCCGCGAAAATGAAGGGATTGCCAAGGGCGCCTCTCGCGATCATAACCCCCGCACACCCCGTGCGCGCGCGCATGTCGGCGGCGGCGCCGGCGCTGAAAACATCACCCGACCCGAATACCGGGACCGGCGCGCGCGCACTAAGGTCGCGGATCGCGTCCCAGTCTGCCTTGCCAGTGTAGCCTTGCGCGCGGGTACGCCCGTGGAGGGTTATGGCGCAGGCACCAGCTTCTATGGCCGCCCCTGCAGTTTCGAGGTAATTAATCGAGTCGCTGTCCCAGCCTGTGCGCAGTTTTACGGATATGGGAATACGAGTGGCGTCGCGCATCGCCCGCACGATGTTACCGATTTTTCCCGGAGTTTTAAGGAGCGCCGAACCGGCGCCCGCCTTGATGATTTTGGGAACGGGGCAGCCGCAATTGAGATCGATAACGACCGGTTGGTACACACTCACGATTTCGGCCGCCGCCGCGAGCGTGGCGGGACTTGCGCCGAAAAGCTGAATCGCGTACACCCTTTCGGCCGGGTCGCGCTCGAGAAGTTCCTTCGTTTTTATATGGCCACGCACCAACGCTTCGGCGCTCACCATCTCGGTGTAACAGAGCGCGGCGCCCATCTCGGCACACACGGCTCTGAACGCCGCGTCCGAGTATCCTGCGACAGGCGCGAGAAAATAAGGAGCCTCCCACGCTCCTTCATCGAGGACAAAGGGGTAGGAGGCGCTACTTCGGTTCATTGTGTTCTTGATTCGTTAGGGGGTAAGCCGGAAGAATCGACACGCGTTCTGGTAGGTTGTTTCCGCGACCTCTTCGACATCGATGTTGAGGAAGTCGGCGAGAAACTGCGCGGTAGAGGGCAGGTATTCCGGCATATTGCGCTTGTTTCTGTAATCCGCGGGGACCATGAACGGCGCCTCGCTCTCGAGCAACACGCGGTCCAGCGGCAGGAAGGCCACTGTTTCGTGCAGATTCCTGGCGTTGCGGTAGGTCAGATTTCCCGCAAACGAGAAATAGATGTCGAGTCCGAGATCGAGGATGTCTGCGGCATACGCGGCATTTTCGGAGTAGCAGTGGAGCACCGCGCCTGCAGGCGGCATGCGGTCCCTCAGAATATCGAGTACATCCTTTCCCGCTTCGCGGTTGTGGATGATGACGGGGAGATTGAGTCGCGCGGCGATTTCGAGCTGGTCGATGAAGAGTTCGATCTGACTTCGTTTGTCGCCGAATTTGTGGTAGTAGTCGAGACCGATCTCGCCAATGGCGATGACGCGGGGAAGTTTCGTGGCCTCTTCGATGGAGCGCTGCCAGTCTCGTCCAGGGCTGGAGACTTCGGAGGGTGATACTCCCACCGCGTGATAGACATGCTCCGCGGGTTTCAAATTCTCATACACTTGTTTGAAATCCACGAGGCTGTTGCAGATGCTGACAATACGACTCACGCCGGCAAGCTTTGCCTGCTGACAAACGAGAAGTTGTTCAATAGGGTCATCGTAAATAAGCCCGATGTGGGCGTGAGTATCAAAGTACCTCATGGCTTTTCCGATAAAAAATGGTGGGCAGCCCATACGGGCTGTCTTTAAATGTAACATGCGCCCGCCCAGGCGTCAACAGCGATTTATTACACGAAGAAATGCGCTCTTTTTCGTCTCACTGGAACAACCGGCCCTCGCGCGGCCTTCACATTTCGAAATCCTGCCCCAGATATGTTTCGCGTGCAAGAGGGTTGTCGATGATGCGCTGGGGTTCGCCGTGCGCCACAATTACTCCCCTGTTGATAATGTAAGCTCGCGTGGTGATGGCAAGGGTGTCGCGCACATTGTGGTCGGTGAGCAACACCCCAATACCTTTGGCCGAAAGCGATTGTATGAGGAGCTTGATTTCGCGGATTGCGATAGGATCGATGCCCGTAAAGGGTTCATCGAGGAGTAGGAATTTCGGCTCAATGGCAAGGGCGCGCGCGATCTCGGTTCTTCGGCGCTCGCCTCCAGAAAGGGTGTAGGCGGGTTGCTTCGCGACGTGGATTATTCCGAACTCCTCAAGCAGCTGCGCTGTCTTTTTTCTGCGGTCTGAGAGCGAGAGTCCACTTCGTGCCTCGAGCACCGAAAGTATATTTTCTTCAACCGTGAGTCTGCGGAAGATCGAGGCTTCCTGGGGAAGGTAGGAAATGCCCAGCATGGCCCGCCGGAACATCGGAAGCTTGTTGATATAGAGGCCATTGAATAACACAATCCCCGCGGTCGGCTTTAAAAAACCAGCGATCATATAGAAGACCGTGGTTTTCCCGGCACCATTCGGGCCGAGGAGACCGACAACCTCGCCTGTCTCCATCGAAAAGCTAACATCGACGACCGCTTGAGCGCGGCCGAATTGCTTCCGCAGGTGAGAAGCTTCCAGGGTGGCGCGCTGCATAGGACTCATTGGGATGGAGCGTTTCCCTTGGGAGTGATCGTACCGGAAACCTCGCCCGAAACCTGGAGGTTGGACCAGTCGGTGCCGGCCGAAATTGTGTCGCCTTTGAGCGTACCATCCTGCGTGACCGCGACGGCACCGCCATGGAGCTTGATTTCCTCGGTGTCGCGGTTGTAGTAGGCATACTCCGCACGGATAGACATGTCTTCTTTGAGTACGACCACGGAGACCGCTGCCTCGAAAATCGATTTCCGCTGGTCGAATCGGACCCACTCGGCATTGATCGATGTATGGTTCTTGGTGTCGTCCACGGCGACTTTTCCCTGGGCGACACCTATTTCAGTGTCGCGCTGGTAACTGAGCTTCTGCGAGACGAGCGTGAAGCCCTTTTCGGTATCGGTGACATTGACATTGCCGCTGCAGGCTACATTGACGTAGTCTTGGCCGCTAAGCTCAACGCGATCGGCGGTGATGACGAGACTGCCGGTGATGATTTTCACAGAACCGGTAAGAATGGTGTCCTGTTTATCTTTGGCAAGTACACCCTGCACACTCTTCGCACTGAAGGTGATAGGCTTTTTGCCGCCGGTTGTCTGGGTTGGCACGGTTGCAGTCCCAGTCGGCGCGGGGGGCGATGCTAATGCCGATGCCTGTGGCGGATTTGTCTGGGGAAATGCGAGCCGCGAGGCTCCAAGCGCCATCGCAAAGCTGAGCAGAATGGCACTCGATCGTGTTTTCATACTTGTATTGTATATCATGTTATTGATAAACGGAACCGTTCACGCCACTGCGGATTTCGTAATATTTCTGCTTTACGTCGAAGAGGAGGCCTTTGCCCGCCATGAGGAGCTGGTTCTTTGCCTTTATGATTACCTCGGTTCCGTCCGATGTCTCAAATATGTCGAGTGCGCGCTTGTAGCGTATCTGTGTTGTCTCGAATAAAACATCGCCGTCTGCGCTCACCACGTGGACAAATCCGGAAAACTCGGCATCGCCACTGGTCTCGTGGAATAGAGCCTTGTCGGCTTCCCCGGTGGCAGCGATGGTCCCATCCTCGGTGTTGTAGTTGATAAAAGAGAGGCCGCTGATTTCGAGACGCTGTTCATCCTCAAACCAAGATGCTTCGCGTGCCTGGATTTGCATCGAGAGTTTCCCCGAGCGATACTCCTGCCGCGTGAGATCGGTGAAGTGAGCGTCGGGTTCTAGGGTCAATGCCACATTTGCGGTTTCGTCGGGCTGCGGACTGCATGAGGAGAAGAGGAACACAAGCATCATGAGAACCACGACTCCCAAGAAGGGAATCGATCGAGAATGTTTCAAGAAACTAAATTGCATCCATGCGCTCCGCAGCGAATCAGGCGCGTGTTTTGCGCTATTTTTCAGCGTGGCGCAGCGCCGCGCCAATAAAATCCTTGAATAGAGGATGCGGCGAGGTTGGCCTCGATTTGAATTCTGGGTGGAACTGGACGCCGACCGACCATATGTGCGCCGGCCACTCACAGGCTTCAACGAGCTCGCCGTTGGGGGTTGTCGCACTTACGAACAACTTGTGTGCTTCGATGTCCGCGCGCAGGTCGTTGTTCACCTCGTAACGGTGCCGGTGTCGCTCGCGTATCTGCTCTACATTGTAGCTCGCGCGGATATTCGAGCCTGCCACAGTGATGGCATCGTAGGCACCCAGCCGCATAGTGCCGCCATAGTTCGTGATCTTCGTCTGCTCCTCGAGGAGGCACACGACAGGGTGAGTCGTGGACTTGTTGAATTCGGTCGAGTGTGCGTCCCGCCAGCCTAGGACTGAACGCGAGTACTCGATAACCATGATTTGCATGCCGAGGCATATGCCAAAGTAAGGAATATTGTGCTCGCGCGCGTATTGTGCCGCTCGAATCATGCCTTCGATGCCCCGCTCGCCGAAACCGCCGGGTACGAGAATTCCGTGTATATCTTTGAAGATGGCGGCGAGGTCGGCCTTGGGATCTTCGAGGCGGGATGAGTCGATTTTTTCGATCTCAAGCCCGGTGTGGTGCGCAATGCCGCCGTGGGTCAGTGCTTCCCAGATCGACTTGTAGGAGTCGTGGAGGTCCATGTATTTTCCCACAACGGCGATTTTTACCTTCCGATTCGGTTTGATGACGGCCTGCACGACGGACTCCCATTGGCTGAGCTCCGCGTGACGACTCTCGACATTCATTTTTCGCAAGAGGAAGGTGTCGAGCTTCTGATGGAAGAATAGAAGCGGAACTTCGTAGATGGTCGGTGCGTCATAGCCGCTAATAACACCTTCTTCTTCAATATTCGTGAAGAGTGAGATTTTGCGGCGCAGATCATCGCTGAGCGGCTTCGCGGAGCGGAGAATAACGGCGTCGGGCTGTATTCCCAATTCTTGAAGCTCCTTGACTGCGTGCTGGGTGGGCTTTGTCTTGATTTCGCCGCCGGACACGGAAGGAACGAGCGTCACATGGATGGAGATGGCATTCTGTTTGCCGTATTCATGGATGAGTTGCCGGCAAGCCTCGAGGAAGGGCACCGATTCGATATCGCCCACGGTGCCGCCGATTTCTACAATGGTTATGTCAACCTCAGGATCGTTAGCCACTGCGAGAATACGCTGTTTAATCTCGTTGGTAATGTGGGGCACGACTTGCACGGTGCGGCCAAGGTACTCGCCGGCACGCTCCTTTTCGATGACTGCCTTGTAGATCTGGCCTGTGGTGATCGAGTTGGCTCTACGCAGTTTTGCGGTGGTAAATCTACCGTAGTTGCCGAGATCGAGGTCGGTTTCGGCGCCATCATCGGTGACATACACTTCGCCATGTTGATAGGGACTCATGGTGCCGGCATCGACATTGAGGTAAGGATCAATTTTTACCATTTGAACGGTAAAACCGCGCGCTTCCATGAGTGCGCCAATTGAAGATGCTGCAATCCCTTTCCCAAGAGAAGAGCATACCCCTCCGGTAACAAATATAAGCTTTCTCATGGGTCTTCAGTATCACAAATATTCTACCGTACTGTCAATCCTTGGCCGTGAATGATATATATTGAAGCGTGATGAATCACGAGCAATTGTTGGCCCGGGGACTGGCGGCACTCGACTTCGATATTTCGGATGGAATTCTCTCTGCGCTCTCGACCTATCTCGATGAAATTGAAAAGTGGAATCCGCTCTATGGGCTTGTCAACGCGGAGGGTGAGGATCTCATTATCAAACATGTCCTCGATAGTTTGGCGCCCTGGCGCGTGCTCGCTGATGCGCTCAATGAAATCGATCGAGGCATGGCTGAGAAATATGGCGGCGCTCCTATCACGGAATCCGGGGTCGCCGCAAGCCCTGCGAACGCGATAAATTCCGCGATTCCGGTGGCCACCACAGCGCAGGCGAACCCGGTGATTCCAGTGAAGCCCGTGAAGCCAGTGAACCCGGCGATTCCAGTAAAGCCCGCAATTCCAGTGAACCCGGTGACCCTCGCGCGCGTCACGGATATCGGCACAGGAGCGGGGTTCCCCGGGATTCCTCTCGCACTCGCATTCCCACAACGTTCCTTTATCCTGATTGAGAGGCTCGAAAAACGAATTCGATTTCTCGAGAATATCGTGGCCTTTCTCAGGCTCAAAAATGTGGATATTCGGCAGACCTCCTTCGAAAATGAGCGCGATCCTCTCCAATGTGTTGTATTTCGAGCACTGAAGCCCTTTAGTGATAAAAAATTATTTCGATCGATCTGGAAACGCCTTGAGCCGGGTGGCGTACTCTGTGCGTATAAAGGAAAAATCTCGCACTCCAGGCTCGAACTTGCGGAACTCGGGACTGATCCTGTGCTTGGCTCACTTGCGGCGAATGCGCAGATCATTCCGGTATGGGTTCCATTCCTTGATGAGGAACGGTGCGTGGTGCTCGCGAGAAAGCCCCGCTGAGATAGACGCGCGCTGAAGACGAAGAACCAACTGTCGCGGTCGACCCCTACTCAGAAGGCTACGCTACGATGAATGAGCGGAGTGAGATGGTTGAGTTCTGAAACGCATTATAAATAAAGGTGACTCGATCTCGATCTGTTTTGAGCGCGAGTGTGGCGATCGCGGGCAGGATGTGCTCGGGCGTGGGAATGGCAAGTGATCGTCCGAGGTTCCGAAGCACATATTCGCTGAGGGCAGAAGCACTTCCCGATTCGATTATCTCAGTGATTTTTTTATCGCTCTCAATTGCCCATGCGGGCGGTTTTGTGTCGATGTTCTTGCTCATTTCGTAGAGGTTATGCACGAGCCCACCGCTTCCGAGTATGAGTACCCCCTCTTCTCTCAATCGAGAGAGGCTCTTCCCCACCGTGATTATTTTCGTGGTATCGATGTGGAACGAGAGGCTTATCTCTACGACGGGGATTTTTGCGTCTGGGAACATATGCACTAAAACACCCCACACGCTGGTATCGATACCTCGGGTGGAATCTATGGAGGCGTCGATCTTGGAAGCGTGCAGCAGCTCGAGAATGTGTGCCGCGAGAACAGGATCGCCTGGAGGTTCATAGGTGATTTCGTGAAGTTCTTCCTGAAATTCTATGCTGTCGAACATTTGGTGTGGATGCTGAGCACCAGTAACGCGTATTTCGGGAGTACTCCAGTGCGCAGAGATCACCGCGATCGAACTTGGCATGGGCAGACGGGCTCCAAGCGCCTTGAGTGCCCGCGAAAATTCGTTCATAAGTACGGCGTTAATCGCGAGTCCGTGCCCGATGAATACAGCAGGCATTACGGTCATTATCCTGGCCTCTCCTTCCATGAATAGCATAGTCTATGAGCAATGAGGAGGCAATCGAAGCGGCCCACCCTGCTTCGTACGATGCCGAGCCGCGGTTCGTGCGGCACTCCTGTATCAGGCCTGAAAATGCCAGAGATTAGCGTGCAAAATGTCCACGCGATCTCCGATAAAGGAGAGACCTTCCTGACGGAGGAGTTCCCGTTTCATCTCCATGCCGCCTTGATAGCCCGCCAGACTCCCGCTCGATGAGATAACCCGGTGACAGGGGATGAGGATAGGGAAGGGATTATGGGAGAGGGCACGGGCGGCGGCCCGCGCACCATTCGGCGAGCCGGCGGCAGAAGCAAGTTCATGGTAGGTGCTGATATATCCAAAAGGAATCGTGGCTTCGAGCGAGAGGACACGGCGTTGGAAAGGCAAAAGCTCGTCGAGGCTCTCCCGGAGAAGCTCGATCGGGGACGCCATTGGCGCGCCTGAGAGTATCGATATGATGATATCAGCGGCGGAGGCGATAGAAGCGGGAAGCTGCCGGTCATTCGCGCGTCGTGGTACTTCGGGAAAGGCAATTCGCGCGCGGGGATAGTCTGGAGCGCCCTCGCGCGTCAGGAATATTCTCCGAATTTTCACGGAGGGCGCCTCAACCCAGAACAAGAGTATATCGCCGAAACGCGAGCTGAGTGACATGTAGAGAGGGGCGTCCGGCGCTGATGCTGAGTGCTTCGAGTGTGTCATGACATCTCCTCGCGGGGGCGGATGTGGCGCGCACGGATGCCTTGATTGTTTGCCGTAAGAGGAAGAACACGCCAAGACCGTGTGGCGCGGGTGGCGATAGCGGCTGAAATGGAAGCGGCTATGCGAGTAATGGCATCGGGGGATGTCGTCGTGGCGCGCGCGAACTCCTCGTTTGTTTGTTTTGTATCGAAGGCCGCTAAAATTGTCGGCCCCGAGCCAGAGATCCACACCGCCGAGCATGCGTGCGCTCGGCACACCTCAGTAACGATATCGAAATCGTGGATAAGTTTGCCGCGATATGGCTCGTGGACCCTGTCTTCACAGGCGAGCCGAAGAAGTTCCGTATCGGCCTTTTCGATCGCGAGGGCCATGAGCGTGGCGTGCGACAGGGCATGCACGACATCGCCACGCGGGTAGCTGTCCGGAAGCGCACGCCGCGCCACACTCGTTTCTAGATTGAAGTCGGGAATGCAGGCTAGGTATTGCCATGAGGCGGGCAGGCTAGAATGGCTCACAATTATGTCTTCTCCGGAAACAGCCGCTGCGGTGAAGCCGCCCCAAATAGCCGGCGCGGCATTGTCGGGGTGGCCTTCGATGTCGGTCGCGGCGCGCAGCAAGAAGCGCGCGTTGTGTGGTGCATGGAGCAGGGCGGTGAGATTGTCGCTGAGATCATCTCTTAGGTCGTCGCCGAGTCTGTCGGGAACGCGCGCGGCGGAGGCCGTAGCTTCAGCTCGGGGCGTTTCTCGGGTGAGCAGCAGCGCCGCGGCCGCGCCGGCAACCGCGAGGGATGCGCTCGACCCGAGTCCCCGCGCCGGCGGTATTTCCGATATAAACTGCAATGCAACACGCGGAACCGTCGTGCCACGCAGTTCGTTGGCGTGTCGAAATGACCGCAAAAAGAGATTGTCGTCGCCCGCCCACTCGAGCGGACATCCCTCCACACGGTTCTCAGATGCGATCTCGACGCGAAATGTATTGGCAAGCCCAAGCGCGAGACCGAGGCAATCAAAGCCAGGTCCAAGATTGGCGCTCGTCGCGGGAACTTGAATTTCGATCATTGTGAACTCCTCGCGAAGTCGGCGAGCATGGGGAGGAGCGTCGCTTCTTCGGCAACCTCAGTGTGTAAAACCTGGGCGTGCTCGAGAGCGGCAATGGGCCTTGGTATGGGTTTCCCGGTGATCGCGGAGAGCTGCCTGGCGAGCTCCAGATCTTCACCTGCTTTAAAGGTTTCCGGCGAAAGCCCTTGCAGCGCTGAAAGGCAGGGAATCGGAAATTTAAAGGGGCTGGCCGTAGCCGTAACGACAACAGGAACAGCCGTATGATCCTCGGAACTGCGCCAGCACGCGTGGGCGACCTCGCAAGCGACCGCCGTGTGCGGATCGACGAGCGTACCGTGTTCCTGCCACATGTGTCGGATCATCGCGATCGTCGCGGCATCATCCGCCCATCCGGCCGAAAAATCGTCAATGCGCGCTCTTTCCGCGCTCGAAATCTCGAATTGGCCTGTGGTTTCGAATTTGTGCATAAGGGCGGCGGTCCGCGCCGCGGCTCCTGCGGCATCTTTCCCTTGGGCGTGATAGATAAGGCGTTCCAGATTGCTCGATACCAGAATGTCCATTGAGGGACTCAGCGTTTTCGAAAAATCTCTGTGCCGATCGTAGACACCTGTGGTAAAGAAATCGTGGAGGATTTTATTTGAATTCGAAGCGCAGACGAGTCGTCGGATCGGCAAACCCATCAATTTGGCATATTTCGCGGCGAGAATGTCACCAAAGTTGCCGCTCGGTACGACGACATCGAAGCTTCCGTCGGGCCCAATGACGCCAGAGAATCGGAGATCACGCCACGCCTTCACATAGTAGACGATTTGCGGCAGCAGTCTTCCTATATTGATAGAGTTTGCGGAGCTGAGACGAACTCCCTTGAACATCGAGCCATCCGCCGTAGCAGTCTTGAATATGCCCTTTACCGCACGCTGTGCGTCGTCAAAATTACCGCGAAGTCCGGCAACGAATCGTCCCTCTCGTGGAGCGGAAATCATCTGAAGCCTTTGAATCTGGCTTGTCCCTTCAGAGGGATAGATGACTGCGATCCTGATTCCCGGCTGACCGCCAAGCCCGGCAAGCGCGGCGGACCCTGTGTCGCCGGAGGTGGCGGTGAGTATCAACATGGGTTCACGGATACCCTGTTTATCGAGGCTCATGCGGAGTAGGTCGCCGAGGAGGCTGAGCGCGATATCCTTAAATGCGCATGTCCTACCGTGAAAGAGCTCGAGGAGGTAGAGGGGCACGCCTTCGCCGCCGTGCACGGTCGCTGCGTTCTTCGCGCGCGCGACTCCACGCGGTTTCCCACCAGCCTCTCCGCGCTCGAGCATGCCTACGGGAATGAGGGGTGCGATTTCGGGAACACTGAAGTTCGCGTGTTCGCCGCTCGTCGAATAGGCTTTCTCTATGAGAGGGCGAAGCTCGGCTTCGCCCCAGTTGAAGTAGGGCGACATCACGAGCCAAGCAAGATCGGCGTAGGTCAGATTCGGTTCGAATCGTGCTTCGGGTCGAAGGGCGGGGATCTGCGATGGAACAAAGAGGCCGCCATCTTCCGGCATGCCTTGGGCGATCGCGCCGGCGATATCCGTCGAAACGCCCGCGTTTCGTGTACTCGTATAGCGAACTTCCATGTGCATGAGCATATAGAACTCGGAAATAGAAGAAAAGCCCGCTCCAATGCGGGGCGGGCTTTAGAAATGGAGATCGATGAAAAAGTAGGCCTGATGTTTGCGGTGTCAAGCTATCAGATTCAATCGTTAGTTACACTGTTGGTCACACTTTATTGAAATCGAGCGGAACAGAGGCATCGCGCTTGCCAAGTTCGATATTCAGCATAAAGAGCCCCTGGGCAGAATTGCCGAGGAGATCAATATTCTGGAGGATCTCGGAGGCATTTTTCTCTTCCTCAATCTGCTCGCTGATGTACCATTGCAGGAGTGTCTGTGTTGCGTAGTCTTTTTCCGCGATAGCGAGATCCATGATCTCTCTGATGCTCGCGGTGACGCCCTGCTCATGGGCGAGAACGTGCTGGAAAAGCGGTTTAATTTCCTTTTCCTTGAACTCTGGAACTTCGATTGCGCGATAGGTTACCGTCGCGTTTTGGTCGTGCAGATAGGACACGAATTTCATCGCGTGGAACATCTCCTCGTGATACTGCACAGTGAGCCACTTCCCAATGCCCGAATACCCGAGCTCTTTCATTTTCGCGGCCATGGCGAGATAGAGATAGGCCGAAAACATTTCGCGGTTAATCTGTACATTGATACGATCGATCATTTTCTGCGAAAGCATTATATTCCTCCAATTATTAACTTTATTATAAGCGAATACATCGCTTGCACTGTAAATATAGTCAATTTGAAGGCCGGCGGCAAAAAAGCCTGCGCGGCGCTACGGCGCTACGGCGCCACGGCGGTGTGGTCTATGCGTAATTGGCCAACTCTGCATGGCGGAAGCAATCGACAAGATGATCGTTGACAATGCCGATAGCCTGCATGTGCGCGTAAATCGTCACCGAGCCCACAAACGCGAAACCCGCGCCTCGCAGTTCTGCACTGATGGTGTCGGAGAGCGGGGTGCTCACGGGGATCTGGGAGACGGCGTTCCAGCGGTTCACGATGGGCCCATCTCCCGCGAAGTGCCAGATCCAGGAATCGAATGAGCCATAGCGCTCCTGAATAGTAAGAAATGCTCTCGCGTTGGTGATAGCCGCTTCCAATTTTCTCTTGTTGCGGATGAGGCCCGGGTTTGTGAGCAGGCGCTCGACGTCCGCGTTCGAGAAGGAAGCGATCGTTTCTGGATCGAAATTGGCAAAGGCTTGGCGGTACGATTCTCGCTTGTAGAGCACGGTACGCCACGAGAGGCCTGCTTGCTGGGTTTCGAGCAATAAGAATTCAAAATGCGTACGCTCATCGTGGACCGGCGAACCCCACTCTTCATCGTGATACCGCACATATACAGGATCGTCTCCGCACCAGGGGCATCTATTCATGTTAGGCATACTACCATAAGAATATAATTCTAATATTGATTTTAGAGTATAAGTCCATATAATGAAGAATATATCGCCGCGTATTTGGCTACGAATACTATCGAGCGCGGCAATGGAGGCATGATGAAAAAATCCAAAATGGTAGTGGTGGCGCTCGTAATGGCACTTTGCGCGCTCTCAGGCGGCTTTGCGCAGAATATTGCAAGCGATGCCCATGCCGACAAGGGTGATGTGATGGTTCTCGGCGGAGTTGGCTACTGGTTGAGCGGCTTCGGTGTAAGTGGTGGCGTTGAATTGATGCTGCAGAAATTTAACATTCCCTATTTCCCCCTTACCATGGGTGTAATGGCGCTCGCGGATTTGAGATTTAATGGAAGCAGCGGTATCGGACTCTCCGCGGCTGGTATGGCGACCATGCACTGGGGTTTAAAGGCCTACAAAGAGTTCCCGGAGTTCCTCCAGAAATTCGACTGGTACATCGGCCTTGGTGTTGGCGCTGGTATTATTCCATTTGGTGTCGGAATCTCTTTGGGCGGCGGCACTTCATACTATTTCAGCGACAAACTCGCGCTCGACGCACATAGTTTCTATGTCTATGAATTTGGCGGCGGCGGTTCAGATATCGGCGCGACCATCGGCATTCGCCTCAAACTGTAACATTTTCAAACGCATGCTGCGTTCGATCGGGCGGCTCGTTTTGTGGGCCGCCTTTTTTTTTACACCTCTTACCGCGGCGCGATGAGCACACCGGCTCTGAAGGCCACCGAAAATACGTTTGATCCAGAGTAGCTTGCAAATATGCTCATAGTGGCGGGAGCGAGTCCGAAGGCCCGCGCCTCAAAGGAAAAAGACATTCCTGCCGCCCAATCGCTGAAGAAGAAGTTCCGGCCTACAGTACTGTTCCAGCGTGTATCGAAAAATGGCCCAAGTTTGAACCTCCTCAACAGCACGGCTTCGGCGAAATCAAGATACCAATTTTGCGGTGCGAAGTCGAGCTCCGCATTGGTAATCAAGCTTGCGAGTGCGACTCCTCTGGGTGCGTTGCTGCGGAATCCATCGAAACTGTCCTGCGCAAATTCCTGACCATTGAGTGAAACTTTTGTGAGCGCGCGGATGCCAGGGCTCAGCCACATCGATTCGAGTCCAGCCATCAGCGATCCCTCAACGCCGAATGCAACGAGGCTCGAGGTTGAATTCTCCGCGAATCCTCCAGCATCTAGCGAGTACCAAGGCAAAACGCGCCTCTCTTGGGTTAAATAGTCATTGACGAGCGATGAATGGAATAACGCCGAACTCTTCCACTCCGCGAGCGTACCGTTCATACGAAGCAGTGCTTTTCCTCCAATTTTAAAACCAAATTTTGTGTTTCCGCGAACAACGATATTTTGAGCGCGGGCTGATAATTCCCAATAGGTGGGGTCGTGCTCCAGGATATAGGTCGATCCATAGCTTCCCCAGAGCCTGCCAGTTATTTTTGCGTTGAAGCCCGCCACAGGGTTCGCCTCGAAAGTGCTCTCGAGAGCCCAATCCTTGTTGGGTTCGGGCCTGATCGAGGCAAAATACCCGATCGATGTGCGTATCTTGTCGACATTGATCACGCACAACGCTCCCGCGCGCGGTTCGGTTCCAGTTTCGCCGATTGTGGCTATGTAGGCCTTAAAAGGTTTGAATACAGGCACGCCGCGTAGCACAAAAGAACTCGATGGTATAAAACCGCTTCGAATTTTTTGCAGATTTTCCAGGAGTTTTTCATGGACGGCTTGCCGTGCGGCTTCAAAATCTGCGCGCGGTCGGTTCTCAAGGAGCGAACGTGCTTCAGGGCTCAAAGCTTCCAGAGCCGCTACCGCGCTCGATGCTCCCTTTTTAATGATGAGATCCGGATCGCTGAACTGCATATAGGAGAGGGTTTCGACATCATTTCGGATCACAAATGCCTTGGATTGTTCGATCTGTTTCATTCCCTCGCGGGTCTTGCCAATGTCGACCGCACGGTTGAGCACAGTGATCGGGCTCGAAAAATTCGTTAACCGATCGTAAAAGGCGGTCGATATGATCAATCTGTCACTGAATTTGAGTGCTGGTTCCACAGGCGCAATTGTCGTGGTACCCGCATCGATGAGCAAATATTGATCGAAACTTTGAGGTTCTATAATTGCGGGTATCGCAAAGGAGCCTGTCATCGTTCGATCGAAGGGGCCCTGGGCGATCCATAGCTGCTGACGAGATTTCAAATCTTCCGCGATTACAATGATGGGTATGATAGTCCGCGAAATGTCGATATCGCCGACAATCGCGCGTATGGTAGCCCGCAGGGCTGCCACGTTGATGAGACCGCCATTTGTCGGGATGACAATATTGAAGTATGACTCGAGGGGAAGTGCTCGTATGAGGAGTTGGATGTCATCCGGCGAAAAACCTTCGGCGTAGAGCATCCCGACAACCGCGCCCATAGAATTCGCCACGATGAAGTCGGGGAAGATGTTCGCGGCTTCGAGGGCTCGAAGGACACCAATGTGCGCGTAAGCCCGCGCGGAACCTCCACAGAGCACGAGCCCGAGGGGCGCTCGTGCACCGTTTCCCTGTACAGTTCGTGCGCGCAACCTCGCCGTAAAGGAGTCTTTGCCGAAGAATATTGGCTCGATAATGTTCCGGAGCGGGTCGCCCTTGGGGAAGGCAGCATCGAAGGATTCTGAAAGAGTGGTGTGTGTGGTGGATGGTGGTGGCATCGATGTCGGCTGACCGATGAGAGGCGAAGCTATCATTACAAGTGCAACGAAGATGAGGAAAAATCGAATTCGGCTTCGGGATGAGCGCGCCGCTGTTCTCACCTTTTTACTATACCGCAATACATGAGATGGACGAAAGTGGAAATTTTCCCGTGCTCGCAGAAGTGAAAGGCAACCACTAATACCTCGACATCGCTCTGTGCAATTGCTATCATTTTGACATGATGCTTAGAGACAATGATGTAGAAGATCCTTACTGTAGCGATTCCACGTCAATTCTTACCACGCGCGTGGAGGGTTTAGAGCGCGCCATTGCGATCGATCCTTGGTCTTGGAGAGGTTTGCAATGTTGACTGAAATCCTGGTGCTCCTTCTGCTCGTGCTTCTCAACGCTTTCTTTTCGCTCTCGGAGATGGCCCTCGTTTCATCTCGAAAAGTCAGACTTAAAACAGAAGCAGATAAAGGCAAGCATGGTTACACGCTTGCGCTCAAGACTCGCGAGTCCCCGAGCCGCTATCTATCGACAATTCAGGTTGCAATCACATTGATCGGTATCCTCATGGGAACGGTAAGCGGCACCTCGTTCTCGCAGTGGCTTGCACGCCAGCTTACGGCATGGCATGTCGCGGAGAAGTATGCATCATCGCTCTCCGTGGCGATCGTCGTGCTCGCAATCACGGTGATATCTGTGGTACTCGGCGAACTCGTTCCAAAATCCATCGCGCTCAACAATCCGGAGCACATCGTCGGGCTCACGATTCAGCCGATGCACGCGCTCAGCGTCATTTTCTTTCCTATTGTGAAACTCCTCTCTTCAATGACTGACGGCCTCATGAAGCTCTTCGGTTTTTCGCATAGAAGCGAATCGGCGATCACTCCGGAAGAGGTTAAAATTCTCGTCGAACAAGGCGAGAAGTCGGGAATATTCGAGGCCGCTGAGCGCGAAATGGTTGAAGAGGTGCTGAGCTTGGACGACCGGCGAGTTACGCTCTTTATGACGCCAAGAACGGATGTCCTCGCGCTTGATACAGAAGATACGAAGGACCAGCACATTCGATCGATCATAGAACACTCGGAGTTCGCATTTTTGCCTGTGTGTAAAGGCGACCTCGACCATATACAAGGAATGCTCGAGGTAAAACAGGCGCTGCGGCAACTCGCGGAGGGACACTTTGTGAGCGTCGAGGCCTGCATGGAGCAGCCAGTCATGATCCCAGAGACCTTCTCGGGTCTCCAGGCGCTGGGAATTCTCCGAGACGCAAAGAAGTCCGCAGGGCTCATCGTCGATGAATTCGGCGGGATCTCAGGCCTGGTTACTATAGGCGATCTTCTGGAGGCTGTCGCAAGCTTTTCCGAAGAAGAAAAGAGCGAGGTGCCGGAGATTATACGGCGGAGCGACGGTTCGTTTCTTGTGGATGGTTCGATGCCCATCGATGAATTCTCGGAGCATATTGGGATGGGCCCCGACCTCATTTCAGGCGAAGATTATGATACTGTGGCGGGATTTGTGCTGCACTGCGCGGGTACGATTCCTAAAGCGGGGGATGTGATCGAGTGGCCTCCGCTTAGGATTGAGGTTGTTGATATGGACGGGAAACGGATCGATAAGGTATTGGTAAGCAGGATCCAGACGTTTGTAGATGAGCGGCAGTAAGAGCGGAGGCACCCTGTTCAGCGCGGTTTGGTGGCTTTTTCTTCGATGAGCGGCACTAGATGAGCGAGGCAAACCAGCGGTGCACAGGCGCGTCTTTGAGGAGCTCGGGGTGAAATGTGGCCGCGATAATCGCTCCTTTGCGCACCATGACAGTTTCGCCTTTGCAGGTCGCGAGGGGTTCGACACCGGGACCCAGGGCGACGATCTTAGGTGCTCGGATAAAGATCCCCTCAATCGTGCCGATTTCGGGAATGCGCGTCTGTACGGGTGCGCGAAAGCTGTCGACTTGGCGGCCGTAGGCGTTTCTCCGCACAGTAATGTCGAGTACGCCAAGCTTTGTTTGAGAACTTCCCTCAATATGTTTCGCGATGAGAATGAGGCCGGCGCAGGTCGCAAGTAGGGGCATACCCGCCTCGATGCGGGCTTTGAGCACCTCTAATATACCGAAGCGCTCAAGAAGCATGCCCATCACCGTGCTTTCGCCGCCGGGAATGATGAGGGCGTCCACGGACTCGAGCTCGGGGAGGCGACGCACTTCAACGATACGGCTCGAAGCGACACCCGCACGCGCGAGCGCCTTGCCGTGGGCCTCATAGTCTCCTTGGAACGCGAGAAGTCCAATGCGTGATTCGCTCACCAGCCTCTCCCAGCGATTTTCTGATTGTCAGCGAGTTCGTCGAGCCCGATTCCAACCATAGGTTCGCCCAGGTTTTCGGAAATTTCGGCCAGAATTTTTGCGTCGTTATAGTGCACGACCGCGGAGACGATGGCTTTTGCGCGCAGCTCGGGGTTTCCAGACTTGAAAATGCCTGATCCGACGAAGACCGACTCCGCGCCGAGTTGCATCATTAGCGCCGCATCTGCGGGGGTAGCGACACCGCCCGCTGAGAAGTTCGGAACGGGGAGTTTACCGGTCTTTGCGACTTCCCATACAAGCTCGAAGGGTGCTCCTAGTTCCTTCGCTACGGTCATGAGTTCCTCGTCGCGAAGGGTCGTCAGTCGGCTGATACCGTCGCGTACGGCGCGCATGTGCCGCACGGCTTCGATGATATCGCCGGTGCCAGCCTCGCCCTTGGTACGGATCATCGCCGCGCCTTCGCCGATTCGCCTGAGTGCCTCGCCGAGGTCGCGGCAGCCGCAGACAAACGGTACTTTGAAAGCATGCTTGAAGACGTGATAGTGATCGTCGGCTGGGGTGAGCACTTCAGACTCGTCGATAAAGTCCACGCCGAGCGCCTCAAGAATTTGCGCCTCTACAAAGTGGCCGATACGACATTTCGCCATAACGGGAATCGAGACCGCGTCCTGGATCTCTTTGATAATTTTCGGGTCCGACATGCGGGCCACGCCGCCCTGGGCCCTAATGTCAGCGGGAACGCGCTCGAGCGCCATGACAGCGCACGCGCCCGCTTTTTCGGCGATTTTCGCCTGCGCCGCATTGGTAACATCCATAATGACGCCGCCCTTGAGCATCTCCGCGAGTCCCACGTTGATGTGCCACTGCTCGCTCTGACGGCTTGACCAGAGATTCTTTTCCATATCGCTATCTCCTCGCTATTCGCTGTGCGGAAGGAATTTGCCACATTGCGTTTCTAGTGCATACACTAGCGAAAAACGAGTTCTTGCGCAAGGCGCCGCTCTTTTTATGTCACACTTTCTGGACGTTGCGCGGTGTGCTATCATCGGCACTATGGACATCACAGTTACTGGGGCATCAGGGCTCGTCGGCCGGTCACTCATGAGGATGCTGGCGGACTCGCGCGAGCACAAGGTACACGGGCTCGCGTTTTCCAGGGCACAGCCGCCCCTCGAGAGGCTCGATTTGACCAATGAAGACGAGGTCGCGCACTACTTCGATCGAGAACGGCCCGAAGTCGTCGTTCACCTGGCTGCCGAGCGCCGCCCCGACATCGTCGACAAGGACGCGCGGCGGGCACGGGCTTTAAATGTGGATGCCACAAGAAATCTGGCGCGCCAGTGCGCCGCGCGCGGTGCGTTTCTGCTCCTCATTTCGACCGACTACGTGTTCGATGGTACCAACCCGCCTTACTTTCCCGATTCTCCGGTGAATCCGCTCAACGAGTACGGAAAGATGAAGCTTGAATCTGAGCTGGTGGCGGAGGCCGCGCTTGGTGCATCTGCTGAAAGCGCGGCGCTCGGCGCGGCGCGTCTCGAAGGCGCGTCGATCGGTAGCGCCAAAGCGAGCGAAGGGCGCGCCCCATCGAGTACCTCTCTGAGTGAAGGGTCCGCCCCATCGAGCGCCACCCGCCCTTCCGCCGCCGTCCACCCATGCGGCGCGGTGCTCCGTATCTCCATACTCTATGGCCCTGTCGAGTCGCTTCAGGAGTCCGCCGTCACCGAAGTCGCCATCGCGCTCAAGACCAAAACGCCGCGTTACATCGACAATTGGGCTAATCGGTATCCTCTCCATGTTGACGATGTTTCGAGCGCGATTCTCGCCATCGTGGACGCGTACGCGCGCAATCCAGCCTCCCTCGCCGCGTTTGGCGCCTTTCCACGCTTTCTCCTATCGGGATTTCCCTCGTACACAAAGTACGACATGGTGAGAATCATGGCGGATGCCCTCGGTCTCGACGCGAGCCACATCCAGCCAGACCCGAATCCTCCCCATGGCGCCCCACGCCCCCGCGACTGCCGCATGGACACTTCGCGCCTCGAATCGCTCAGCTGGAGGCAGCGAAAAATGTTCGAAACCGAAATTGGCCCGATTCTGAAGCCATTCTTTTAAGCGGCGGCGCGCCAGGGTCGCGCC
>DYLX01000059.1 GCA_020721875.1 Leptospira biflexa
TCTGCCGAATATCCGATGAATGGATCATGCTTAAAATAGGTGGTGGATTTTGGTTTACCTCGCAGTTTTACAATATAATAGGTTTTATGATTTACTATAACCAATTTCTTTCATATTTGATTATCTTTAAGCCGCTCCATTTGTCAAGATAATCTTGTTGAAATGTCAGTAAGATTCGATATGTCTGGTTTTGTAACACAATCCACACCAACGACCTTCATACTTGGCGCTGAGAGTCACAACCTCGTCAACAGGGGCACGTCGAAATGACGCCTGTGCCAACCTGCTTGCGTTCCACCCTGAATAAACTTTTTCAAATCGCATCCTCCGAATGTCCTGCAGCATCTTGAGTCCGTCTCACATCCGTCACCTACCTGGGCGACTATACAAAACAAGACAGATTACCTGCCACTGACAGGGTACAAAAGCCGAACGTGGCAGTTCAGTAGATTCAATCGCAAATTTTGGGTATTATACAGCCCTTGAAAACCCCGTCGTTTCCTGATAGAAGCACTCATCGATTTGTTCGCTCGGGATCGCGATGTGTCTTGTTTAAAGGACGCTCCGAAGATCCTGTATGCCGTCGTCCTTTTTCCCGATATATCTTATGAAAAGGAGTGTTATGGCCTCCCTTCCCGATCATGCCGTTGTTGGCTGGCATAAAAAAACAATAGAAGAGGTTTTTGCGGAACTCGGTTCCGGCCCTGAGGGTCTCAGCGCCGGCGAGGCCGTTTCCCGCCTGGAACAATACGGACCCAACTCCCTAAAAGAAAAGCCGAAACGCAGCGCGCTGGCGATGTTTTTCGATCAGTTCAGAGACTTCATGATTCTTGTTCTGATTGTCGCAGCGGCCGTTTCCGGAGCCATCGGCGAGATGTTGGACGCCATGATCATCCTCGCGATTGTCTTTCTGAATGCGGTCATGGGCTTCATTCAGGAACACCGCGCCCAGAAGGCGATGGAGGCCCTCAAAAAAATGGCGGCTCCGTATGCGATTACGATGAGAGATGGCCAGACGAGGTCCATTCCCGCCGCGTCGCTGGTGCCGGGGGATATCGTGGCGCTTGAGGCGGGCAGTGTGATTCCTGCCGATTTGCGCCTCGTCGAGGCGGCATCGCTGAAGGCAGAAGAGGCGGTTCTGACCGGCGAATCCCTTCCCGTAGAGAAACACACCAACCCAATTGACGAAGATGAGCTCCCGCTCGGCGACCGCCTGAATATGGCGTACAGCGGCACCTTGGTTTCCTATGGCAGGGGGGCCGGCATCGTCACAGCGACCGGCATGGCGACCGAGATGGGCAAGATCGCGGGCATGCTGCAGGATGAGACAGAGGTCCAGACCCCACTGCAGAGGCGCCTGACATCATTCAGCAAGAAGCTGGCCTGGGCGGTTCTGACGATATGCGTGATTATCTTCGGATTCGGTCTGCTCCGCGGCGAGTCGCCGGCGCTGATGTTTCTGACCGCCGTTTCCCTTGCGGTCGCCGCGATACCCGAGGCGCTGCCCGCGGTCATCAGCATGGCGCTGGCTCTGGGAGCGGGGAAAATGGTCATGCAGAACGCCCTTATCCGTAAACTCTCGGCGGTGGAAACGCTGGGATCGGTCACTTATATCTGTTCGGACAAAACAGGGACGCTTACCCAGAACCGGATGATCGTCGAAGAAATTTATCTCGACGGAAAACTGCAGAAGGCAGACGAGCTTTCTCGCCAATCAGGGCTCGACGAAATGCTGCTGATGGGGTTTGTCCTGAACAACGATTCCCGCTATCACGAAAGCGGCTGGCATGGAGACCCTACCGAAACCGCCTTCTGCACGCTGGCGCTTTCTTTTGGCCTGGACAAGCGCGATGTAGAAGGAAAGTATCCGCGCGTCGCCGAGCTGCCGTTTGATTCAGAGCGCAAGCGGATGACCACCTTTCATGCAGGCAAGATTGCGGACTGGCAGAAAGGTCTTTATTTTTCGCTAACCAAAGGCGCGGTTGAGGGCTTGCTCGAAAAATCGGCGTTTGTTATCACATCCGCGGGGCTGGTCCAGGAGGGTAAGGAGACGATCCGCGCCGTTTCCGAGGAGATGGCTGCGTGGGGCTCCGCGTTCTGGGACTGGCGGCAAGGCAATGGGATGCCGTTCCCAATGCGCCCCATTCATCCGAAGTAGAGCGCGATCTGATCTTTATCGGTTTGGCCGGCATCACCGATCCTCCCCGCGAGGAGGCAAAGGCCGCCGTCGCGGAGTGCCGAAGCGCAGGCATCATCCCTGTGATGATCACGGGGGATCACCCCGTAACGGCGCGCAGCATCGCGGAGCGTCTTGGCATCATACAGTCCGGCGATGATGAGGGGATGTTGACCGGAACGGAACTGGGAAGAATGCAGCCGGAAGAGCTCGCTAAACGGGTGGAGCGCATCAGGGTTTATGCGCGCGTCGCCCCGGAGCAGAAGCTCCGCATTGTGAAAGCCTTGCAGGAGCGGGACCAATTTGTCGCAATAACCGGGGACGGGGTAAACGACGCCCCGGCGCTGAAGCGGGCGGATATCGGTGTGGCGATGGGAATCACGGGCACGGAGGTGTCCAAGGAGGCGGCCAGCATGATCCTCCTCGACGACAACTTCGCCACGATCGTCAAAGCGGTGCGCGAGGGGCGCAGGATATTCGACAATATCAGACGGTTTGTCCGTTACGTGCTTACATGCAATTCCGGCGAGATTTGGACGATATTTCTTGCGCCATTTGTGGGGCTGCCGATACCGCTTCTGCCGATACAGATTCTGTGGATAAATCTCGTTACCGACGGCCTGCCGGGACTCGCGCTGGCGGCGGAGCCCGCGGAGCCGGATATTATGAAAAGACCACCCCGCAGCCCGGGCGAGAGCCTTTTCGCGGATGGACTGGGCGCGCATATAATATGGGTGGGAATCCTGATGGGCATTCTTTCTCTCGGCACCCAGAGCTGGGCCATACGAGCGGGCCTGCACTGGCAGACGATGGTCTTTACCGTGCTTTGCTTAAGCCAGCTTGGTCACGCGCTGGCAATCCGTTCGGAGAGGCGGTCTCTCTTTACGATGGGCATCCGCTCGAATATGCCGCTCATTTATTCGGTGCTGCTGACGATCGTTCTGCAGCTTACAACCATTTATCTGCCGTTTTTTAACCGGACATTTCACACCGCTCCGCTGACGATGAGCGAGCTAACTTTGACCTTCGGGCTGTCGCTGGTGGTGTTTCTGGCGGTGGAGGTGGAAAAACTGATCCGCCGCCGGCTGCTGTTATAATTGTTTTAGCGTTGGCTCTTTGCTGCGGAATTCCGGCGCTGTTTTGTTGAGACTTCCATCTTCATTCCATCCCCTCAGTCGGTAGTAATCCTGCATCATGCGGCTCAGCTCATCTTCGGAGATTACGTTTCCGCTCTCGGGCAGGGGCTCTGTATGGAAGCGGG
>DYLX01000030.1 GCA_020721875.1 Leptospira biflexa
ATTTTGCACATACTGCTTTTGTTTACATTTTATCGCAAACTCTGCTATATTGTGCTGCACCAAGTGAGAGGCGCGAGTGTGAACATAGCCGAACTCACTCGTGTTCGTCAATAGGTTTATCCATAAAAAACATAAAATCAAAAGAAAAAGTGCGGATACCGTACAAGACTTCTATTATTTATACAGTTTCTTGAACTGGAAGATGTAGTCAACAAAGGAGAGCACCGTGGCCAGCGCAACCAGGACATAGGCGATGAGCGTCAGAAGACCGAGGGCATACATAATTCCTGTGCAACTCGCGAGCACGATCGATCCAGAGGGAGTTTCCCCCCTTAGAATGCGCGCGGTATAAAGTGCCAGTGAGAACATGCCTGCAACCATGTATACCCCAGCCTTCAGCTTTCCGCCGGTGCGTGCGCCCATTGCAATTCCTTTGAGCCCAAGAAGCATCCTGAGGAAGAGAATGCCGAACTCACGGTAGAGCACCACAAGAAGAATCCAGAGCGGCATGATACCGATACTCGTAAAGGCAAGGAAATAGGTAATTCGCGCCACCACATCCGCAAAGGGATCAAAGAGCTTCCCAAAGGGCGAAACCTCATTTTTAACCCGTGCAATCCTCCCGTCGAGGAGATCACTCAACTCGATCCAACAGAACATAAACCACAGAAGAATGAACGCCACGGGTCTCGGTATAAACTCAGCTCTCACTACAAAGAAGAAAAAAGGAGCAAAAATAATTCGACTCAAGGTGATCTTGTCCGCGGAAGTCATGCCCCAAGCATACGTATTTGACAATGAATATGTCAAGGTTATAGTATCTAGGACAAATTGCGGCCTGCGTGCCCCGTGCGATTTGTGAGGCCGCGCTAAGGGGACAATGACAAAAATGGAAGAAGGCCAACGCATCGCCAGTCTTCGCCGCAGCATACTTTTTACGACATCAGCATTTTTCATCGCCCAATGCGTGCTCTTCCTCATCTTCGCCATGAGCGCGAAATTCACTAATAATTATTGGACGATTTTTTTGCCGATCAGCGCCGGGTTTCATGTCTTCCTGCTGATAATGCTCTTGCTCTTCCAGGATGATTTCATCATTGAGACAAGTGGTAGAAAGCTCGCCCGTGTAAACCTCGCGAATGTGATCACGCTGAGCAGAGTGAGTACTATGCCGACGCTCCTTGTGCTCGTAATCGCAGCGAAGCACTACAGAATTCGAATCCCGCTCCTTATTCTCGTGGCGCTCATTTTTCTCACCGATTTCTTCGACGGGCGCATTTCTAGAAAAACAAACCAGGTGACCAGAGTCGGTAGGATGATGGACTCTGCGAGCGACTATAGCCTTCTCGTTGTCCTGAGCGTTATATTTCGGTATTATTCTCTTATTCCGGGATGGTTTTTCGTGCTCGTGCTGTCGAGGCTCGGTATTCAGGCTGCGATGATGGCGGTGCTGATTGCGGTGAAACGGCGCATCGAGCCAAAATCAACGTTCATGGGGAAGGTGACCGTTGCATCCATCATGGTGCTCTACACCCTCGAAATCATCAAGCTGGTGTTCCAAGCTCCTCCCCTGTTTATATTCCGGATTGCGGAGTGGATTGTCGCCATAATCATCGTGATCGGAATTTTCGATAAAATCGTCAGTTTTTTCGACACGCTGAAGGGCAGTCCAGCCGCTAAGTGATTTCATCTTCACCCACGGAGGAATTACTATGGCGATGATAAAGAGCGCGCTCGAACTCGCACTTGAGCGTACGAAGAACCTGCAAGTCGATGAGTCGGTTCAGAAGGCGAACGAGGCAAAAATCGAAGGCCGGAAGGCAGCGAGCCGCTACTTGGAAGATCCAAGCTCTGTCGACTTCAAAACGCAGCTCGGTTCTTTCGACGGCGAACAGCGCACCACTTTTCTGGATGCTGCGTTTGAGGTGGTGAGCGCGGCCATCCAGCTTCCCACAGGCTCCTCAGTTGACTCTAAGAAGCTTCAGACTGCCGGCAAAGCGATACTCACCCTCTGCGGGCTCTCGCCCACGTTTTCTTCCGAACGCGAGTCGAAACTCGCCCAGCAGCAAGCGCACTCTCTCATCGAGCAGATTATACAGTTCATGAGCCAGTACGGCGAAGAGATGAAGCGTGTCGAGCAGGCAATCCGCAATCAGTGGGCACCAAAGCTCAAAGAGAAAGAGCGCCAACTCGCCGCGCAGTATGGCCAAAACGTTCGCGTCGACCCGATGTCTGACCCGGAATTCGTCGAGTTCTACAAGAAGAATGTTGATGGCATGCGAAAAAACTATATGAACGCCCTCGAAGAGGCCAAGGCTCAGCTGAAGCAGCTCTGCGGGCTCGTGGCGAAGTAAGGAATCGTGGCGCGGAGGCTGGCGGTAGCGCGAGTCATGTTTTGACGTGAGGCGCGGTGGTTGGCCGCAGCGCGCGTCACGTTTCGGTGCGAGGCGCGGTGGCTAGCCGCAGCGCACGTCACGTTTCGGTGCGAGGCGCGCTAGTTGGCAGCTCGCGCTCAATCGTGCAATGGCTGGCAGCTCGCGCTCGAGGGGGCGGTGGCAGGCGGCTCTACCTCGTCACTTTGTCTCTGAGCGCCGCGTCAACGCGATGTAAAGCAGCGCTACATCAGATTTTCTCACACCAGGAGTCCTGGAAGCCTGTCCGATGCTGAGCGGACGTTTCGCCGAAAGCTTCTCTGTTGCCTCCTTCGACAATCCCTTCACGCTCGAGTAGTCAAAATCAGCAGGAATTAAAAGTTTATCGGCCTTTGAGAGCCGGTTCGCGAGGCGTTCTTCCTTCTCGAGATAGCCCTGGTAACGCTCATTGAGGAGCGCGGTAATGACGCTCGAGTGTGGGAGCTCGCGGGTGCGCGGTAGAAGGCGCGAGATCCAGCCGAGGGCTGAAGCCTCGTCGTCGAGAAGCGCGCCGATTTTGGGGTCACGGAGGGTGTCAGCGAGAGACTGACCAAGGTGTCCCTCGAGCTCGGGCATCGACGCGATATCGTCGCGCGCGACATTACGTGAGTTGAGAAGCTCTTTCGTCTCGTCAATCGCACGAAGCCTCCGCTCAAAAGATTCGCGCCGCCGCTCGTCGGCGAGACCAATCTCGAGCGCGTAGGGTGTGAGACGCAGATCGGCACTGTCGTGCCGCAGCGCGAGACGATACTCGGCCCGACTTGTGAACATGCGGTAAGGCTCCTTGGGCGAGAGTGTAACGAGGTCGTCGATGAGGACACCAATGTAGGCCTCATTGCGGCCGAGGATGAGGGGCGGCTCACCATCGAGCGCGCGGCGGGCATTGATTCCAGCCATAAGCCCCTGCGCTGCCGCCTCCTCATATCCGGAAGTGCCATTCGTCTGCCCCGCGATAAAGAGCCCACGCACAAGCTTCGACTCGAGCGAGGCATCGAGGGCGGCAGGATCGATGTAATCGTATTCGACCGCGTAAGCCGGCCGCACGATCACCGCGCGCTCGAGACCCGGCAGGCTGTGATAGAAGCGCTCCTGCACGTCTTCGGGCAGAGAGCTCGAAAGGCCATTGAGGTAGACCTCGTCGGTCGAAAGCCCCTCTGGCTCGATGAACACCTGGTGGCGCTCCCGGTCGGGAAAGCGCACGACCTTATCCTCGATCGAGGGGCAGTAGCGAGGGCCTTTTCCCACGATGACGCCGGAGAAAAGCGGCGAACGGTCGAGGCCTGCGCGGATCTCGGCATGGGTCGCCTGATTCGTGTAGAGAATGTGGCAGGGGACATCAGGCCGCCCATAATCCTGTTCAAGAAAAGAAAAAAATATCTTTCCCGGGTCGCTGCGCTGCGCCTCGAGCTTCGAAAAGTCGATGCTCGAACGCTTGATACGTGCAGGCGTGCCGGTTTTCATACGGCCAACAGGGAAGCCTCGTGCGCGAAGGGCGGTACCGAGTCCGAGCGCCGCAGGCTCGCCGAGACGCCCGCCGGGGCCAGTCCACTGACCGATGAAGAGCTTCCCCTCCATAAAGGTTCCTGTAGTGAGGACAACAACACGCGCGCCGAGAGTGTTGCCACGCTCGGTACGGACGCCTTCGATGTGCGGCGTTGCAAGGCCGCCGGCAACGATAATGTCCGTTACCGTGTCCATAAAGATGGTCAAATTGGGCTGGGCTTCGAGGGTTTGGCGAGCGAGGCTCGAATAAAGAGCCTTATCGGCCTGTGCTCGAGGTGCCTGGACGGCCGCGCCGCGCGATTGGTTCAGCATACGCACTTGGATTGATGTTGAGTCGGCGAGGATGCCCATCTGGCCGCCGAGTGCGTCAATTTCGCGGACTAAGTTCCCTTTGGAGAGTCCGCCGATTGCGGGATTGCAAGACATTTTCGCGATGGTGTCTGGATTCTGCGTGATGAGAACCGTGCGCGTCCCCAACCTCGCAAGGGCAAGCGCGGCTTCGATGCCTGCGTGCCCACCGCCGATAACAATTGCTTCAAAATCCGACATATTTCCTCATTTTCCTAAACAGAAAGTGCTGAAGACACGTTCCAGCACTTCATCGGGCGCGATTTCACCCGTTATTTCTCCGATGTATTCAGCGGCTTCTCGCACGTGGAGTGCGACAAGATCGAGGCCTGCCTGTGCGATTTGGGCTTCCTCGGCGCGTTGAAGCGCGTCGCGGGCTTGACGAACAAGCCTTGCTTGGCGTTCGCCCGCGATCCGCACTTGCGATTCGAAATCGCGCGCAGTATGGGTTCCGAAGACGTGCGTGCGAAGTGCCTCAGTCAGCGTTGACTCGAATTGACCAAAGGCGTGCACATTCTTCGTGCTTAACGAGAGCCACCCTGAGGGCGCTGGTTCGCACGAGGGTAGATCGGTCTTGTTCCATAGCAGCATCGCGCTCGGGTAACGTGCCACAAATGCCGAATCTTCGGAGTCAAGTCCGCTCGTTCCGTCGACTATGTACAGAATGAGGTCGGCGCGCGCAAGGAGGGCGGTCGATCTGCGAACCCCTTCAGCCTCGATTGTATTTGAGGTATTGCGAAGACCTGCCGTATCGACGAGCCGCACTGCGAATTCACCAATCGAAATCCACGATTCGAGCCAATCTCTCGTGGTGCCCGGCTCGGGACTGACAATCGCCCGCTCTTCGCGGACGAGTAGATTGAAGAGGCTCGATTTGCCCGCGTTCGGCCTCCCCGCGATCACCACAAGAAGACCCTCCTGGCGAAGTTTTGAGCCAGGATAGCCCTGAATGAGGTCTTCGAGCTCGTTCCGTATGCGCTTGAGTATTCCCATCCAACGGCTCTCTTCATCGGGGCCTTCGTCTTCGGGATAGTCGAGGCGCGCGTTGATGTCCGCGAGAACATCGATCACCAAGCTACGAATTGCTTCGAGCCTTTCCGAGAGAGCGCCCGAGAGTCGCTGGAGCGCGTCGTGTCTGGCTGCCTCACATGAAGCCCGGGCCAGTTCATTGACCGCCTCCGCGCGCACAAGATCTGTCTTGCCCTCCACAAAGGCCCGGAAGGTGAACTCTCCTTGCAGCGCCTGAGAAAAACCTTCATTGAGGAGAAGGTCAAGGATGCGTCTCGTCACGGCGGGCGAGCCATGACAACTTATCTCAACGGCGTCTTCGCCGGTAAAAGAGCGCGGCGCGCGGAATACGAGGGCTATCACCTCGTCGATCCGTTCGCCTGTGCGTGGGTCCACGATCCAGCCGTGGACTGCCCGATATCCGCCCGCGGTTTGAAGTGATGTAGGGCGAGAAAAACATCGCGCGACGAGATCGATCGCGCTTCGACCAGAGGCTCTGATCACAGCCAGGGCAGCGTGGCCCTCCGGTGTGGCGAGCGCGACAATGGGTACATCTCGGTCAAAATAGGTTCTCGGCATTCTGATGTACGATAGCGCCTCGGCGCCTTTGTATTCAAGCGGAATCGAGGCACCTCGCCAAAGCATTGCGTGTGATAGTGACCAATACAAAGTTCGTTGCAGTAATGATACAATTACGCTGAGGTACCTGATCATGACACCCCAGGAATTATCGCGCCTCGATTACGAGGGCGCCTCTGAAATGCTGATCGCTTACGCGACCGATGCAAAGAAATACGAGAGAGAAATCGCCACTCTTAAGGCCCAATCCGACGACTGGAAGACAAAGGCAAATTTGGCACAGAGCAAGAGTATGCCCGATCTTGCCCAGGCAGCCCTTCAGCGCGCGACCGAGTTCGACGCAAAGTTCCACGAACTCGAACTCGAACTCGCGGGAATACGTCGCGATATCGAGGACCTTCGGAGCGCGCTTCCAATTCTTAAAGCGAAGCAGCAGCGCATCGACCCAGACCAGCTTCTTGCAGAGCTGTCGATGATCGTTGGTTCGGATGACACTCAGCTCGACGCTAAGCAGCCCCAAACTGGAACGACGAATGCCGACGGCACCAGCGTAGATGAGGCTCTCAACGAACTCAAACGCAAAATGGGTCTACTCTAAAAACCCGACAAGGGAATCTTATGCAGCGACCAACTCTTCTCGCCGATTTTCCGCGTCCTCTTTTGTTTGCGCATCGGGGTCTCAACCGCAAGTTCCTCGAGAACACCATGGAATCGTTCGAGGCCGCGGCCCGCGCCGGCATCCCCGGCATCGAGCTCGACGTGCACCTGACCCGAGACGGTGCGCTCGTGGTTTTCCACGACGACACCACAGGGCGCATCGAGGCACTCGTCGAGAGCGGCGCGCAGCGCGAGCTTGCACGGATAGCGAGTCCGGCGACGACCGCCGCCCCTGCACGTGAAGAAAGCGCGGTGGGTATAGATAGCCACGCGCATTCAGAAAATACCGTGCAGAGCAGTTGGGGCGCGCACTCAGAACAGAGCGTGCACCCCAAGAGCTCCCTCCGAAACCTCTCACTCGAAGCTTCAACCCTCGCCGAGCTGCGCGCGCTCTCTATCGGTCCGAAACTCCCCCTCTTGGGCGAAGTCTTCGAGCGCCTGGGCGACAAAGTCTACATCGACATTGAGCTAAAAAGCAGAAGCACGGCCGACTCGGGACTCGCCGCCTTGGTTGCGAAGGAGATTCGCAGCTACGGGCTCGAGCGGCGCTGTGTCATCTCTTCTTTTAATCCATTCGCGCTGCGGCACTTCAGACGCGCCGAGCCGAAGGTTCCAATGGGCATAATCTGGAGCCGGTCGGAGGAGCTGTACTGGTTTTTGCGGCATGGCGAAGGCGCGCTCATCGCAGGTGTTGATTTTTTAAAGCCTGAGGCCTCGCTCGCGGGAGTGCTCCCCTGGTATTTGCGAATCAGAGACAGACCGGTGGTGGTGTGGACAGTGAACGAGGGTGCCACCGCACGTAATCTCGTCGACCACGGCGCAGCCGGGATCATCACCGATGTGGCGGATGAGATAATGCCTGAGCTAATGGCGAAGTAGACGCGGCCGCAACAAGGCTGCGTCCGCGAGACGGCAGTGACAACTGAGCGGTTGCAAAGGCAGGACGCTGAACCTGCCGCTCACTCCACCTCGTGGATCGAGCGCGCGAGGGGAAGCCGCCGGCCCACGCCGAAAGCACGCTTTGACACCTTGATAGCGGGCGCTGCCTGCCGGCGCTTGTACTCAGCCTTGGCTGTCATCTCAAGAGTCCGCCGTACTGTGGACCGATCGAAACCCGCCGCGACAATATCGTCCATTATTTTATTTTCTTCTATATATAAGCGAAGAATTCCATCGAGGATCGCATACTCCGGCAGGGTATCCTGATCTTTCTGATTGAGGCGTAGTTCGGCGCTCGGCGCCTTCGAGATGATTGTTTCAGGTACAGGCTCGACTTCGCCCTTCGCGGCCGCGCGCGCGTTCAAATAGGCGGCAAGCCCATACACCTCGGTCTTGTAAAGGTCCGCGATCGGTGCGAGCGACCCGTTCATGTCGCCGTAGAGCGTGCAGTAGCCCGTGGCGACTTCACTCTTGTTGCCAGTGGTAAGGAGCAGCGCATTGAACTTGTTCGACCAGGCCATGAGCAGCGTTCCGCGAATACGCGCCTGTAAGTTCTCCTCGGTGGTGTCGTAGGGTCGGCCGGCAAATGGTCCCTCGAGCGCGCTGAGAAATGCGGTGAAAGGTGCTTCAATCGAGATACGTTCGAGTCTGAGCCCATTGCGCCTGCAAAGCTCAACCGCATCATCGAGCGATCCGGTGCTGGAAAACCTACTCGGCATGGCGATGCAGGTGACATTTTGTGGCCCGATCGCTTGGGCCGCGAGCACGGCGACCATCGCCGAGTCGATACCACCTGAGAGTCCCAACACCACACGTGAAAATCCCGATTTCCGCAAATAATCCTGAATGCCTACGATGAGGGCCCGATGAATTTCTTCGAATCGGTCGGCATGCGGATTCATCTCCTCGCGTGCAGGAGAGAGCATGGAGTGTTTTGCGTCGAGTACGAGCCGGGTTGACTCCCGGGATTCGGTGTCGTAGATGAGCACTTCTTCGCCCCAGCCGCAGACGCCCCGGATAGAGGTATCTTCCGCCATGACGAAAGATCGGCCATCGAACACGAGCGAGTCGTTCGCGCCCACCGCGTTGCAGTACAGCACGGGGATCGATCCAGAGCGAACGGCCTTCTCCGCGAGGCTCAGCCTCGTCTCCAACTTGCCCGCGATAAAGGGCGATGCCGACGGCACGATAAGGAGGTCGGCGCCCGCGTCCAAAAGTTCCTTAACTGGGTCGATCGAATATCTCTGAGAAGCATCCGGCGCCTCCCACCAGAAATCCTCACAGATGGCGAAGCCGATGCGCTTCGCGCCAATCGTGTAGACCCGTCGCGCGCGTGCTGGTTCAAAGTAGCGCGCCTCGTCGAAGACATCGTAGGTCGGGAGAAGTGTCTTGGCCTGCGTAAAGACGAGTGCACCATTGGAGAGCACCGAATATGCATTGACGAGGGTTTTCCCGGCTCCCTCACGGTTCTTATCGACGTAGCCGACGCCGACGGCGATGTCCTTAGGCAACAGTTTCTGCAGTCTGCGAAGCGCCGCGGTAGCGCCGAAGAGAAAGGAATCCTGATCGAGGAGGTCCATCGGCGGATACCCGCAGATACTCTGCTCCGGAAACACGATGAGGTCGGGTCGCTGGGATCCCAAACGCGTGGTTAGAATGGTATGTACAATGGCGAGCATGCGGTCGACATTACCGTTAAAGTCGCCAATTTTTGAATTGAGTTGTACGAGAGCCACCTTCATAGCGCACCTCTCCTATTTGATTTTCTTACGGAGTTTACGGGCCTTGGCAACATCGTATTTTGGCGCGCGGCGCGCGGATTCGCCTCTGCTGGATCGAGCACCTCCGCCTGTTCGATCTTTGCCATTCGCGCCACCCTCGCCCCGCCTCGACGCGTCGATGAAAAACGGCTCGTTCGGTTGAATCGCAAAGTGCCTGCGTGCGTAGAACAAAAAGACAACCGCGGCGACGATCATTAAGAAACTCAGGATCTGGCCCATCGAAAAGTTGAAGAGCGACACGAAACGTGCAGTGGGAGCGTTCGGGGCCCCGAGCGGGAGAATGTAGCCGAGACCAGAGTCGGGCTCGCGGAAATATTCGACGATAAAGCGCGCCGCACCGTAGCCGATCGCGTAGAGAGCCACGCTCTTGCCTCGGAAAGTCCGGCGGTTGCGAACAAAGAACCAAAGAATTACCCAAAGTATGAGACCTTCGAGGATGGCTTCATAGAGCTGCGAGGGGTGGCGTGGCAGGTTGACCATGTCGTTCATGGAGACGATTCTGATGCCCACCGCGCGCGCGACTTCTTGAACCCAGGGCTCCTTGCCCGAAAAACGCTCAGCGTTTGGAAAGAGCATTGCCCAGGGCGCGGTGCTCACTTTGCCCCAGAGTTCGCCATTGATGAAATTGCCGAGGCGACCAAAAGTGTAGCCCAGTGGCGCCGCCACTGCGATGAGATCTGCCCAGTCGAGCCAGTTCCACTTGTGGACTTTGCACCAGATCAGCGTCGCGATGATGAGCCCGACAAATCCTCCGTGGTAGGACATCCCCTGAAATCCCACAAAGGCGCCCGACTCGTCGAAGGGCCAAAAAATGAACCAGGGCTTTACCCAGTAATAGTTTGTCGGTTCGTAGATCAGAGTTCCCGCGAGCCGTCCACCAATAAGAATTCCGACAATAGCCCATATGAAAAAATTGGCGGCCTCATCCTCGGACCAGGGAGCGCCGAGTCGCTTGGATTCGCGCCTAAAAAGAAGCCAGGTGACCGCGAAGGCCAAAAGATACATGAGCCCGTACCAACGAAAGGGAAGGCCAGGAATGATTTCTGGAGAGAGCCACTTGGGAAATTCGAGCATTGCGACCATCAGTGAACCTCGTGGTGATCATCTTCGGCGATGTCGACACTTCTAGGCGCACTTTGAGGCGCGCCTTGAGGCGCGCCTTGAGGCGAGCTTTGAGCCGCACCTAGGGGCGAATCTTGAGGAGCACCTTGTGGCGAAGCTCGAGGCTCGCTTTGTGGCGTGCTTACTGGCGCGGTGCGCGTGTCCTTCGTACCCGATGTCTCCAAGGTGCGCGCTGTGCCTGCAGCGCGTGATGCTTCGATATGCAGTGCGTGCGCTGCGCTGAGCGCATCGAAGGCGAGCAAGCCCGCCACCAGGATATCGAGCACGAGCACCGCGAGCAACGATCCGCCCGCCTGCGCCAGATTGGTAGGAAGTGAATCCCCAGCATGGCGAATAAGCGCAAGCAGCGCGAGCACGCTGAGTACCGGAGCGGCGCATGCGAGCACAATCGACGGAGTTTGAAGCGCATCTCGCTTCTCAGAAGTGCGATACCGAAGATAGAGAATGTACACAAAAAAAAGACTGTAGAGTTGAAATACCCTCAACAACGCCGAAGAGGCTCCTCCCCTATCGCCCATGCCGAGCGAGACAGCCGCGAAACCGAGCGCGAACACGCGCACGAATGCCACAACGGTGGCGATAAGCAGAAAAAGCGATCGGCGCATATCGAGATGGAGTCTAGTTGCGCAACCCAGCAGAGTCAAGACAGTAGCAACTTTGCAACTATTTAGCTATTATAATGTTTTCCTCAATTAGCATAGATCCATGGGAAAGGAGCCTATCCCAATGAAGCATACCGATACACCCAGCGTGCGCGGACATATTCTACCACTCATCGCCTTTGTGGTCGCGATTCTGTTGTCTTTCGCGGCTGTCTCAGTGCCGGAGCTCTATGCTCAACAGACAAAAACGCCCGACACCAAGCAATACACTCAGCTTCTCCAGAGCATCTACCAGTTCATTCTTCAGAATTATGTCGATGAACCCGACCCGACTAAACTCTACGAGGGTGCCGTTAAGGGAATGCTTGATTCTCTCGGCGACCCCTACTCCAGCTTTCTCGACCCAGAGATGATGTCCGATCTCATGTCCGATACCACGGGCACATATGCGGGGGTCGGCCTCTATATCTCCAAGCAGACAACCGTCCCCACCGAGGGCGCGCCCCGCTACATCGAGGTTGTGTCGCCCATCGAAGATACTCCCGCATGGAAAGAGGGAGTGCTCCCCGGCGATCTCATTACCAAGATCGATGGAGAGGACACCTCAGCGCTGAGCGTCGACAAGGCATCGGCAAAAATAAGAGGCGAGGTTGGCACCAAAGTGACACTGACCTTTAAACGTGGCAACTACGAGTTCGAAGTGACCTTTACGCGCAGCAAAATCGAGATCCCCGCGGTTAAGAACGCCGTAATTACCACAGCACAAGGCAAGGTCGGCTACATCCGCATCATCGAGTGGAATCCCAACACCGAACCTCAAATGAAGGCGGTGCTCGAGAATATGAAGTCACAGAAAATCGATAAGTTCATTGTCGATGTGCGCTCGAATCCCGGCGGCCTCCTCAACTCCGTCGTCAATGTGAGCGACCTCTTCCTTTCCTCGGGCATCATCGTTTCCACCAAGGGGCGCAACATCTCAGAGAACTATGAGTACAAGGCCAAACCAGACCTCGTCATCCCGCTGACCGACCGCATGATTGTGCTTACGAACCAGGGATCGGCCTCGGCTTCGGAAATTTTCTCGGGCGCGATGAAAGACTCAAAGCGCGCTCTTCTACTCGGCGAAAGGACCTATGGCAAGGGATCGGTCCAGCAGATATTCCCGATCAACAACGCCGGTTTCAAACTAACCATGGCGCGCTACTACACGCCGAGCGGAGTAAATATCGATAAAGTCGGCATTAAGCCGGACATCGTTGTCCCCGAGCCCACGCTGAACGACAAGGAGCTTGCCGAAGTGCAGCGGCTCTACGACGCTGGAGACATCGCTCGCTTCCTTGAGGCGACACCACAGCCAAGCCCCGAGCAGCGCAAGACCTTCGCGGCCGAGCTCGCGAAGAAGTACGGCGTGCCTGAGCTCATTCTGGAAAAAATTGTCCGCGATGAGGCCGAGCGTTCGCAGCCTGCAAGAGTGTACGATCTCGAATACGATGTACAGCTCCAGAAGGCGCTCGACCTCATTCAGTCGCCCGATTTCGAAAAGGATCTTGAGAATACAAAAACGCTTGCCCAGCTTCAACAGACAGCCAAGGCAAAGTAATCGAGAATCGGTGACGACAAAGCGGTATGAAGCAGATTGTCCTTCCCGGGAATCTCAACGGCTTGGCGCGCTACACGCTCGATGCAAAGACGCGCCACTACCTCCTCGATGTGCGCCGCATGCAGGTGGGCGACACCTTCGAGGCTATCGATGAGACCGGGGCGCGATTTCTCTGCACACTCCTCTCCGACAGCGCTCGGATTGTCGAAGTATCGCTGAGCCCGATTCCAGACGGCGAACGCCCATTCACCGACTCGCGCGCTCGAGGCACCCACGCTTTGCCGAAAATCGCCCTCGTGCAGGCGCTGCCCAAGGGGCAAAAATTCGATCTCATCGTGCGCCAGGCCACAGAACTTGGAACTTCCCTCATTGTTCCCGTCATTACTCAGCACTGTGTCGGCGCAGAGCCGAGCGATCGCTCAGCCGCCAAGCACGAACGACGGCAGCGCATCATTCGTGAGGCGCTCCAGCAATCAGGCTCGACGGTGCGGACTGAAATTATCCCGACCGTGGAAGTCGCAGAGCTTGAAGGCGCCCTCGAGCGCCAGGGATTCGCGCGCGACTCAACAGTACGGATTCTCTTTCACGAAGCAGAACAGCGCGAACGAGCCTCCCTCCACGAGCTTCTCTCGGGGAATACGGGGAGCATCGTGGTAGCGATCGGGCCAGAGGGCGGATTCTCTGCGCATGATTTTCTTACTTTTTCAAACATGGGATTTAAGGTATACCATGCGGAAGGCCCCGTGCTACGCGTTGAGACCGCGGCTGTTTTCGCCATTTCAGCGATTCGAATCATCGCAATTGAAAAAGAAATATGGAAAAGGTAAGCATACCTGGCATGCGCCTCGATGGAGTGCGCCTCGATTTTCCTTCCCGCTTCATCATCTCGGCCCTTCCCTATCTCTGGGATGACGAGAAAAACCACCAAATTTGTTTTCTAAGCTCCAGCCAGTGGAGTCAAGCAACCAAGCGTAATGAATTCGGATCGATGATCTCGAGCGCCGATATCGTGCTGCCCACGAGCCCTTCCCTCGTTACGAAGGTGCTCGAGCGTGGTGAAAAATCTGAGCGCACATGGCCTGTGCCCTTCGCCTATCAATTCCTGCTCGACGCGCTCCAAGACGCCGAAGAATTCAGCGATCCAGAGACGCAAAGTACCGAGTTCAGCGTGTACCGGCCACAGAGCGTGCTTACGCAGCTGCTCTCCGCGATCGAAAAACGCGCCGGTTCGGTATTTCTCATCGGAGGCACCCCAATTGTCCTCCTTAAAGCGGAGAAAAACATCAGGGCGACCTATCCAGGTATCACCATCGTGGGCAGCATGCATGGCATGTACCGCCGCGAAGAGGAAGGAGCGCTCCTCTTGGCAATTCAGAAGAGCACTCCCAATCTCATTCTCGCGGGCGATCCGCTGCCGGAAGGCGAGCGATGGATCCCCCGTCACATGAGCGCAACGCGGAGTGGAACCTTCGTGTACTTCGGATCTATCATGCGCTGGTTCTCCGGTCGATGAGTAAAAACAAATCGTAATATTCTTTCGTTTTGAAAAATAAAAAGGATACCTTTTTGAATTTTTAAATGGTTTTTTCTCTTGCAGCCTCGGGGTTTCTTTGCTACATAGTGAGCAATAATGACAAAAATTCTTTACTACGATACGAGTCCGAAGCGAATTCGCTCGATACGATCCTCGCTCAATGGGAGCTTCGATGTAATTGTTGCGGGAAACCCTCTCGATTTCTCGCTCATATTCAGCAAAGAATCTCCCTTAGGGTTGATGTTCCACATCTCACCACAAAACGAAAAAACTATCGTATCGATACTCGAGAATGTCCAACGAATCTTCTCACTTCCGAGTCTCCATGCCCCGCACCATGAACAATGCTGCGTATTTTTGCTCCACAATGACAATCCTGGGAATGATGAATCAGCGGCCGCGGCTCTCACTCCCATTGATCCTTCTCGCATCTCGGTATTCAGCGAAGCGCTCCACTGCGAATTCTTCTCTCTAAGCATACCGATTCAGGCCGCAACCATTGCCGCGATGCGATCGGTGCTCGAGCATCTTGGCTCGTTAGATCCATCGCGGTGCGAGTGCGCTCACTCGAGCATATTCACCCCGGATCGCGTCTCGATTATCGGAAAGAGCGTAAAAATCCGAGAGCTGACTGCACAGATTCGCTCCAACGCAAAAGGTACAACTCCTATCCTCATCGTTGGGGAGACTGGCACGGGAAAAGAACTCGCGGCTCGAGCTCTCCACGCCTGGGGCACACGCCGCGCCAGGCCATTCATCGCGCTCAACTGTTCAGCCATACCAGAGACACTCTTCGAGAGCGAGGTATTCGGGACTGAGCGTGGAGCCTACACCGACGCGCAGCCCCGTACGGGTGCCATCGAAGAGGCACACCAGGGAACGCTCTTCCTCGATGAGATAGGCAGCCTCTCGCCACTACTTCAGCCTCGTTTGTTGCGCGTGCTTGAAACGGGCGAGTACCGAAGGCTCGGAAGCACCACTCCACATTCATCGGCATTTCGACTCGTCAGTGCGTCGTGCCTCAATCCCATCGATCTCGCTGCTGAAGATAAGTTTCGAAAAGATCTCCTGTTCCGAATCGCCAATGTGGTAATTGAAATCCCACCACTGCGCCATAGAACTGAGGATATACCGCTCCTTGCGCGATACTTCTGCACGCGTTTTTCGAAGGATGCATGTGCACTGGATAGCGACGCGCTCGAAAAACTCGCCACTCACAATTGGCCGGGGAATGTACGGGAGTTGAAATCTGTAATCGTGAGAGCCTGCGCGTTGAGAAAAAACAGCGTGATCCATGCCGACGACATCGTATTTCTCGATGGAATCTCGAAACTCTCGTCCGGGTCGAGATGATGAATTGCCGGTGAAAAATGCGTTAATATAATCCTATGGTACCTACAAAGAGTGAGCGGACAGCCCCAGAAAATTCAACGCTCGCAAGGCGCTTCGCGGTTGTGGTAGGAGGATCGGGCGGTATCGGGCGTGCGGTTTCCGCTGAGCTCGCCAGGCGGGGTGCAACAGTGCTCATGCATGGGAGACACGCGTCCACGAAGGTGGCGGCGATGCATGTCGTTGGTGGTATCCCCCGGAGCGGCTCTGGCTCCTTGAACTTCACTTTCGACCACGAGTTCGATACCCCCAGCGCATTTCTGAGCGCCCTCGATGAGAAACTCCACGAGCTCGGCGCCGAGCCCGATCTCCTCATCTGCGCCTTCGGGCCCTTTCTCGAGCGCTCCCTCGCCGACACAAGCACGGCAGACTGGGAGCGCCTCGCCATGGCAAACCTTGCCCTGCCAGGCTCCCTCGCGAGCCACTTCTTGCCCGGCATGCTGCGCCGAGGCTTCGGCCGTTTCCTCTTCTTCGGAGGCACGCGCACGGACAGCATTCGCGGGTTCAAACAGACCGCCGCCTACGCGGCGAGCAAAATTGGCCTCGGAGTTCTTGTCAAATCGATCGCCCTTGAGGGAGCTGCGCACAATGTCGCCGCCGCGCTCGTCTGCCCAGGCCCTACCGAGACCGAGTATCAGGATGCCGCCACCAAAGTGCGCCATGCCGGGCTCACCCCGCGCGGCATCCTCGCCAGCGCCGAACTCGTGGCGCGCACGGCGATCGATCTCATCGACGCCGATCCCTGTCTCAGCTCCGGGGCAATCGTCACGCTCGACGGCTAATTCGCTCCCTAATGAACATCGCGCCGCCGCACAACAAAATCTCATCCTAGGCATATGTTTGACTTTTTTAGACCGAGCTCATATTATTGAGGCGTTATGCCATCGAGATTGCTTTCCCGCATTCAGAAAATCCCTCAGGCCGGTTCTGATGCACTCATCTCTTCGCGAATATCCGGCGATTTTCCGGAGTGTGTGGTCGCGCGGTTTGTGGGCGCGGTGAACGACGCCAATCTGGACGCGGTGGCGCAATCCTTCGACACCATTCTCGCCGAGGGCATCCGCTACCTTGTGGTCGATTTTTCGACGATCGAAGAAATCAGCGCGACTGGCATGGGACTCATGCTCGCCCTCCGTCAGAAGCTGAGAGATCGACAGGGCGACCTTGTCCTCTGCGGCATGCGCCCGAGCATGGACCGATTTCGGCGGGTTCTGGGACTCGACGGTTACTTTTCCACCGCGCTTGATGCAGAGGATGCGGTCAGCGGACTTCGCGCCATGCTCAGCGGCACATTCCCTCTCTCCATAAAGTGCCCCGCGTGTGATACGCTGATTGATATTGAACAGCCGGGAAGAGGCCGCTGCCAGAATTGCCAGGCGGTGATAAGCTCTTTTCCTGATGGTACCGTTACGCTCGGTTGAGCTGACTTTGGCTCCGTGCACGAATACAAGGAGGTAATGATGTCCACATCACCCAAAATCGAAAAGTATCTCATCGATCTCGGCATCTCGTATCAAGAAATGTCGGACAATTCCTGGCTCATCGAAGACGAAAACAAGGGCTACCCAAAGATGATCGTGAGCTTTTCCGATCCACTCGTCGTCATAAGTGCCGATGTCATGCCGGTGCCCACCAAGAACGCGGAGCCGCTCTTCAGAATGCTTCTCGAGCTGAATGCGACCGATCTTCTGCATGGCGCCTACGCAATAAGCGGAAACGACATCATTGTCATCGACACACTTGAATACGCCACGCTTGACAAAGATGAATTTCTGGCTTCTATTGAATCGATATCGTTCGCGCTTCTCGAGCACTACAAGAAGTTCGCGAGCTATATTCATAAGGTGGAGGAATAAATCATGGGAATGTTCGATCGCCTTAAAACAGTGATCTCTTCAAATATCAACTCCCTTATCTCGAAGGCTGAAAATCCCGAAAAGATGCTCAATCAGATGGTCATCGACATGAATGAGCAGCTCATCGAGTCCAAGAAGGCCGTGGCGATGGCCATAGCCGACGAGAAAAAACTCGAGCGCGAAATGCTTGAGAACAAGGCCAAGGCCGACGAGTGGGAAAAGAAAGCCATGCTCGCGGTGCGCGCCGGCAGGGACGATCTCGCTAAAGAGGCTCTCCTCCGTAAGCAGGAATTCGAGGGCTACGCCACGCAACTTGCCCAGCAGTGGGAGGCGCAGAAGCAGTCGGTCGAGAAGCTTAAAGAAGCGCTCCGCCAGCTTCAGAGCAAGATCGAAGAGGCAAACCGCAAGAAAAATATCCTCGTCGCGCGCGCCAAGCGTGCCGAGGCGCAGCAGCGCATCAATCAGACGATGTCGAGCCTCTCGGGCAACAAGAGCGCTTTCGACACCTTCGAACGCATGGAGCGAAAGGTCGACGAGATCGAAGCAAGCGCAGAGGCTATGAAAGAGCTCGATGAAGCTTCGAGCGGCGCGAGTCTCGAGAAGCAGTTCTCGCAGCTCGAATCTTCGCCGCAGGCTGCGGATGTTATGCTCGAGGAGCTCAAGAAAAAGATGCTCACCGACGACGCGGGAAAGACAGGCGCCTAAGCGCGTCCGCTTAGTCCTGTGCGCGCATGCTTAGTCCTGTGCGCGGACTATGTGCGCTCCCACCGCCGAGAGTCGCTCCACGAGGTTCTCGTAGCCGCGCTCGATCTGGTACACATTGTGAATGGTGCTCGTACCCTCGGCGCAAAGCGCGGCGATAACCATCGCCATACCCGCGCGCACATCCGGCGACACCATGACATTTCCGACCAGTTTTGATGGGCCATACACGATCGCACGGTGCGGGTCGCAGAGTACAATTCGCGCACCCAGCGAGATCAGTTTGTCGACAAAAAACATGCGCGATTCGAACATCTTCTCGTGGATGAGTGCCACACCCTCGGCCTGAGTCGCCACCACTGTCATGATCGAAGTGAGGTCGGCAGGAAACCCGGGCCAGGGTGCGTCGTCGATCTTTGGGATCTGGCCGCCGAAATCGGGTTGGACGCGGAGAGCGACTGTCGTATTGGGCCGAAGCGTTGTGCCCTTAAATTCCCAGGTTACACCGAGCTTCGAAAAACCCACCTTGAGCGGAGGCAGGTCCTCGGCGCGCACGCCCTCGATGCGCACATCGCCGCCCGTAACCGCCGCAAGCCCTATAAAGGAGCCTAGTTCCATGTAGTCGGCGCCGATCGCAAAATCGGTCCCGTGGAGCGATTTCACGCCCTGTATCGTGAGGCGGTTGGAGCCCACGCCATCGATCCGCGCGCCCATTTGCTGGAGCATCGCACAGAGGTCCTGCACGTGCGGCTCGCAGGCGGCGTTCATAAGCACCGTCGTGCCTTCGGCGAGGGGTGCCGCCATAATCGCGTTCTCGGTGCCGGTGACGGACGCCTCGTCGAGGAAGATCGACGCTCCGACGAGCCGCGATGAGGAGAAGGACATTGTGTTCTCAAGCGTAATGCGTGCACCTAGATCCTCCAGCGCGAGGATATGAGTATCGATGCGTCGCCGCCCGATCGTGTCGCCTCCCGGCGGAGGAAGAATCGCCTTGCCAAAGCGGGCGACGAGCGGACCGGCGAAAAGAATCGAGGCGCGAACCTTCTTTGCGAGCTCCTCGGGAACCTCGTAGTTCGAAATACTCCGCGCGTCGATGCGCCAGGTGTGCGCGTCGATTTTATCCACGGCAGCGCCGAGATTCCTCAGCACATCAATCATGACAAGGACATCCTCGATTGCGGGAATGTTCCTAAGCGTAACGGGCTCTTCGCTCAGCACCGCGGCGGCGATGCAGGGGAGCGCGGCATTCTTGTTGCCGGACAGCCGTAGCGTGCCTTTTATGGGGTAGCCGCCCTCGATAAGGTATTTGTCCATTCCGCAGTGTAGTGTATCATATCTTCCCCTGGGTAGACTACCTGAATATTGTATAGTAAAAGAAGGAAGACATTGGCTGGAAAGATGGAGGGACCCGTATGAATGAATATCATAAACTCGTCATCCCGCACGAGGGACACAAGATCGCCATTCGTGAAGATAAAACCTTGGAAGTCCCCGATGATCCGATAATTCCCTTCATCGAAGGCGACGGCATAGGCGTCGATATTACGCCCGTAATGCGGAAAGTTGTCGATGCGGCGGTTGCGAAAGCGTACGGCGGCACACGGCGCATCCACTGGTTTGAGATCTACGCCGGCGAGAAGGCGCTCTCGATCTACGGGCCCGACGAGTGGCTGCCCGAAGAGACGCTCGAGGCGATTCGCGACTTCAAAGTGGCCATCAAAGGGCCGCTCACCACACCGATCAGCGGCGGCATTCGGTCGATAAATGTCGCGCTCCGCATGCGCCTCGACCTCTACGCCTGCATCCGTCCGGTGCGTTATTTCCCCGGCGTTCCCTCGCCGATGAAGCACCCCGAGCGCCTCGATATTGTCATTTTCAGGGAGAACACCGAAGATATCTACGCCGGCATCGAGTGGCGCGCGGGCACTCCCGAGGCAAAGAAAATCATCGAGCTCGTCAACAGCACCCCGCACGAGGGCAAACACATCGACGACATCGACACCACCGCCATCGGCATCAAGCCAATCAGTATCGGTGGGTCAAAGCGCCTAATTCGCAGGGCGATCAGGTATGCCATTGCCCGCAATCTGCCCTCCGTAACCATCGTTCACAAGGGTAACATTCAGAAGTTCACCGAGGGCGGCTTTAAGGATTGGGGTTACGAGCTCGCGAGAGAAGAGTTCCCCAACCAGACCGTAGCCGGCTGGGACCCCGTGCCCGGCAAGGTCGTGATCAAGGACGTGATTACCGACTCGATGTTCCAGCAACTCCTCCTGAGGCCCGATGAGTACTCGGTGCTTGCGACGACCAATCTCAACGGCGACTACCTCTCCGACGCCTGCGCGGCGCAGGTGGGCGGGCTCGGCATGGCGCCGGGCGCGAACATCGGCGATAGCGCGGCCATTTTCGAGGCTACGCATGGCACCGCGCCCAAATATGCCGGTCAGAACAAAGTAAATCCCGGCTCCCTCATCCTGAGCGCCGCGCTCATGCTCGAACACTTAGGCTGGATGGAAGCCTCGGACGCGGTCGTTGCGGGCATGACCCGCGCCATCTCGCGTGGCAGAGTTACCTACGACCTCGCCCGCCAGATGGAGGGTTCCACCGAGGTCTCCTGTTCCGCCTTCGGCGAGGCAATTATCGAAGCGATGGAGTGAGGGCTCTTGTGGAATCTGTTTAAAATTCAATATGACAAAATTAAAAAAAAGAAACGGCTTCACAAAGTATATGTGTAGCCGTTTCTTTTTAGTTCCGATTATCTAAAAATAATTGCGGATTACAATTTAAGATCTATCTCTACTTTCTGTAAGCAGCCAAAGTGCTGCATGAAGGCTTGTGTTTGTCGGCTCTT
>DYLX01000031.1 GCA_020721875.1 Leptospira biflexa
ATGCCAAGAGGACCTAGAGGCCCGATGGGGAGATTCAGAGGTGGCATGGGACCCATGCGGGGCGGGATCATGTTCTTACAGACATGCCTGCTCGTGCTCCTTCAGAAGGAGAAAGGCTATGGATATAGCCTCGCGAACGAACTTGCGCAATTTGGTTTCAATATCGAACTGCTCGATATCAGCATTATCTATCGAGCACTGCGTGGGCTCGAGATCGAGGGACTCGTCTCCGCTGTCTGGGATGAAAAGAGTATGGGCCCTCAGCGAAGAATGTATGAGATAACTCCACGGGGACTCGAGATTCTTGCTCTTTCGATGAGTGAGCTCGGTGAGCGCAAGCGTGAGATAGAAGCGCTCGAACGAGTGTACCAATTGGCTACGAAAAGGAATCCTTAGTGATTCCTATTGGAATTTATACGGAGGTTTGATTATGCCGTATCGTAATGGAACAGGACCGATGGGCGCCGGCCCTTTGACTGGTCGGGGATTTGGATATTGCGGAGCCGGGTTTGGTTTTGGCCGCGGTTTTGGGATGGGCATGGGGTATGGCTGGAGAACAGGAGGTTGGGGGTTCGCGCCTTACGTGCTTAACCCCGCCTATGCGCCAACTGTCGAGCTTCAGAAACAAGCGCTTATCAATGAACAAAAGTATCTGGAAACCAGGCTCGAAGCATTGAAAGCACAGATCAACTCACTTCAAAACGCGAGCAGCGACACACCATAAATGGATCGATGCGGCACGGCGTGCATTACACCGTGCCGCATACCATCTCCTTCATGTCAGCCCACACTATACCATTCTTTTAATCTTTCCTTCCTTATAGAGCATATAATTTTCTTGTGCGGACTTCCCCGCAACACCGATAAAAAGCATGAGTGAACTTTTAGAGAGCACTGCCATCGCCTTTGGTCCCAACTCCGCTCCAATGTAGATTTCCGCTCCAGAACCCACGACAGTCTGAGCAGCCTGGACACCCGCGCCTCCAGTGGCATTGACGTTGGCTGAATTATCAATCCATGACCACTCCTGGTGTTCATCATCGAAGAGCATAAAACCAGCAGCTCTCCCGAATCTATCATCGAGGAGCGAATCGGCACCCCTATTCTCGCGTACGCTGAATAGTACTTTCATACTTACCTCCAAACCTCTTAAATCCCGGTATCACTATTCGCCGTTTTAAATCGCATCTGAATCGAAAGCCATGTTGTCTTAAGAATTGAAAAGATATGTTCATCTTCTGTTTCTTCGAGCACTGTCTTCCCGGCGCGCACAGCTCGCACAAAATCAGACGAGAGAGGCAAAATCCCCCAGAAATCGAGCTCGGATTTTTCCGCGATCATTCTGATCTCATCGCTGAGGTCTTGATTGATATCGCCCCGATTAACGAGTACGCCCGAAGGAATATGCATCTTTCTTGCCATCTCCAGGGCTCTCTCGAGGTCAGATACGCCCGAGAGTGTCGGTTCAGACACGAACAGGATATAGTTGGTCCCTGTCGCGGCGGCAATCGCGGGGCAGCTTATGCCAGGGGGACCATCGATTATTACTGCGAAAGCCCCACGTTCTGTAGCGATTTCATCCGCGATGCGCCGCACCTGCGTGGACAATTTCCCAGAGTTTTCCGCATTAATCGATAATTCGGCGTACACAATAGCGCTACCGAAACGACTCTCTGCGGTAAAAATATCTCCGCTCTTTCGATCGACCATGGTAATTGCCCGCGCGGGGCAAACGAGAGCACAATATCCGCAGCCCTCGCAGGCCGCGGATTCTATGCGAAACCTCGAACCCTGCGACTCGATTGCATCAAAATGGCACGCGCCGACACAGGCTCCACAACCAGTACAAATCTCTGGATCGATAACGGCGACCTTGCCTCCAGAATACTCCTGGCTCTGCACATTTACAGCGCCGGCCACGAGTGAAAGATTCGATGCATCGACATCGCAGTCGCAAAGCACTGCCTCTCTTCCCGCAAGATATCCCAGAGCCGCTGCGACAGATGTCTTTCCTGTTCCACCTTTCCCTGAGAGTACCGCGATTCGAATCATTTCTGGCCTCCCTTCGAGTTCACCGAAAGGTCCGCAAGCCACGTCTCAATGTTTCGAATCGCGCTCACAAGCTCAGGGAAAGCACTAGTAGAAAGGTCTCCCTTTGAATAGGCCTGCGCAAGCACTGGATCGTATGGTATCCGCGCGATGATCGGAATCTTCTCACTATGCGCAAATTCGTCTATTTCGTTATAGCCAGGGCTATCTTTGTTGATCACAAGGGCACACGGCTTTTCATTTTCCCTGACAAGTCGATAGGCTAACTTCATATCGTGAAGACCAAAGGGCGTCGGTTCCGCGACGAGAATAACCGCGCTAGATTTGATCATTGCCTCGCGAGACGCACACGCGGCTCCCGGCGGGGCATCAAAAACAAGCCACCTTATTCCTTCTCGCTCAGCTTCTTGTATCGCTCTGTCACGGGTCTGTTTGACCATCGTCGAAGCGATTTCTTGACCGACATCGAGTCTGCCCTCGAGAAAAACAAAACCTCCTTCAACTCGAAAAAGGCTGATGGATCCGATTCTGTAGGGCAGCATAGGCAGGGCCGAAGTGGGGCAGAGATCCGAGCACGCATAACAGCTGTGACACAATTCCGGAAACACAATGACATAATTCGGGAGCGCAGCGATCGCGTTGAAATTGCAGTACTTCTGACATTTTCCGCAGTACATGCAGAGGTCTTCCCGCCACTGCGGTCTATACACGATTCCTTCGATAGTCTCTCGAAGCTGCTTTTTAAGAAAAATGCCCGCGTTGGGTTCCTCGACATCGAGGTCGGCAAGCACAACAGTTTCTTGCTGTTTGGCCATAACTTTCGCAAGACTAACCGCGATGGTGGTTTTCCCGACACCACCCTTACCGCTGAGAATACTCACTATCAACGCTTTTATTCCTTTCTCTCTAAGACATCAATTTTGAGCTACCGCTCGAGTGCCAAATATGAATTCCGTCGGCAGCACATATTTATGATTTTGATACTCAACAATTTTGAATTTTCCTTCCGTAATGAGCCGATCTAAACTCCTCTGAGCAAAATAGGCCTCTATCGTTCTCGCCTGGCTGAGCCGCAGTGGGTGTCGCCTGCAAATTTCAGAGATGGCTTCGTTGGCGCTCTTGAATTCATCAAGCCCAAAAGTTCCGTGTTCGAGCTGGGTTATATCTTCTCCTCCAAACAAGGAAAGTGCCATGATAATTTTTTCCGGGCTTGGGATAAGAACCCATTTCTCAGCAGGAGGTCGCGTCGGCGTCATGATGTAGGTCCGCGAGGGTCTCACGTTGTCGATGAGCGTTCGCAACGCCTCCATCTCTCCGGAGTCCGTATTGACGAAATCAACAAGCATCACTTCAGCCCAGATCTGTCCTTTGAACGTGGTTGCAAATTGCTGAATACCATCCCTGACTCTTTCGAAGGAGAGCCCGACATGGGGTCTGTGCAAACCCTGAAATGTTTCAGGATCGCTCGTCGACATTGAAATATTCACCACATCGGCTTCGCTGAGCTCCTGCCGCACTTCTTGCATCCACAATAGCGAGCCATTCGTGATGACACCTACTTTATAGGGGAAACGCGTCTTACAGGCATGGATAATTTCTCCGAGATCGGCGCTCAACGTAGGTTCGCCATCGCCGACAAGCGTTAGATAATCGATTTTGTGTTCATTCGCGCTTACCACTTTTTCAATATCGGCGAGTATATCGTCTACGGGGAAAAAGTGTTCTCGCTTGATGGTCAAGTTCCTTGTCCGGCCGAGCTGACAGTAGACACAGGAGTAGCTGCATGTCTTTTCAGGAATTGGGCTTATTCCAACAGATCTGCCGAATCTTCGAGAAGGAACCGGACCATACGCATACATCGATTACCTCCTGTGGTCATGAGCAGGATTGTATTCGATACCTGGACCATTCTTATGCCTTGTCCACTTCGTATACCTGCCCTTAAAGCACCTATTATAATGGCATATGCTAATTATAAGAGTATTATTCGATAGTGTCAAACGCTATGTATCCGGTCGCTTCCACAGTTAGGACAATTCTGAGAAACAGGGCTTCCTGGCGGGATATTCCATTTTTGGTGGCAATCAGAGCACATAAAAGGTAAATTGGAAAGATCGACATAGCCCCCTTCGATGCGGAGCGATTTCCCGTTTACCAATACATCCGCTACTTTCTTTCGCGCTGATTCCACAATATTCCCAAAAGTTTGACGCGAAATACCCATGTGCTTAGCGGCTTCTTCTTGATACTGGCCTTCAAGATCGGCAAGACGAAGCGACTCCAATTCGTCGAGTGTGAGAAGCACTTCCTCGAGTTGTCGCTGTGGTATACCCGCGGGTTTAAACACATTCGTCACCGGATGTCCGTTGACAATCCTATATTTCATGGGTCTCGGCATGATCATCCTCTGTACAATTATTATGGCGTAAAAATGAAGCTATTGCGACGGGTTGTTATGGGAAAAACCGCGTGACTTTTACACAGCCCTTGTAACACGTGCCTCGATGCCGGTACGATACCACCGATGAGTGAGATAATCCTTAAACCTAAAGAAGATATCCGCATTCGGCATGGACACCCATGGATCTACGACAATGAGATCGCCAGAGTCGAGGGCGACCCCGCGCCCGGCGACGAGGTCGAAATTAAAGACGCGCGCGGGCTGCACGTCGGATACGCTTTTTTTAATCCGAACTCGAAAATTAGGGCGCGTGTTTACTCGCGGACCGCAAAGCACGCCGACCGCGAATTTTTCGTACGTTCCTTCGAGCACGCAAAAGCTTGGCGCGAGCTGAACTTCGGTGTCGCACCGCTCAGTCTCAGACTGGTCTTCGGTGAGGCTGATTCGGTGCCTGGGCTGATTGTCGATGGCTTCTGGGGCGTACCGATCGACGCGGGAAAGAGCGCGACTCCAGACGTTCCAGAACAATCCTCATCTGCCACGCCACCCAACGCCATGCCGCTCAACATCGCGGCACCGCAGACACCCCAGAGCGCCGACACCTCCCCCGCACTTTGGCTCTCAGTTCAATTTTTAAGCCTCGGAGTTGAAGTGCGCAAATCCGCTATCGTCGAAGCGCTGCGCAAAGTCTTTAACCCCAAAGGCATCGTGGAGCGTTCAGACGCGCCGGTGCGCGCGCTCGAAGGGCTTCCAGAGTCCACCGGCGTGCTCTGGGGCTCAGTTCCCGAGCGCATCCTCATGGAAGAAAGCGGCGCACTTTTCGAAATCGACCTCGCCGGCGGCCAGAAAACCGGCTGGTACCTCGATCAGCGTGCGAACAGACGCGCGGCCGCCCACTTTGCCCCTGGCCGCAGCGTTCTCGACATGTTCTGCAACCAAGGCGGCTTCTCCATCCTCGCCGCGCGCGCCGGCGCTTCTTCAGTGATCTCAGTGGACAGCTCTTCCGAAGCGCTCGATCTCGTGCGCACCAACGCCGCCCGCAATGGCGTCGCCGATCGAATCACAACGGTCGAAGCGAATGCCTTCGATTACTTGCGCGACCTCGAAAAGATGGGCCGGCGCTTTAACCTCATCATCCTCGACCCGCCTGCTTTTGCCAAAAATCGCGCTGCCCTCCCCGGTGCGTACCGCGGCTACAAAGAGCTCAATGTGCGCGCCATGCATCTTCTCGAGCGCGGTGGCATATTGGTCACTTTTTCGTGCTCGCATGCGTTCATGCCCACGATGTTCGACTCGATGCTCGCGGAGGCCGCCTTCGACTCGAACCGCCGACTGCGGCTCATCGAAGAGCGCACACAAGACCTCGACCACCCCATTATGGTAGGTTATGAGGAATCACGCTATTTAAAGGGCAGGATCATGCAGGTATTGTGAGCATTCGCTTGTGGGGGCAATACAGAAAAGGGTGCTCTCTGTATGGCGCACGAATCCGGCGCGCTCACACCGGCCCTACAGTATTTTTACTCTTGTGATATCTTCGATATACACACCAAAAAGGCGCGAAAGCTGAGCCTCATCCGTGAATTTCGTGCCTGCCTTCTGATTGAAGAAATCGATAAATGCGTGCATCTCCTCGGGCTTCTTTGAGTAGAGCGCCGAGGCGAAGGCGGCGCGGTAAAGTCCCTTCTCGGCGAGCTGCGCCGTTGACAGCTTCGAGAACTCCTTTTTTGCCCGGCCATCGACAATCGCGGTGCCTCCGTCGTATCCAATGCAGAAAATAAAATCATCGCGAGAAATCATATGCACTCCATGGACATAAGATACCAAAACCAGCGTGGCGCGGGCAGAGGGGTCACAGGTCGCCTCTGAGCCTCTGACACCCTTGGCGTTCGGCTCACTGTTCCCCTTACCGGGTCCGTACGGGACTTTTGCCTGCCAGTAGGTGCGCCCTGCCGGGCGCACTAAAAAAAGGGCTTGCTCACTCTGCGGTGAGCAAACCCTTCACACCAAAGATCACCTAGTTCGCGCTTTCGCGAAGCGCGCTCGATATTAGTCCATCGGCGAGAACGAATCCTTACTCGCGCCGCACATTGGGCAAACCCAATCGTCGGGCAGCTTCTCGAACGGTGTCCCAGGGGGAATCTTGCCATCAGGATCGCCGTCGGCGGGATCGTAGATATAGCCGCATACATCGCAGACATACTTTTTCATTGAGCACTCCTTATTCTATTTTACGCTTTCCACAATCCATGCAGATTGCAGTATTCTCGTGCGCTGACCTTTTCGGCCTTGACGGGGAAGAAGGCTTTGGGTTCCTGTCCCGGAGAGAGAAACGCCCGGTAGGAAGTTCCATCCGCGATGAGTTCGATCCACTCGATGTAGTGCTTTTCTTCCATGGGGTGCGCAACCGCGCCGACTTTGACCCACCAACCATCGGCAGTTTTTTCGAGCACGGGAACGTGTTTTTCCTTCGCGGCATCGGTGGTATTTTCTGCGAAAAGCTTCATCGGCTCTCCGCAGCATACGAGTTCACCTTCTCCCGCATGCAGGACTTCGACGATATTGCCACATTTCATGCACTTGTAGATTTGCTTTTTCTGTGTCATGTAAGACCTCCTGGTAGAATTTACCAATTTTCTCCTAAAAGTTCAAAATAAGCCTGCGGATGGGCGCACGCGGGGCAGGCCTTTGGCGCCTCGGTTCCCTCGAAGAGGTAGCCGCAGTTGAGGCAGCGCCAAACCACTGGTTTGTCGCGCTTGAACACGCGGTTTGCGTCGATATTGGCCATGAATGCCTCGTAGCGCTTGGCGTGCTGCTTTTCAGCAACCGCGATCGCCTCGAACACCGCGGCGATGGCGGGAAAGCCTTCTTCGCGCGCAACTACTGCAAAACCAGGGTACATCTCCTTCCACTCGTAGTTTTCGCCGCCCGCTGCTTCCTCGAGATTCTCTCTCGTCGTTCCAATAATGCCAGCAGGGAATTCCGCCGTAACCTTGGCCATGCCACCTTCGAGAAATTTGAAAAGACGCTTCGCGTGCTCCTTCTCCTGATTTGCGGTTTCTTCGAACACAAGCTGGATCTGCACAAAGCCTTCTTCCTTGGCCTTGGATGCAAAGTAGGTATAGCGGTTTCGCGCCTGCGATTCGCCCGCGAATGCGGTGAGAAGATTCACTTCAGTCTTTGTTCCTTTGACACTTTTCATTGTTTCCTCCTCATGAAATGTGTTGTGTCGATTCCGAGTAAAATAGTCATTTTTTATTATAAAACACTTGCAGGACGAACGCAAACGTTTTGCCGGCGGCTTCTCTGACAAACTTGAATCGCATTGCATGCCGCGCGCGTCTTTGTTCTAGGAGACATTATGGATGAGTGGTATGTGTACGAGAAGCTAACTCTCGAGGCGGACCATCGGGCCGCGGTGAACCCTGACATCCGCGAACGGATGCTGAAATCCGGCAGCAACGCGATTTCCAACCTGGATCTGATGACCGCGATTCTTGGTACCGGCAAACACGATAAACCCGTGAGGAAGCTTGCGAAGGAGGTACTCGACCAGATCAGTGGGGGTACGCGTCCTTTCGATATCAAGACCTTGATGGACATCGATGGCATGGGCAAAGCGAAAAGCTGCGTGGTCGCGGCGGCGGTCGAGCTCGGGCGCCGTATATTTTCAACACGCGGTACGCGTGTGGCGATGCCCAAAGACGCCTATCCGCTCCTCATCCACTATGCCGATCTCAAGCAGGAGCACTTTGTTGTCATTTCGCTCAATGGCGGGCACGAAGTGAACGCGGTGCGGGAAGTCACAAAGGGGTTGATCAACAAGACGGTCGTGCATCCAAGGGAAGTTTTTGCGGATCCGATTACCGATCGGGCCTGCGCGATCATCGTGGCGCACAATCATCCGAGCGGGAATTTGGAACCTTCGACTGAGGACAGAGAAATTACAACACGGCTTCGGCAATCCGGTGAGATTCTTGGTATTCCGCTCCTCGACCACCTCATATTTTCTGTGAACGGATACTACAGCTTTGTGGAGCAAGGGCTGATTACTATGGAAAAACACAGTGAGTGAATTCGATAATTTAACGAAGGGTAGCGCGAGACGCGCCTAAAGGGATAGTACAATCGAAACGTGCCTTTCAGCGCGCAGTACGCCCCCAGGCACGTCTCGATGTCAGTGCGAGAGCATTCTCAGATGATGCCGAACTTCTTTCCGGCCTTTTCGAAGATGTCGAGGGCGCGCTGGAGCTGATCCTTGGTGTGGATCGCCATGTATGAGGTGCGTAAAAGCGCCATGTGCTCAGGAACCGCGGGGCTAATAACCGGATTCGTGTACACTCCGCCATCGAAGAGCTCTTTCCAGAATCGGAAGCAGGTCTCATTTTCGCCAATGATGACAGGGATAATTGGCGTTTGCGTGTTACCGATATTGAAGCCGAGCTCGCGGAAGCCTTTCATCATAAAGTGCGCGTTCTCCCAGAGACGCTGAACATGCTCAGGCTCAGTCTCCATGACTTCGAGCGCAGCAAAGGCTGCCATTGCATTCGGAGCCGGCAAGGATGCTGAGAAAATGAAGGAACGCGCAGTATGCTTGATGTAGTTGATAACATCCTTGTCTCCTGCTACAAAGCCACCAAGGGAAGCAAAGCTCTTCGAGAATGTACCCATAATGAGATCAACTTTGTCGGTAAGCCCAAAATGCCATGCGGTTCCGCGTCCGTCGCCGAGAACACCCAACGAGTGAGCATCGTCGACATAGAGCCGCGTTCCATAGCGTGCGCAAATATCGACAAGTTTAGGCAGGTCGACGATATCGCCACCCATGGAGAACACACCGTCGACCACCACCATCGACCCCGATTCCGGGGGGATTTTCTGCAAAATGCGCTCGAGCTGGTCGAGATCGCCATGGACATAGCGCTTTATCTCGCCCAGGCCGAGCCTGCACGCGTCGACAATGGACGCATGGTCGTCCTTGTCGGTAATCACCACATCATTGCGTCCAATAAGGGCAGATATCGCTCCGAGATTCGTCTGCATGCCGGTAGAGAATACGAGCGCTGCTTCCTTACCGACAAAGGCTGCGAGCCTCGCTTCGAGCTCCTCGTGTAATTTGAGCGTGCCATTTAGAAAGCGGCTGCCAGTACAGGAAGGGCCGTATTCTTCAAGAGCCTTTCGAGCAGCTTCCCTGACCTTGGGATGCATCGTTAGTCCAAGGTAATTGTTGGATCCGATCATGATAAGGCGGCGGCCATGAAAAACAGCCTCGGGTCCCTCAAGCCCGTCGAGCGGTTGGAAATAGGGGTAAAGCCCCTTTTCCATTGCCTGTTTATCCAGGTCGAAATCGAAACATTTTTGAAAAATGTCCATAGATGGACCTCCATAATACGCGCAGATTCAGTCTGCAACGCGGTTCGCCGGAAGCATAAAAGCCGCCGGAGCGCACAGACAGTACTTCAGAGCCTGTGCCGCTAGGTTAATTGTAATGGTTTGACAAAAAGGAATCAACGTACGAAAGAATTACCCTTTCACAGAACGATTCTTGCTTTTTCGATTCAGCATATTTTTGAGCAAAGTAGCAAATCCGCCTCGCTTTTTTTCTTGATCTGAAGTTTTCTGAACGCCAGAGAATGCGAACACATCACTCTCCTTGCCAGTAACGAGGAGTATATCGCCCTGTTTGAAACGGTACGTTGTATCGAGGTCGTGGAACACATCTTCGCCGGATTCATTTGCGACACGTTCTATAGCGTACTTCACCGCGACCACATTCACATGGTGGGTACGACGCAGATCCATTTCGACGACGGTCTTGTCAATCACAAAACTTGGGGCGATAACCTCGGCGAGCACGAGATCTCCACTGATCGGCATAAAATTGGTGAGCGAAGAAGAGAGCACGAGGGGTGTAACACGCAGTGCAGCTTCGCGATCTGAATTTACGACGCGGGTGGCCCCCACAAGCCGTAATAAATTATCGTACTCTTCAGAGTTCGATTTGACAATGATCTCCTGAACCCCTAGCTTCTTGAGCCTGAATGTGACGAGAGGAATTGCGGCACCATTCGACTCAATATCGACCACAGCGACATCGACAGGTTCGTGAAAGACGCGCTCAAATGCTTCCTCGTCGAGGAGGTCCACCGTGAATGCCGTCGAGACCATTTCCTTGATGTGCTCAATTCTGGTAGGATCATCGTCGACCGCGATAATCTGGTCGGTGACCTCGGCAATGCGCTCGAGCATCGACATCGAGAACGACCCAAGTCCCACAAATGCATACTGTCTCATATCCCACCATCCTTTTTCAGCATCATATTACAGAAGAATATCAGCCTTCGGAGCCTCGGCATAGCGTTCAGGCGATCGCCGCGAGTGAGGAATCGCCATCGCGAAAAGACCGACCCTTCCCATGAACATCGCGCTGATAAGCGCAAGCTTCGATATCACCGAGAGATGCGGCGTGATACCGATTGACAGACCTACCGTAGCGAAGGCTGACACACTCTCAAACACCGCAGTCTCAATATTCACTGGATTGCCATGCACCTGCTCGGCGATGAGAAGAATCGAGGTAACCACCAGCGCGATCGCAAAGGCTCGCACGATAACCGCCGATGCTTTGATCAGCAAAGCGGGCTGAATCGTTCTGTTATGATCCACGAGCGCATTTCGATCCTCTCGATAGCGGATTGCAGCAAGCACCATGAGGTAGAAGGTGGTCGTTTTGACACCACCGCCCGTCGAAGCAGGAGAAGCACCAATGAACATGAGGATTATCGTGATAAATTGGCCTGCGCTCGTAAAATTGGCCTGCGCTACCGTGTCGAAACCAGCGGTGCGCGAGGTAACCGACTGGAAGAATGAGGCCATTACCTTCGAAGCCCCGCCCATGCCGGTAAACGCGTGCCGATATTCGAGTGCGAAGATGAGCGCCGCTCCTACTACGATAAGTGCAGCGCTCGTCTTTAGCACAATCGACGAATGATACATGAGATGGAGCTTCTTTTTGCGTAGAAAGTGCCACAGATCCTGAAGCACCACAAAGCCGAGCCCTCCCGCTACAATCAGCACCATCGTAACTATATTCATGAGTGGATCATCTCTAAAACTTTCCATCCCTCCGCGAATCGTTGAGAATCCAGCGTTGCAGAACGCCGAAATGGAGTGAAAAATCACGTCGAAGAGTGAGTATCCATGTTGCTCGAGCTTCGGCCAGATAAGGAGCGCACCAATGAGCTCGAAGGTGGCAGTCAAACTGATAATCTGGGCGATGATATTTCGCGTGTGGTATTCAAACGAGGGAATGCTATACTCGCCCGCGAAGCCCCTCGTCGTGACTGAAATTCTGCGGCGCGGCAGAAAGAGATAAAGGGTGGAAAAGGCGATGATACCCAAGCCTCCAAACTGAATGAGGAGAAGAAGCACCGCCTGCCCCACCCTCGAGAGCGAGAGAGTATCGACCACTGAGAGCCCTGTAACGCAGACTGCGCTTGTGGCGGTAAAGAGAGCGTCGATGTAACGCATACTACCCTGACGAGACGAGAAAGGCATGGAGAGGAGAGCGCTGCCCACGAGAATTATGCCTGTAAAGTAGAGCAGAAGAAAAAGCGTTTCCTTTCCGAACCGGATGTCCTTGCGCATCAATCACTCCTGTTGTGTATACTAGAGAAAAAGCTCGAGCCTCACAACAGGCGTGCCCAATTTTAGGCTTCAACCAGCAAAATCCATTGCGCACACTCAGTTCTTTTCATATACTTTCGCACAATGAAGATTGCCATTTTAGGCGCGGGCCTTCTCGGTTCGCTTATTGCCAGGGAGCTCATCGCTGAAAATCGCGATGTTGTCATCATTGAAAAAAATCCTTACATCGCCAAGACAATTTCCAATGACCTCGATTGTATTGTAGAGGAGGGAGACGGCGAACACATCGATACTCTCATCTCAGCCGGTGTCGCTGATGCCGATTGGTTCATCGCGTGCACAGGCAGCGATGAAGCTAACATTGTCGCCTGTGGCATTGTCGCTGAAAATTTCAGCCAAGTAAAAACAATCGCGCGCACGCGGAATCCTTACTTCGCCTCGTTTAAAAATACGAAGAAAAAAATTCTCGGAGTCGATTACATAATAAATCCTGAGGTTGAGGCTGCCGAGGCGATCGCCCGCATTATCTTCCGAGGCATGTCACCAGAAATCATTGATGTCAAAGAAGCTGGCATCCAGCTGCGGCGTTTTCTCGTGAAAAGCGGACACAGTTTTATCGATAAGCCTCTCTCCAAGATCCGCTCAGAGATTGGACCAGACTTTATTGTGCCGGCAGTGCTCCGGTCGAATGAGCTCATTGTACCAACCGGCAACTTCCTTTTTGAAGAAAACGACTCGGCCTACATACTCGGTGAGCCCGCGACTTTGGATCAGCTCTTTGGCCACTCGAAGGACGCGCTGAGAAAATTTAGCTCGATGGTTATTTTCGGCGCCGAAACCCTCACCGCATTGCTCTTACAGGAACTCGGCATCGAGCAGATTACATCCGGACCGAAATATAAGCGTGGGGCAAGCGCGCTCTCTTTGCTTGGCAATCCGCGTATCAAGGTAATCGATGGAGATAGAGATCTTTTAAAATCCCTCTCATCGCGATTCCCCGATATCGAGCCCATCGATCATCAATTGACCGACGAGCAGTTTATAGAAGATGAAAATGTCGGCAGTTCCGATATCGTGCTCTGTCTTACCTCTCAGCAGAGCATCAATCTACTCACCGCGCTACTCGCGCACAACGCAGGCGCTCGGCGCACCCTTGCCCTCACGACGAACGATCTATATAGCCCCCTTTTCTACTCGCTCAATATCGATATCATCATCAATGAGAAAATCGTCATGTCCGGCGCTATTCTCGATCAGGTCCGACGAGCCAAAATTCGAAGGCTTTATAGTTTCCCCCGGAACGAGTACGAGCTGATCGAAATTCAGATATCCAATTCTTTCCCTCAGCTTGGCGCTGAAATCAGAAATCTTAATCTCCCTAAAGGCTTCCTCATCAGTTTCGTAATCCATAAAGGAAAAACCATAATTCCAACAGGGACAACTAAAATTTACGAGCATGATCTCGTCGGACTCATTGTCCGGAAAGAGCAAATAGGCAAGATCGAAGGCCTTTTGGGGGCGTAAGATGCACATCAAATCGATTCTCCGAATGCTCTCCGCGATTCTCATGATTGTTTCACTCTTCATGCTCGCATGTTCTCTCCTCGCGATTTTTGAGCAAGAAACTCTTCTCACGACGCTCTCGCTCGTCATCCCTGCCGCGATTGGAATTGGCTTTTTCCTTGTAATGTCCCTTGTGTCCAGGAATGATAAGAAACCCTTTCTCACGAACAGGGACGGTTTTCTCCTTGTGACACTGAGCTGGGTATTCGCCTCAGCGCTCGGCGCCATACCCTTTGTGCTGGCGAGATCTATCCCTTCGTACATTGATGCGTTCTTCGAGACAATGTCAGGCTTCACCACGACCGGCGCGAGTATTCTCACCGACATTGAAGCACTCCCGCGCTCGCTCCTTTTATGGCGCGCGACGACACACTGGCTGGGTGGTATGGGCATAGTGGTACTTCTCGTTGCGGTGCTCCCCGCCCTAGGATTCAGCGCGATCCGCGTCATGGAGGCGGAAGCTCCAGGCCCCTCGGTCGATAGGATTACCCCCCACATCTCGAGCACCGCGAAAATGTTGTGGCTCATCTACCTCGGGATCACGCTTCTTGAAATTGTGTTGCTCGTGATTGGCGGGATGACGCTCTTCGACGCGGTGTGCCACGCCTTCGCGACCATGGCGACGGGTGGTTTTAGCACCAAAAACACGAGTGTAGCGTACTACAAATCCGGTTTCATACACTGGGTCATCACAATCTTCATGTTCATCGCGGGAACAAATTTTACGCTGCACTACCGCCTCCTTACTGGAAAGCCCCGCAGCGTTCTCAAAGATACCGAGTTTCGAGTGTATTTCGCGATTTTCGCGATCGCCTCGATCGCGATTGGTTTCGATTTGTTGACGCATGGAACATATAAAAGCTTTGGAGAATCAATTCGCTACTCATCCTTCCAGGTATCCTCGATTCTCACGACCACTGGTTTCGCAACAGCCGACTTTGGCACCTGGCCGACACTCTCCCTAACTGTGCTTCTCGTGCTGATGTTTATTGGAGGCTGCGCCGGTTCCACGGGTGGCGGCATAAAAGTGATCCGCATCGTAGTACTCTTCAAGATGGCAATGACGGAAATGCGTTACGTGGCGAATCCGCGCGGTGTTTACACTATATTCCTCGGCAGCAAGGCGCTTCGAAAAAACGTAATCTACGATATTGCTGCGCTCGTGTTTTTATATTTTGTCTTTTTCTTTATTTCGGTGCTGGTTATCAGCTTTACCGGAGTGGATATTCTCACGAATGTCACGGCGGTCATCGCGAACCTTGGGAATATCGGGCCTGGACTCGGGAAAGTCGGGCCGGTTTATAACTATTCGTTCTTCCCTTGGTGGGCGAAGGTTTGGCTCTCCTTCGCGATGCTCGTCGGAAGACTCGAAGTGTACACCGTGCTTGTGCTGTTTTCAAAGAAATTCTGGAAATCGTTCTAGCGTTGCGCAGCATCGAGACACAGCCGATACTCGAGTGAATCGACGAGAGCGATGAAACTCGCCTCGATGATGTCGGTTGATACGCCGACGGTAGTCCACTCCCGGTGTCCGTCTGTACTCTCGATCAACACCCGCACGCGTGAGCCTGTGGCGTCGCCTGTCTCAAGCACGCGCACTTTGTAATCGACAAGGTGGACATCCTGTAGTTCCGGGTAGAAAACGCAGAGGGCCTTTCGCAGCGCCTGGTCGAGCGCATGGACTGGCCCATTCCCCACCGCTGCCGTGGTTTCGGCATTCCCATCGACCTTGATCTTGATGATGGCGTTAGAACTCATCTCGCCGTCGGGTGCCGGAGATTCACTGCTCACCTTATACATATTCAAATCGAAGTGCGGCTTGAATTTTCCGATAATCTTTTTAACAAGCAGTTCAAAGCTGGCGTCTGCTGCCTCGAATTGATAGCCATCGTGCTCGAGTTCTTTGAGTCGGTCGAGTATCCACGCGGTCTCAGGACTATCCTTGGTCAGTTCGGGCGCGATGTCCGCGATTTTTAAGAGCACTGCCTTCTTTCCTGAAACTTCCGAAAGCAGGAAGCGACGTCGATTGCCGACAAGGGAGGGATCGACATGCTCGAACGAGCGCGAAATCTTGTCGACACCATCGATATGCATGCCGCCTTTGTGGGCAAAAGCACTTTCTCCCACGTATGGTTTGTTGTTCGGCACGGTGAGATTCGCGATTTCAGCGATTTTTATTTCGGTAGCGGTAAGTTTTTCGAGCCCTCCGCTCACGCAAAGGTAGCCGGCTTTGAGCTGAAGGTTTGGTATTATTGTGCTTAAGTCGGCGTTTCCACAACGCTCTCCAATACCCGTAAAGGTGCCCTGGATGTGCGTGGCCCCTGCCTTGACCGCGAGCATCGAATTCGCCACTGCGCAACCAATGTCGTTGTGGCAGTGAATTCCTATGCGCATTCCAGGATATTTCGCGCAGACTTCACCCACAATTTCATATATTTCGAGAGGCGCGGTCGCTCCATTGGTATCGCAGAGAACCAGCACATCAGCTCCACCTTCTTCAGCGGCTTTCAGGACATTAAGCGCGTAACCCTTGTTGTTCCGCCAACCATCGAAGAAGTGCTCAGCGTCGAAGATGAGTTCCTTTCCGCGCTCCTTAAAAAACCGTACCGTGTCGCGCACGGCGCGAAGGTTCTCATCTGCGGTGGTCGAGAGCACCTCGGTGACGTGGAGATCCCAGGATTTCCCAAAAATGGTGACGCAGGGCGTGCGCGCAAGTAGGAGGGCGCGCACATTGCTGTCTTCTTCGACAGGGATGCCCTTTCTCCTCGTGCTCCCAAAGGCGACGAGTTTTGCGCTTTTAAGCGTTATTTCAGACGCAGCTGCGAAGAATTCCATATCCTTTGGATTGGAGCCCGGGTTCCCTGCCTCAATGTAGTGGACGCCGAATTCGTCCAGCGCCTTGACGATCGCGAGCTTGTCGCGTACCGAGAATGAGATGCCTTCAGCCTGAGCGCCATCTCTGAGGGTTGTGTCAAATATTTCCAATTGTTGCACTGTTGTCTCGCTTTTGTAGAACGCACCATACATGGCGGGGAAGCGGGCCTGGTTGCGCGCGTTTACACACTTCTATGCTTCTGTCTTTTCGTGCAACCAGGCCGTACCCCCGCCCTCACGGCCTCATAATGAAAAACTCTACTTGTTGTCTTTTGCCCAGCTCATCTGCGACCGGAGTTCCTTCCCCACTTTTTCGATGAGGAGGTTCTGCTCCTGGTGGCGGCGCGCATTGAAGTAGGGTCGATTCGCCTGGTTCTCCAAAATCCAGTTGCGCGCGAAGGAGCCGTCCTGAATCTCAGACAGCACCTTTTTCATTTCTTTCCGGGTATCGTCGGTGATGATGCGTTTCCCGACGGTGTAATCGCCATATTCAGCGGTGTCGCTGATTGAGTAGCGCATGTAGCTCAGGCCTCCTTTCACCACGAGGTCGATGATGAGCTTCATCTCGTGGAGGCACTCGAAGTAGGCGTTTTCGGGCTTGTACCCCGCCTCGACGAGTGTATCGAAACCGGCTTTGATGAGCTCGGTGACACCGCCGCACAGGACGCACTGCTCGCCGAACAAGTCGGTTTCGGTCTCGTCCTTGAAGGTTGTCTCAAGAATTCCTCCTCGCGCGCCCCCAATGCCGAAGGCATAGGCAAGAGCGATATCGCGGGCTTTCCCGCTGACATCCTGATACACCGCAATGAGACAGGGCACTCCTCTGCCCTCTTCGTACTGGCTCCTCACTGTGTGTCCTGGGCCCTTTGGCGCGACCATGATGACATCGGAGTCAGGAGGTGGCTGAATCTGGCCGTAGTGAATGTTGAAGCCGTGGGCAAACGCGAGAGTCGCGCCCTTTCTCAAATATGGTTCGATATCCTTTTTGTAGAGCGCCGGTTGCTTCTCGTCGTTGACGAGGATCATCACGATATCCGCCCTCTTCACTGCCTCCGAGGTAACTTCTACGCGCAACCCCGCAGCCCTGGCGACTTCCATCGATTTCGAACCTTCATAGAGGCCGACAATCACCTCTGCGCCGCTATCCCTGAGGTTGAGTGCGTGGGCGTGTCCCTGACTTCCGTAACCAACCACTGCCACCGTTTTGCCCTTGAGAAGACTGAAATCGCAGTCCTTCTCGTAGTACATGTTTGCCATACCCTTTTCCTCCTTAAAATTAAATGAATCAATTGATCTCAATACGTTTCATTTTCCAGGCAGTAGGTGCTGCGCCCCATTGCCGTAGGTCCTGTTCTGCACATTTCGATGATCTCGTAAGGCGCAACATACGCGAGGAAGGCATTCAGCTTTGTTGGTTCGCCTGTTATCTCGATGACAATCGAATCGGGCGAAAGATCGACGACATTCGACCTGTACGCACTGATCGCCTGCATAACCTCCGGCAGTTCACCCTTTTTTACCCTTATTTTGACGATCATGAGCTCGCGAATGACAATTTTGTCGCGCTGCATGAGCTGGACTTTTTTTACATCCACAAGCTTTTGAAGTTGTTTGACAATCTGCTCCCTGAGATAGTCATCTCCCCAGGACACAATCGTCATTCTCGAAAGGCTTGGATCCTCTGTAACTCCTGCGGTGATGCTGTCGATATTGAAAGAGCGCCGGGCGAAGAGCGACGACACTCTCGTCAGTACTCCAGCGTGGTTGGACACGAGAAGCGAGACAATAAATTGATGGTTCTGCATCTTGAACCTCCACTCATCTCAGGATGATATCGTCGATGCTTCCGCCAGGCGGAATCATCGGAAGCACGCGCTCGTCGCTGTCGATGGCGCATTCGATCAAGACTGGAGTGCTGTACTGGAAGGCCTTATCGAGGCATCTTTCAAATTCGTCGTACGTCTCGGCCCTGAAGCCTTTTGCACCGAAAGCCTCCGCCAGCTTCACATAATCCGTTTTTCGATCGAGTGTAGTGCTCGAATACCTGCCGCCGAAAAACATCGTCTGCCATTGACGTACCATGCCGAGCGCGTTGTTGTTGAGTAAAATGACGATGAGTGGAAGTTCGTTGGAGACGGCGGTCGCCATCTCATTCATATTCATATGGAAGCTACCATCACTCGTGAAAAGTACTGTCCGTTTTCGTCCGTTCCCCACACACGCGCCGATAGCCGCACCCATGCCGAAGCCCATGGTGCCGAGGCCGCCGCTCGTGATGAAGGTCCTCGGTTTTTTAAATTGATAATATTGCGACGTCCACATCTGATGCTGACCGACATCCGTGGCCACGACGTTGTCGCCCATTCTCTGGCATACTCCCATGATGACAGACTGAGGTGTGAGTCTGCCGGCATCCATCTCGAGATTGTTGTCAGGGTGTGCCTTGATGTGTCCTACATGCTCGTTCCATTCCTTGTGCTCCTGCGGGGGGAGTCTTGAAGTCAGGGAGTTCAAGACGACTCTCACATCGCCAATGATGCCCACTGTCACGCTGATATTCTTTCCGACCTCAGCCGGGTCGATATCGATCTGAAGGACTTTTCTGTCGCGCGAAAATTCCAGTTTGTTTCCGACCGCGCGATCGGAAAAGCGAGTACCCACAGCGATCAAGAGGTCGCTCTCGTACAATACCTTGGTCGCTCCGTAGCGCCCATGCATGCCAACCATGCCGAGGAAATGCGGATTTGAATAGGGAATGGCGGACAACCCCATGAGACTCAACCCGATCGGTGCATCGATTCTGTCGGCGAAGGCGATAAGCTCCTTCGATGCGTTCGAGATGACGACGCCGCCACCACAATAGATATACGGCCTTTTAGCCTCCCGGATAAGTCGCGCGGCCTCTACGAGCTTACTTTCGCTGATTTGCGGCGCCGATCCATCCGAGTTTGCAATCAAGGCTGGTTCGTATTCTGTCGTTCCGGTCTGGACATCTTTGGGGATGTCGACAAGCACAGGCCCTGGTCTCCCAGAAGAGGCGACTGCAAATGCCTCGCGTATCGTATCAGCCAGCGCGGATATATCCTTGACGAGATAATTGTGCTTGGTGATGGGCATGGTGATGCCGGAAATGTCGACCTCCTGGAAGCTGTCGCGCCCAAGCATGTTGTTTGCCACGTTTCCAGTAATCGCGACGATCGGTGTACTGTCCAAGTATGCGTTCGCGATTCCCGTCACGAGGTTCGTCGCGCCTGGCCCGCTCGTTGCAATGACGACGCCCGTTTTTCCGGTGACGCGCGCGTAGCCATCGGCTGCATGCATTGCTCCCTGTTCATGACATGTCGTGTAGTGTCGTATCTTGTCACTGTTTTTATAGAGCTCGTCATAGATATGGGTGACTGAGCCTCCAGGATACCCAAAAATGGTATCGACACCCTGCTCGAGGAGTGTCTTAATCACTATCTGCGCTCCTGTTACCACCATATTTGCCTTCCTTGCCGTGCTTTCCCTCCGCGTTCCCGATTCGCACCTGAAACGCATCAAAAAAAAAGCCCTGCAGTGATTTCACTGCAGGGCTCCTTATACTCGGATAATTTACTTATCCACCAGTATTTGCAGCGAAACCATCATGGTTTGCATGACGAATTACCAGGATGCTAATCAATCCCAGTATGAGTACGTCAATAATGATGATTACACCGACAAAAATGGCAGACACGATCGATTGCTCCTTACACTCAGTCCTTTCTCAAGTTGAAGCGACAATATCACATGGGGAAAATGCTGTCAATTACATTTTTTAATTTTTTGTCACCATTTTGGCAAATTTATGCAAAAAA
>DYLX01000060.1 GCA_020721875.1 Leptospira biflexa
TGGCGAAGAGATTGGTCACCGCCACACGAGCGGGGGGACGCGCGGCGAGGCGCAGGGACTTGAGCGCGTCAAAACTTTCCTCGCCTGCATCCACGCCGCGCGTGCGAATCGCCGCATCCAAGAACGCCGTGCGTACGGCAAACGGCGTTGGCAAAAACAACGTCTTGGCGCCCGTCGAAGTTGCCACGCCGATTTTCAACGAAAAGAGCGCGGCAGGACGGTACTCTGTAATCAGCCACATGATTCTTCTCCTGCGTTCGCCGACCGATGAATCGTACGGCTCAAACAGGTACAAGCCCGATAGAATCGGGCTGAAATTTGAACCTTGCTGAGCCATTGCTTTTCAAGCGATGGCGAAATCACGCGACCTTTAACGTGAACGGCGCACTATCCGCGATCAACTTTTGCATCACTTCGGCAAACGCGCCCATCGAATCGAACTCGTGAACGGTAACCGCGTTCGGATGAATCGTGTTCAACGCCATCGCCACACGCTTGACCTCATCGCGATAGCCATCATCGAGCGCGCTCAAGAGCGGCGCAGGCACAACTTGCGTGCTGACCGTCACCGCGCCTTCAAAATTGAGAATGTGCGGATTCTGCGTGCCGCGCATCGCGCCGTTCGGCTCGACAAAGGTGTAGAGGATGCTTTCGGCGAATGCTTTGTAGCGGCGCGCGCGTTCGTCTTCCTTCACTGCGTACTTTTGCGTGATGTCGTTGTAACCGATGCGCGCCATCTCGAACGACGCGACAATCGCGTACACGCCTGAACTTGCAGGGCGATGAAAAATTGGCTGCGATGTTTCTTTGCCGCCGCGCTCGGTGGCAAAGCGGACGTGGAAATAACTCTCGGTTCGCGTCACATCAGGCAAGCCGATGACCCAGCCAAATTCGGCAACTGACTTGCGCGGTACTGGGCGCCCCTTCTTGCGTTCTTGTTTCTCGTCGCCTTCTTGCGCTGCCTCTTCCTCAGATTGCTGCGTCTTGCCTCGCTCTTGGGCAAGGAGGATACCCTCCAAATCATCAATTGCGCACTTGTTCAGCATCGCGTCAACCACTTGACCGTCATCGTACTTCCATTTCTTTCCCGTTCGCTTGGTCGCGACTTCAGCCATAAATTCTTTGTCATCCAGAATGCGACTGCCGCTAAAGCGTTCGCATCCTCCACAGAGTGGCAGATTGCCTTTTGCCAAGCGGTAGAGATGTTCGGCTTGAATGTGCTTGAACATATCGCCACTGATGGCATTGACGGTCGCCAACTTGGGTTTTCCTTCGGGCTTGTGGACGATCGTCACCATCCGCGTCATTGTCTGGTTGCTCTCGCCGCCTTCGTTGTTGAGCGAGTGCATATCCAGGATCGCGCGTCCGCAGATCGAAAGTGAATAAACGGTTTGAGTTGCCATTTGAGATTCTCCTTCTGGTGTGAGATGTTCCTACTGTTTCGGTTCGTCGTCTTTCGATTCGCTGGCATAACCGTATGCAACCAGCAAATTGCCGACGACTTCGGAGCCGAACTTGTCTACGAGGCGGACGATTTCATCGAGATCGCCTTCGCGAACATTTTTGCGCCGTTGTTGCCCTTTAGTTTCCGCCTTTTGCGCGTTTTCCCGATCGTACTCGTGGAGAAAATCGCTCAACGCGACGAGAAAGTCTTTCGGATACGCTGACTTGCGCTTGAGTTCCGTCCCCAAGCCATAGCGCACATCGTAGAGACCTTCTTTGTCTTTGAGATACTGCGGAATCACCGTACTGTGCCGAATGGCGTAGGCGATGCGTCGAAAACCTTCGTTCTCGACAATCTCGGCGAATTGTGGTTCTGTGCCCATAAACAACCTCCATAGATTTTGTGTGGTGAACGGTTTCACCCAAAAGTGCCGCTGTTCCAGTTCGTGCGTGAGATACTGGCTGTAGCCAATCGCAAAATCGAAGAACGCGTCGAGTTGCTGACCCGACAGGAAATCGCGGTAGAGCACGAGCAGGTTGTAACCATCACTGCGTTCTTCGTCAATGTTGCGAATGACTCCAAGATGTTCCTCAATCACCCCCTTGAGTGCTTTCACACGCGCGCGCGTCTTTACTTCGCCCGTCCAACGCGGCAAGCCGATGAAACCCAGATTCATCATCGTGTATGCGTTGCGGCTTAATAGTTTGTACGTTGCCACGTGCAAGCCCGCGACGACGTTCTCGGGACCATAGCCGTCAAAGTTCAGTTCGTCTTGCTGTCCTGCCTCGCTGTGCTCCAACAAGACCTGCGTGTAAAGTAAGGCAGCGGTAATGTCCATCTTGACGGCAGTATCGTTCCACAAGCGCTCTGAGAATTTTTGAAATACCCGATCGTGTGCGCCAAGCGTCAACGCAATCGGCGCGAGAACGTATGCCTTGCGGTCATCGCCGTTACGCACGGTGCGCGGCACCATACATTTCCACAAGCCGACCGCTTTGAAGAACTCGATGAGCCAGAACGAATCCAGGTTGCCCATTTCCAATTTGTCGGCTTTGGCGCGGTTTTGCCCCTTACCCTGAATCGGATTGAAGAGTTGCGACGCGGTGAACTTGACCTTCAGCCCATCTTTCGGAACGATTTCTGCCCATTCCTTTGCAATCGCTTCCACATCCGCGTCAGGCGCGGCGGCAAGTTTCAAAATCGTCTTGAGGTTCTTGGTGAAATGTTTGCGCGTGGCGTGCCATTGGACAATCGCGGCATTGTAAATCTGGATGGCTTGCATTTTGCGATCGCCCACAAATGCCGTCGTCCAAAATTCAGGCGTCGGTCTCAAATCGTCCAATTGGGCTTGGAGTTCGCTATTCTCATTTCCCTCCCGCTTGGCAGTCTTTTTTAACGCCTCCTGCGCTTTTTGAAACGCGCGAAAGCGCTCCCATCCTTCATCCAAATCCCACACGTCTTTTTGCTTCACGGGTTGACGGCGCGTGCGAATGGGCTTGGCGGGTGAAAAGAATTCACAGTTTTCGATCCACTCTTCGCGCAGTTCCGTTGACAGTTCGATGGTGTAGTACGGACCCGCGTCACGAATCCAGACCTTTTGCCCCGACCAACGCTTGGTGGATTTCTCAACAA
>DYLX01000005.1:0-29204 GCA_020721875.1 Leptospira biflexa
CCAACCCGCCCAGCCCGGAGCCTCTTCCCAGAACGTGGGTGGTTCGCCATCGGCTGGCTCGTAGTTGGGTTGCTGGTAGAGCGAAAGAGCATCCAAGCTCGCGCTGCCCGCCGAGGAAGACACGCCTGAGGCTGCGCTCTCGGCGCTCGCGGGAGCTGTCTCGCCGGGATGGGCCGCATTCCACTCTTCGATTCTCCGAGTTCTAAGAAATTTCGTCGCTACCGAAGGAAAGAGCTCGAGAAGGAGTTGTTCGCGCTCATTGAGCGCGAGTGGTACGCCACCGGCTTCAACCACGGGAGGATTAGCCTGCGGTTTGTACTTACTGGTGTCGTAGGGGATTTCCTCGCGTGTGCCGCAGATTTTCTGGCGAAATTCAGGGTCGACGGGCCACGGCGTGGTTCCATACGAGCCACGGATGAGCTCCGCGAAATTCTTTGACACATTCTCGTACATGTCCTTGCCCTGGTGTATGCTGATGACGCAGTTAACCGCCTGCATGCCGACGATCTGACTCGTGGGGGTAACGAGAGGAGGTAGCCCTGAATCGAGGCGAACGCGCGGCACGAGCCTGAGCACTTCGTCGAGGTGGTGTTCGAGCTTCGCCTCCTTGAGTTGGGTCATCATATTGGTGTACATGCCGCCGGGTATCTGCGCATGGCGAACGATCTCGTCGGGGTCGGGGTAGTTGAAAGCCTTCTCGATTTTCTGGCAGATCGCCAACGAATCTTGATACTTCCCTCCTACCGCCGCCTCGAGTGCGTCATCGAAAAGCTTCGAAGTCTGAGGAGGGAGGCTGTCCTTCGAGAGGTCGAGTTCCGGCGGAAATTTTTTATACTGATCGAACTTCGCGAGTTCGCTTCGTGTCTGGCGTAAGCGCCTGTCGATGCGGCCTACCGCAGCGTTGTCGACATCGGTCGAAAGGCCAAGCCGGTCGGCGAACACTCGAATGATCTCGTAAGCCGGGGCCGCAGGACCTCCAGAGAATGAGAGCACCGCGGTGTCGACGATGTCGACGCCGTTGACCATCGCCGCAAGGAGGCTTGCGACGCCGAATCCGGGCGTGCAGTGCGTGTGCAGATCGATGGGAATATCGAGTTCGTTCTTGAGAGCCTTGACAAGCTCTGCCGAGGTCACCGGGTCGATAAGACCCGCCATATCCTTAATAGTGATCATGTCTGCGCCCAGCGCCGCAAGTTCCTTGGCTTTTTTAACGTAATAGTCGACGGTGAAAATTCTGGGCGGAATTTTCTTCCGAGAGAAAAGGGCGTTCACCCTGTCTCTTAAGGAGAAATGCGGATCGACAGTGTAGCACACTGCGCAGTCAGCCTGGCCTCCTGCCTCTTTTACGAATCGGATCGAGGATTTCATGTTGTTGATGTCGTTGAGGGCATCGAAAATGCGCATGATGTCGATGCCCGCGGCGACCGCCTGTTTGCAGAAGCCTTCGATGACAGAATCGGGGTAGGGGTTGTAGCCAAAGAGATTGCGCCCGCGCGAGAGCGCTGTTAGTTTCGACACATCGCCGATGCCTGCCTTGATTGTGGCGAGCCTATCCCATGGATCCTCGCCGAGGTAGCGCATCACAGAATCCGGAACGGCGCCGCCCCAAACCTCCATGGCATAGAAGTGACACTGGCGGTAATCGTCGAGCACCGCCTTCACCTCATCGTTGGTCATACGCGTGGCGAATTGGGATTGCTGGCCATCGCGGAGAGTTACATCGCGAATCTTTACATATTTCATCATATACGCTCCAAGGATTCATTATTTGTACTGTAAATTTGTCTACGCGGCAAGTATCGGCAATTTGAAGATTTATGCATAAAATCGGTAGATTTTGACAAAATCGTGAATTAACTGTACAATAGAACCACGCCATAAAGCGTTCCTTGTGCATATTTATCAGCTACATTCTTCTTTCCATCAGGAACAATTCTCAGTCTGTCAGATTGAGCGCGGCGAAACGCAGACAAGAGCAAAGAAATGGCCGAACCAAAGAAAAAATTTTTCCATGTCATTCGAGAGAATTACTGCAAGGGCTGCAATATATGCGTGGCATTTTGCCCGAAGCGGGTGCTCGAGCTGAGAAATGGCAAAGTATTCGCTGCTCGCCCCGACGATTGTATCGGGTGTAGGATGTGCGAGCTCCGATGTCCTGATTTCGCAATTGAAGTGCACCCCCTCGAAGAAAAAGCGAAATTCGAACACAGTGTCAATCATATAGATTTGAGTCTTCCTCCGGAGGCGTACCATGCCTGATAAAGTCAAACTCATGCAAGGCAACGAGGCCTGTACACTGGCTGCCATCGCCGCCGGCCTCGAATTTTACGGCGGATACCCCATCACCCCCTCCACGGAGATCGCGGAGATGTGTTCGGAGGAGTTGCCAAAAGTCGGCGGCAAATTCATTCAAATGGAAGACGAAATAGGATCGATCTCGGCGTGCATCGGCGCGTCCTTGACGGGCGCCAAAGCGATGACCGCGACATCGGGCCCCGGTTTCTCGCTCATGCAGGAGGCGATCGGCTACGCGAGCCTCGGCGAGATTCCGCTTGTCATCATCAATGTGCAGCGCATGGGCCCCTCGACGGGCATGCCCACGAGCCCTGCCCAAGGCGATATCATGCAGGCACGCTGGGGAACTCACGGCGATCACGCGATTATTGCGCTCGCTCCGGGCAACGTAAAGGAGTGCTACGAGCTCACCTTCCGCGCTTTCGAACTTTCGGAAAAATATCGAGTGCCCGTCATCGTGCTTACCGATGAGGTCATCGGCCACATGCGAGAGAAAGTCGTACTGCCCGATCCCTCGACCTACAAGATTCCACTCCGCGCCATGCCTGAAAACCCTGCAGGGTACAAGCCCTACGCAGCCGATCCGAATGGCGGGGTGCCTCTTATGGCGCCCTTTGGTACGGGGTATCGCTGGCACTGTACGGGACTTTTCCACGACGAGAACGGGGCTCCGTCCAGCAAACCGGCTGTGGCCGACAAACTCTTGCGACGCCTCAACGCAAAGATTGAGAACAGGGCGGAGGAGCTCGCCGACTTTTTTATTGAAGGACTCGACGACTGTGAAATCGCGGTTGTCTCCTTTGGTTCTTCTGCGATGGCGGCGCTCTCTGCGGTGCGAAGGGCACGAACCGAGGGCAAGAAAGTGGGAATGCTGAGACTCAAGACGCTCTGGCCCTTCCCCACGAAGACAGTGCGCATGCTGCTCGCGGGCGCAAAGAAAATAATTGTTCCCGAGATGAATCTCGGCCAGCTCGCGCTCGAAGTTGAGCGCGCGGCAGGCAGTGAGCGTCCGGTGATCAGACTGGGCAAAGTGAACGGCGAACTCTTCCATCCAGATGAGGTGTTCGCGGCGATCAAGGAGGCGCTCTAATGGCTGAATTTCTCTCTTACTTCCGACAGGACAGGCTTCCGCATATCTGGTGCCCCGGCTGCGGCAATGGTACAGTAACCGGCGCCCTCGTGCGCGCGATCGACAAACTTGGTTTCGACAAGAACAATGTCGTCATGGTGTCGGGCATCGGGTGCTCGAGCCGCGCGGTCGGCTACCTCGATTTCGACACGCTTCACACGACGCATGGCCGCGCCATCGCCTTTGCCACAGGTGTCAAACTTGCGAGGCCTCACCTCAAGGTCGTCGTGATCACCGGCGATGGCGACAGTGCCGCGATCGGCGGCAACCACCTTATCCACGCCGCGCGCCGCAATATCGACATCACTACCATCATCATCAACAACAACACCTACGGCATGACGAGTGGACAGGCGTCGCCTATGACTCCGCACGGCATGCTCGGCACCACCGCGCCCTACGGGAATATCGAGTACAATTTTGACCTCTGTGAGCTTGCGAAAGCGGCTGGGGCAACCTACGTTGCCCGCGCCACGACCTACCACTACGTCCTCCTCGAAGACCTCATTTCCAAAGCGCTGATGCATAAGGGATTCTCCGTGGTTGAAGCGATCTCGCAGTGTCCTACCTATTTTGGCCGTAAGAATAAAATTGGCGGCGCGGTCGACACGCTCAACTGGATCAAAGATCAGACCATTAATGTCAAAGCCGCTGCGGCGCTTCCCCCAGAGAAGCGCGAGGGCAAGATCCTCATTGGCGAGCTCTACAGTCTCGAGAAACCTGAGTTTACCCAGCAGTACCTCGATGTCATCGCGAAGGTGCAGCGAGCCAACCCAAACTATGCGCGAAACAAAGGAGTACCAGCATGCGAACAGAATTCAGACTGAGCGGTTCGGGCGGCCAGGGGCTCTTGCTTGCCGGCATTGTGCTGGCCGAAGCAGCGATCGAAGATGGCAAGAACGCGGTGCAGACGCAGAGCTACGGGCCGGAGGCTCGAGGTGGTTCGAGTAAGGCAGAGGTCGTGATATCCGACGGCGACATCGACTATCCGAAGGCAACCGAGCCCGACTTTCTTCTTGCGCTCACCTCCGATGCGTATAAGAGCTATGGTCTTCCTATGAAAAAGGGCGTGATCATCACCGACACAAGCGTCAAAATCGAGCCGAGGGCGGCGGTGCCGGTAGTAGCCCTGCCCATCCTCGAAACCGCCTCGAAGAAGCTCGGAAAGGCAGTGGTAGCCAACATGGTGGCCCTCGGCGTACTCGGTGGCATTTCCGGCGTCGCGACACCGAAGACCATGCGTGAGGCGGTAAGAATTCGTGTTCCGAAAGGAACTGAGGAGCTCAATCTTGCGGCGCTCGAAGAAGGGCTCGCCTTGGCGGAGATGGCTAAAGTTCAGCTCGCGGTTGCTGCGCGAACTTGATCCCGCGCGCGCTCACAGGAGGAACTCATGGCTGACTATGAAAAATTAGAACAGGATTTTAATGCATGGAATGCGAAAGTGGAGAAGGCGAACGAAAAATATCCCGAGAGGAAGAAGCAGTTTGTAACCGGCTCAAACGCGCCGGTAAACCGCGTGTACACGCCGCTCGATCTCAGAGACTTTGAATATCAGACGCAGCTCGGGCTGCCGGGCGAATTCCCCTATACGCGCGGTGTGCAGCCCACGATGTACAGGGGTCGTTTCTGGACCATGCGGCAGTACGCGGGATTCGGCACTGCGGAAGAGTCGAACACCCGCTACAAATATCTCCTTGAGCAGGGACAGACTGGGCTTTCGGTGGCCTTCGATCTCCCAACGCAAATCGGCTACGACTCTGACCACCCCCTCTCCGAGGGCGAAGTGGGAAAAGTCGGCGTGGCGATCGACTCGCTCGCAGACATGGAAGTGCTCTTCGACGGCATTCCCCTCGACAAAGTCTCCACGAGCATGACAATCAACGCGCCTGCGGCAGTGCTCCTCGCGATGTACATCGCGGTGGCCGAGAAGCAGGGTGTGGCCCCCGAAGCGCTCAATGGCACCATTCAGAACGACATTCTGAAAGAGTACATCGCGCGTGGCACTTATATTTTCCCGCCCGCACCCTCGATGCGACTCATCACCGACATCTTCGAGTACTGCTCGAAGCAGGTGCCGAGCTGGAATACGATCTCGATCTCGGGCTACCACATCAGGGAGGCGGGGTCGACCGCGGTGCAGGAAGTAGCTTTTACGCTGGCGGATGGCATAGCCTATGTCGAGGCGGCGATCAAGGCTGGTCTTGGTGTCGATGATTTCGCGCCAAGGCTCTCCTTCTTCTTCAACGCGCACAACGACCTCTTCGAAGAAGTCGCAAAGTTCCGCGCCGCGCGCCGCGTTTGGGCGCATCTCATGCGCGACCGCTTCGGCGCGAAAAACCCAAAGAGCTGGATGCTCCGTTTCCACACACAGACCGGCGGCTCGACGCTCACCGCGCAGCAGCCCGATAACAACATTATCCGCGTCACGCTCCAGGCCCTCGCGGCGGTGCTCGGCGGCACACAGAGCCTCCACACGAATTCTCGCGACGAAGCGCTTGCCCTCCCCACCGAGGAGGCAGTACGCATTGCTCTCAGAACGCAGCAAATCATCGCCTATGAGTCAGGCTCGGCGGAGACTGTCGATCCCCTCGCGGGCTCCTATTACGTCGAGAGCCTCACCGATCGCATCGAAAAGGAAGTGCTTGCCTATATCAAGCGCATCGACGATCTTGGGGGCGCGGTGAAAGCCATTGAGCAGGGCTACATTCAGCAGGAGATTCAAGACTCCGCCTACGCGTGGCAGATGGACGTGGAGAAGGGTGAACGGATCATCGTCGGTCTCAACAAGTTCCAGGTGCGAGAGAGCACGCCAAAGGGTCTTCTTCGTGTCGATCCCGAGGTTGGGGCGCGTCAGAAACAGAAGCTCGCCTCGCTCAAAGCGAAGCGCGACGCCTCAGCAGTGGAGAAGGCGCTTGCGACGCTCCGTACCGCCGCCCGGGGCAGCGACAACCTCATGGTGCCGATTCTAGACGCCGTGCGTGTCTACGCGACACTTGGTGAGATTTGCGGCGTGCTACGTGAAGAGTTTGGCGAGTATAAGCCGAATGTGATGTTCTGAGGGGGAGTCGACATGGAGCGAAAAATTAGAGTGTTGGTTGCGAAGCCAGGGCTCGATGGGCATGATAGAGGCGCAAAGGTGATCGCGCGCGCCCTTCGCGATGCGGGAATGGAAGTGATCTATACAGGTTTACGGCAGACTCCCGAGCAGATTGTCAACGCGGCGATCCAGGAAGATGTCGATGTCATTGCAATGTCGATTCTCTCCGGCGCCCACAATTATCTCTTTCCGCGTGTCGTGGAACTTTTGAAAGCGCAGGGTATCGACGATGTGCTGGTGTTCGGCGGTGGGGTTATTCCCGAGGAGGATATTCCCTTCCTGAAATCGAAGGGAATTGCGGAGATTTTCGGGCCGGGGACGCCCACATCGAAGACTATCGACTTCATCAAGGCAAACCTTAAAAGAAGGATCGCCTAAGCGTGCGCGGTATCGGAGCGACCACGACATGACAGAGCTTGTACGACGATGCATCGCAGGAGATGTGCGTGCCGCCTCTCGACTCATTACGCTCCTCGAGAGCCAGAACAGAGAGGCCTACATGGCGCTCTATCGGCTCAAGGACCATGTGGGCCACGCGCATGTCATTGGAATTACTGGGCCGCCGGGAGCGGGTAAGAGCACACTCGTGGACAAGCTTATCGCGCAGTTCAGGGCGCGTGGTCTCAAGGTCGGCGTACTCGCGGTCGATCCTTCGAGCCCCTTCTCGGGTGGCGCAATTCTTGGCGACCGCCTGCGCATGCAGAGCCATGCGACCGACCAGGGAGTCTTTATTCGAAGTCTCGCAACACGGGGAAGTCTCGGCGGTATTTCGAAGGCCACACATGCAGCCATGCGTGTGCTCGACGCCGCGGGCTACGACATCATCCTCATAGAAACCGTCGGCGTTGGACAGTCCGAAATCGATATCGTGCGCGTTGCGGACACTGTGGTGCTCGTCTCCGTGCCTGGCCTTGGCGACGATATCCAGGTCATCAAGGCGGGTATTATGGAGATCGGCGACATCTTTGTGGTGAACAAGGCCGACCACGATGGCGCCGACAGAGTAGTACGCGAGCTCAGGGCGATGCTCGAGACCCAGGCCCAACTTAAGCGTGGAAAGGCTCCCCTTGGGGGCCCCGACACCCTCGCTGCGCGAGACCCGGACTTTATGCATCACGCCGCGATCGAGCCTGGCCTTCGGCCTGCAACCGCGCCGTCGGAGCCGGGAAGCGAGATGCCGCCTGTACTCAAGACCATCGCGGAGACCGGCATAGGTGTAGCCGAGCTTACAGACACTATTTTGATGCGCCTTGAGCAGCTCGCCTCGACCGGGGAGCTGGAGCGCAAGCGCCTCGGATCGATACGTTATCAGCTTGCGCAATTTGTATACGAAGAAATCGACCACCTTCTTGGCGCGACAGCTCTCACAAATGAGAGAGACGAGCTCGCACGGAAGGTTTTTTCGCGTAAAACTGATGTATATAGCGCCGGAGTGGCGCTTTTTAAGAGCATACTTCGACTAGGAGCAGACCATGAACACACTCAAACTTGATCATATCGGCATCGCGGTGGAAAAGATCGATGCAGCGCTTCCCGTGTGGGAAGGAATTCTTGGCCTACCGCTTCATGGCATCGAAGAGGTCTCTGAGCAGAAAGTAAAGACCGCCTTCATGCCCATCGGCGAGAGTGAGATCGAGCTCCTTGAGAGTACTGATCCCGAGGGCCCTGTCGGGAAATTCATTGCTGCGAAGGGGCAGGGTGTCCACCACCTCGCCTTCCGCGTTGCGGACATCGAGGCAGCGCTCACAGAGCTGAAGGCAAAGGGCGTTCGTCTTATTGATGAGACTCCGCGCTACGGCGCAGGCGGCGCACGCATTGCCTTTCTTCACCCGAAGGCGACAGGGGGCGTGCTTGTCGAGCTCTGCGAACGAAAGTAGAATTCGCGCTAATTCTTTGTTTTGATAGCAACCTCCTCGCTGGAGGTAATGATAGTAAGGATGGTGCATTATGGAAGGAAAGCTGAGGGCGCTTGAAGAGCGACGAGCCAAAGTGCGCGCGGGTGGAGGCCCTAAAAGGGTTGCCGCACAACACGAAAAAGGCAAAATGACCGCTCGCGAGAGGATCGAGATGTTGCTCGATCCAGGGACCTTCGTGGAGCTCGACGCGTTTGTCGAACACCGGGCGACCGCGCTCGGCATGGATAAGATCGAGGCGCCAGGAGAAGGTGTCGTTACAGGCTACGGTTCCGTGAACGGCAGAAATGTGTGTGTATTCGCGCAGGACTTCACTGTTATAGGTGGCAGCCTTGGCGAGATGCACGCCGCGAAAATCTGCAAGATCATGGATATGGCTGTGAAGATCGGTTGTCCTCTCGTGGGCATCAACGACTCTGGTGGGGCACGCATCCAGGAAGGCGTCGATGCGCTTTCGGGATACGGTGACATTTTTTACCGCAACACGCTGGCATCGGGCGTGATCCCTCAGATTTCAGTTATCATGGGTCCATGCGCGGGCGGCGCAGTGTACTCACCCGCCCTCACGGACTTCGTCTTCATGACCGAGAAAACGAGCAACATGTTTATCACCGGTCCTCAGGTCATTAAGGCGGTGACGGGAGAAGAGGTGAGCGCCGAGGACCTCGGTGGAGCGCGAGTCCACTCCGAAATTTCGGGTGTCTCCCATTTCTCATTCCCCGACGAGCAGTCGACCATTGAGGCCATCCGCAAACTGCTCTCCTACCTTCCCCAGAACAATATCGAGGATCCTCCCATCGTTGACATCGGCGACGATCCAAACCGGGTGGACGACACCCTCGCGGACCTCATGCCGGATTCGCCGAACAAACCTTATGATGTGCGCGATATCATCGCGAAACTTGTCGACGGTGCGGACTTTTTTGAAGTGCAGCCTAGATACGCGCAGAACATTGTGACCGGTTTTGCGCGTCTCGGTGGGCGCGCGGTGGGCATCATCGCCAACCAGCCCAAGTACCTCGCGGGCGTACTCGACATAAACGCGTCCGACAAGGCTTCTCGCTTTATCCGCTTCTGCGATGCCTTCAACATGCCGCTTCTGACGCTCACCGACACCGCCGGCTACCTGCCTGGCGTAGGACAGGAACACGGCGGCGTTATCCGACACGGCGCGAAATTACTCTATGCCTATTCAGAGGCGTCGGTGCCTAAAATTACGGTAATTCTCCGCAAAGCATACGGCGGAGCTTACATCGCCATGTGCTCGCGACACCTTGGCGCAGATCAGGTGTTTGCCTGGCCGACCGCCGAAATCGCGGTTATGGGCCCTGAGGGAGCCGCCAACATCATCTTCAAAAAGGAGATCGAGGAGGCAGCCGACTCCGCTGCCATGCGTAAGGAAAAAATCGACGAGTACAAGCGCAACTTCGCGAACCCCTACATGGCGGCGGCGCGCGGCTATGTCGACGATGTCATCGATCCCGCCCACACACGAGCCCGGCTCTGCAGCGCCCTCAGCATGCTGCTGGGCAAGCGACAAGCAACGCCATCCCGTAAACACGGGAATATTCCCGTCTGAGAGGCCTGCCATGACAAATCCTTGGATGATAATGGTCGTTGGCGTGCTAACGGTGTTCATCGCGCTCTTCGTGATGATCCTGTTTCTGCTTGCATTCCCGAAGCTCTTCGTGGTACTCAAACGGAAGGAGCATGGAAATCTCGCGCCACTTCCACAGATTATAGAAGTGACAAAAAAGCCAGCGACAATAGCGCCGGTGGGCGTCACCGCGGAAGCCACTGCGGAGGATGCATCACTGATCGCGGTACTCACCGCGGCCATCGTGGCGGCGAGTGGAGCGAGCGCAAGCACGTTTGCGATCACGAAGGTACGCCAGACAGAGTCCGATGTGGACGGTGGTTTCAATACGCCGGTGTGGGGCAGAGTCGAACGCCTCTCCCGAAAATAACAGCAAGCGATATTTAGGAGAATAAATTATGAAACAATACAGAATTACTGTAAACGGTAAGTCTTACGATGTGACTGTTGAAGAATTGAATGGCGCACGATCGGCGCCCATGGCCTACACGACTCCCGTCGCGGCCCAGCCCTCAGCCGCGCCTGCGGCTCCCGCGGCAGTGCCCCCTACGCCCGCCCCCGCAGCCCCGGCAGCCGCGCCCGGCAATGGTGGCACCATCGTTACCGTTAAGGCACCAATGCCCGGCACGGTCATCGCGTTTAAAGTCATTGTTGGCCAACAGGTGAAGCGCGGCGACGTGCTTCTCCTCCTCGAAGCTATGAAAATGGAGAATGAAATCGTCGCTCCGCAGGACGGCACCGTCGCCGCGCTCCGTGTTCCCGCGAGCGCCTCGGTGAACACAGGCGATGCGCTCGTCGATCTCGCGTGAGGTGGAGATTCCTCTATGGAACAATTCCTCTCTCATTTTATTAGTTCGACAGGGTTTATTGCCATAACATGGGGGCAGCTCCTCATGTTGGTCGTGTCCTGCGTGCTGCTTTACCTTGGCATCGCTCGTGAGTTCGAGCCGCTGCTGCTCGTGCCGATTGCTTTCGGCATGCTGCTCGCGAACCTCCCCATGAGCGGCATCACCGATCCACCCAAAGACGGCCTTGTGGGCGGCATCATCTACTACCTTTACCAAGGTGTCAAGCTCGGTATTTATCCGCCGCTCATTTTCCTGGGAATCGGCGCAATGACGGACTTTGGTCCTCTTATCGCGAACCCTTGGAGTCTCCTGCTTGGGGCGGCTGCGCAGCTTGGCATTTTCATTCCATTTATTTTGGCGTATTTTATGGGATTCGATCTCAAGTCCTGTGGCTCTATTGCGATTATCGGCGGCGCCGACGGCCCCACCGCGATATTCGTTACATCGCGGCTCAAGCCTGAGCTCCTTGGTCCAATCGCTATCGCGGCGTACTCCTACATGGCCCTCGTTCCGCTTATCCAGCCACCCATCATGAGGGTACTCACCACAAAGAAAGAGCGATCGGTGAAAATGGCACAGCTCCGCGAGGTCCCCAAGGCCGAGCGAATCATTTTCCCAATCTTTGTCACGCTGCTCATAGGCCTTCTGTTGCCTGCGGCAGTACCTCTTGTTGGTTCGCTCATGTTAGGGAATCTCTTTAGAGAGACCGGGGTAACCGAGCGCCTCTCGGATACCGCGCAGCACGCCCTCATCAATACACTTACGATTTTTTTAGGTGTGTCGGTCGGGTCGACCGCGAGCGCAGAGCGCTTTCTCAATCCGCAAACTCTCGAAATTATCGCTCTTGGACTCTTTGCCTTTAGTTGCGGAACAGCGGGCGGCGTCATATTCGGCAAGATTATGTACTGGGTGACAGGTGGCAAAGTGAACCCTCTCATCGGATCTGCGGGTGTTTCGGCGGTACCTATGGCGGCGCGTGTCAGCCAGGTGGTCGGTTCAAAGGAAGATCCCACGAATTTTCTTCTTATGCACGCGATGGGACCCAACGTGGCCGGCGTCATTGGTTCAGCAGTTGCGGCAGGTGTGTTGCTCTCTGTGCTTGGCTGATGGCTCAAGGAAATACTTAAAGGATATTCCGCAAGACTGTATTTTTATGATATAGTCGCCAAATCCCAGGGAACATAGAGGGGTGAAGCATACAATGAAGGTTCTCAAATTTGGCGGCACTTCAGTGGGAAGCCCCGAAGCGATTCGCGCGCTTGTCAATATCGCAAAGGATTCTAACGAGCGCGTTTTTGTAGTATCGGCTTTTTCAGGAATTACCGATTCTCTTCTGCAGGCGGCGAAACTCGCCAGCGAGGGGCAGGATTGGCGGCAGACTTTTAACGCGATTGCGGCACGCCATAGAGAGATGATCGTAAAGCTTCTCGACCGGGGATTCCTCGAAAGAGCGACAGGACTCACAGAAAAATTGCTTGATGAACTCTCTTCCCTTCTTTTGGGTATTTCGCTCGTGCGCGATCTTTCGCCTCGAACTCTCGATCTCGTCGCTTCATTTGGTGAACGCATGAGCGCGCCGATTGTCGCGCACGCGCTTTCTGTCGCAGGAATAGACGCGGAGGCTGTCGACGCTCGTGAACTCATTGTGACTGATGATAAATTCGGTGCGGCGAGATGGCTTGAGCACGAAACCGAGCGCAAGGTAAAGGACTTCTTTGCGAGTTTTTCACGCGTCGCCGTAGTGACGGGGTTTATCGCATCGACTTCTGAGGGAGCTACTACCACGCTCGGCCGCGGAGGTTCGGATTTAACCGCGGGCATCCTTGGCGCCTGTCTCGGTGCTGAAGAGATTCAGATTTGGACCGATGTCGATGGCATCATGACTGCTGATCCCCGCGCGGTAGTGGATGCGTTCGTGATCCCTGAGATCTCATACCTTGAGGCAATGGAGATGTCGCACTTCGGCGCGAAAGTCCTTCACCCTCCCACTATTCTACCCGCGATGGCGAAGGCAATCCCGGTTCGCATCAAGAACACCTTTAATCCCTCCGCACCTGGGACACTCATTGTAAAAACCTCCGCTCCAAGCACTTGGCCGGTGAGGGGGATCGCAGCCATACCCTCCATTTCTCTGTTGCTCCTCCAGGGGCCAGGGCTTCCAGGGGTTACCGGCATCGCAGGCCGTATGTTTGCGGCGCTTGCGACCGCCAGCGTCAACGCAATTCTCATTACCCAGGGATCGAGCGAGCTCTCAATCTGTTGCGCCGTACTCCCGCAGGATGCGGAACGTGGCGCACGAGCGCTTAATGAAGAATTCGCCTACGAGATCGGCGCGGGTACCATTCAGAAACCCACCATAGAATCGGGACTCAGCGTGATCGCCGTGGTAGGCGAGATGATGAAGCACCGCTCCGGCATTTCTGGTCGGGTTTTCAAAGCACTTGGGCGTAATGGCATCAATGTGGTAGCAATCGCTCAAGGCTCATCGGAGCTCAATATCTCGATCGTGGTGGGATCCCAAGACCGCGGAAAGGCGATGAGTTCGATCCATGACGCTTTTTTCCTCGCTGGAGTGCGAACAGTCAATGTTTTTCTCACGGGAACGGGGCTCATCGGCGGCACACTGCTGTCGCAGATTTCCGCGCAGCAAGAAAGGCTTCTCAGAGAACATTCTATCAGGGTGCGGATTGCGGGCATTGCGAATTCACGCAAAATGCTGATCGACGCTCGAGGAATCGACATTAAGCACTGGAAAGAACGCCTCGAAAACCAAGGAGAAAAGACCGATCTCCAGTTATATATACGCCAGCTGCGCGATCTCAACCTGCCGAACGCCTGCTTCTGCGATTGCACCGCGAGTGATGCGCCAGTGCGCTATTACGAAGACGCGCTCGCAGCTTCGATATCCGTGGTGACTCCCAACAAACGCGCCAATTCAGGGCCACTCGAACGGTATGAGCGCCTGACGCGACTCGCGAGGATGCTCGATGTACCTTATCGCTACGAGACAACTGTCGGCGCCGGGCTCCCCATCATTGGAACTATTCAAGATCTTATTGCCTCGGGCGACGACATTTCCGAGATTGAGGCGGTGTTGTCTGGAACTATTAGCTACATTTTTAACAATCTCAGTTCCACGACGCCTTTCTCTTATCTTGTAAAACGCGCGAAGGAGCTCGGATACACAGAACCAGATCCCCGCGACGACCTCAGTGCGAAAGATATCGCGCGCAAGGCCATTATTTTGGCGAGAGAGGCTGGATATAAACTAGAGGAATCGGCAGTGCGCATTGAACCGCTTATCTCATCGAGAATTTCACAAGCTTCAACTGTTGAAAAATGTCTTTCACTTCTGCCTGAAATGGACCTACCTATGGAAGCTCGGAGAGAAGCGGCGGCGCGCGCGAATCGTGCGCTGCGCTATGTTGCCACTGTTTCACAAGGAGAAGCCCGAATATCGCTCCGCGAGTACGGCGCCGAAAGCCCCTTCTACAGCCTGACGGGAACCGACAATATGGTGGTTGTCCACTCGCGTCGCTACTCCGAAAACCCCCTCGTGATCCGTGGACCTGGCGCCGGCGCAGATGTCACGGCGGGAGGCGTATTCGCGGACATCCTGAAGACTGCGGAGTCGTATATTTAAGTGGCGCCCCGAGACATTCGTGCGCGCGCGGGCGCTTATCGAGAATCCGCGCCGCGCGATCGTCGACAACCCTTCTCGTGCCGCGCAGAAGCTTTTCGGATAAGTACAAAAAAAGCTGCCACACGCATGGCAGCTTTTTTATTGGGTGCGCATTTTGGCACCATACATGAATTCACTCGTTATACGCGCGCTGGCTGTTTTCGCTTTCGAGCGAGCTGCGTCAGCAGCATGATTCCAACAAGCCCAATACCAATAAAGTCTGTGGTGAGGCCTGGATCGATGAGCAAAAGTCCGCCGACAAAGCCTAGAATTCGCTCATACCAGCGAGTGGTTGTAAGAAACCAAGCATTGACCGCCGAAGCGACAGCAATGATGCCAACGAGGCTCGTGATGAGCATCCAGATGAATCCGACAAAATCTATATTGAAGAGCAACATCTGGGGATTCAAAACGAAGATGTACGGCACGAGGAAGGCGGCTACCGCGAGCTTTGTCGCGTTGATACCCGTCTTCATAGGATTTGCCTTTGCAATGCCCGCGCCCGCAAAGGCTGCGAGCGCAACAGGCGGCGTGACGTCCGCGATTATGCCGAAGTAGAAGGCGAACATGTGTGCGGGAAGAATGATGTTCGCGGGAGCAACCGAGTATGGATCCAAACCAGCCTGCTTTGAAAGCAGCATAATCACCGCAGGTGCCGCGATGGTCGATGTGATGACATAGTTCGCGGTAGTAGGAACACCCATACCGAGTATTAGCGAAGTTATCATAGTAAAGAAGAGGGTAGGTACGAGATGGCCACCCGCGAGGTCAACCAAGATAGAGCCGAGCTTAAGGCCGAGGCCTGTCAGTGTGACGACACCGATGATGATGCCCGCACAGGCAGTGGCTGCCAATACACCGAGGGCTGCGCGCGCGCCCGCCTCGAGTCCTCGTATAATTTCAATGGGAGGAATTCTTGTGCTTTTCTTGAGCCACGACGAGAGAATCGAGAGAATAATCGCCCAAAGTGCGGCTTTCATCGGCGTGAAGCCGGTGACGAGGAGATAGATAATCGCCACGAGGGGGATGATCAAGTGTCCGCGCTCTACGACGATCTGCTTCAACTTCGGCAACTCTTCTCGGCTTAGCCCCCGGAGACCGCTCTTTTTCGCCTCGAAGTGGACTCCCGCCCACACGCCGAAATAGTAAAGGATAGCAGGAACAGCCGCCGCGCCGATTATGCGCGCATAGGGGATGTTGGTAAACTCAGCCATGAGGAAGGCTGCCGCGCCCATGATGGGTGGCATAAGCTGTCCACCAGTCGAGGCGGTCGCTTCGACGGCGCCCGCGAATTCGGGTTTGTAGCCAAGGCGCTTCATCATAGGAATGGTGAAGGAGCCAGTGCCGACAACATTGGCGACCGATGAACCGGAGACAGTTCCCATAAGCGCACTCGAGAGAACGGCTACCTTCGCCGGGCCTCCCGCAGCCCAACCTGCCACCGCGTTCGCGAGATCGATGAAGAGCTGCCCCAATCCTGTCCGTTCGAGGAATGCCCCGAATAAAATAAACAGGAATATAAAGGTACTCGACACACCGAGTGGAATCCCGAACACGCCTTCAGTAGTGAAGTAGAGGTGTTGCACAAGCGTTTCAAAGTTCGCGCCGCGGTGAGCAAGCTTCCCTGGAATGTAAGGGCCCACAAAGGCATAAATGATAAAGACACCCGCGATGACTACCATCGGGATACCTACCACTCGACGCGCGGCTTCGAGCACAAGCAAGATACCGATCACGCCAAACACGATATCGAGCGGCGTAGCCGTACCCGCGCGCAGCACAAGCTTCTGGTAGTTCACGACGATATACATAGGCGCAAGCGCTCCCAGCACCGCCAACACCGCATCTATGGGGTTGAGTTTCGTGTGCGACCACTTCTTGCTTGTGGGGTAGAGCAAATAGATGAGTACAAGCCCGAAGGAGAGGTGAATCGACCTCTGGATCATGGCATCGAGTACACCAAAGATTGCCGTATAGAGCTGAAATGCGGAAAACGATATGGCTATGGCTGCGATCACCTTTGCGAAGAATCCGGTGTAGATGCGGAAGTTTGCCTCTTTATCAAATTTCTTGAGCACTTCCTGTGCGTCAGCCACCGCGTTTCCCTGCTGTATCTTCTGAGTCTCACTCATTTCGGAGAATCCCTCCCATTGCGAAATATCAGCATTCTCCCTGCTGAGAGTGTGATCGCCGTTTCCATGGGTACCCATTTGGTAAAAGGTAGTAGGGTACCACCGACAATCACTCCATGATCAGGAACTATCGATACACGAATCGGAATACTAGTAAAAGACCTGTGCAGTATAACGACGAATCTTCCATTTTCTTCAGAAAAGCCTTCGCCGCCATCAGAGGGCATGCCAACACCATAGGTGTCATATTTAACCTTGGTCAATTCAAGGATCTTGCCACGCACCTCGAAATATTCATCGACCGGTGTTTTGTGCACCGAATGGATGTAATGGTGAATAAACTGTCCATCATAAAGGGGAAGTCGCACGATCGTCGATCCGTGACTGTCCTTTATAATGAGCACCGGCACAATTTCAAGATTCAACACAAGCACGAGGATTGCCGCGATTGCAAGCAGTCCCGCAATGATCGCCGCTCTGCCGGATATCCTCGCTCGTCTCATATCATCCACACTAATAAGCGGCGCGGAACGCAGTGTCCCGCGCCGCTTCATAATAGAAATTTATCCTAAAAAGAATTATTTCAGGATGCCCTTCTCTCTGTAGAACTTTTCAGCACCAGCGTGCAGAGGAATCGACATGCCTTCGAGGGCGGTCGCGAGTTTTATATTTTTGCCCTGAGAGTGCGCCGCAATGAGCCTCTCGGTGTTCTTGAACATCGTGTCGAGAAGCTCGTACACAAGGTTCGCGCTGAGCTTGCTTGAGCACGCGAGCATCGACTTTACCGCAACCGTAGTTACATCCTTGGTCTGACCCTGATAGGTTCCCGCCGGGGCGACTTGGAGCGCATAGAAAGGATACTGAGCCATAAGCTTCGCGGCGATCTGCCCATCGATGGGAACGAGGACCATCTTTCTCGATACTGAAAGATCCTGCACGGCTGCGGTCGGTATACCTGCGGTGTTGAATGCTGCGTCAATATTGCCGTCTTTCATGTTGCTGGCCGATTCGCCAAAAGAAAGGTACTGAACCTTGATATCGTTATAGGTCAGTCCTGCCGCGGCGAGAATCTGGCGGGCGTTTGCTTCAGTCCCTGAACCGGCGGCTCCGACAGATACGCGCTTGCCCTTGAGATCCGCGACTGTTTTAATGCCGCTTGATTCAAGCGCAACGAGTTGAATAGTCTCGTTGTAGAGGCAGGCCAAGCCGCGGAGATCCTTGTAGGCCTGGCCCTTGAGAAGCTCGGTACCATTGTAGGAGTAGCTCGCCACATCGTTCTGGGTGAAGATGATGTCGACATTGCCTCCCTTGAGAAGGTTGATGTTGGCGATGGACGCACCAGTGGATTGTGCGGTGGCGTTCATTTTAGGAATATTTTTGTTCCAAATATCTGCAAGCGCGCCGCCGAGTGGGAAGTAGGTCCCCGCCGTGCCACCAGTTGCGATGGTAATGAATTGCTGCTGAGCGAACACGCTCGTGGCAAGCAGCAGGCAGAACACTACCGCTAAAATCTTCTTCATGCTTATACCTCCTGTATAGTATTTGCTGCATGAAATAAAAGTAATGACCTTACGATTATACACTGGATTAGGGCGAAACGCAATGAAAAAAAATCCCCCGGAGAAGGAGGCTTAATCCGGGGGCATCAAATAGAAGAATGTTCTAGGTGAACATAAACATCTATTGAGTGACCCAACCATAGCATTTTGCGCACAGAAGGTCAAGAGTTATCGATAAAAAAATTACAAAAAAAAGGCAAAGCGGCGTGTACCGCACACTTCGGCGTGAGTGCTGCATGGAGCGGTGCTTGTTGACAGATTGACGTAAGCTGTGATTTATTTACTTTGTGAAAATAAAAAGCCGGCCTGCGCGCGGCATGAGGAGAATATCTTGAAAGAAATGATTACACTCGGAGTCGTGTGCCTTGCGCGGACGACCTTCGATTTTGGCGCCGCGAAAGAACTGTGGGCTGGAATACGCCGTGATCTTGATGCGCTCGAGAATGTGAAAATCGTGGCCCACAAAGACCTCGTGTTTGAGCTCGAAGATGCAAAGAATGCGGCTGAAGAGATCGCTTCAGCGCGTGTCGATGGGCTTGTCATCATTTCGGGAACATTCCACTTGGGGCACCTCGCGCTCGAACTCGCGAAATCGGTGCACGCGCCGATACTCCTGTGGGGGTTGCCTGAGCTTCCCTATAATGGCGGAAAGATTCGGCTCAACTCAGTCTGCGGTGTCAATCTCAACGCCTCCAATCTCTACAAATCCGAAATTCGAAATTATTATGTGACCATCGGCAATAAGATCGACGAGAACTGGGTTGATGCCATTCGTGCACTGAAAGTACTCTCACACTCGCACATTGGAATACTTGGGTATCGCGCGCATGGATTTTTCAACCTCAGCGTGGCGGATCTCACCCTTTATCAGCAGATGGGCATCCTCATTGACCACTACGAATTGTCGGAGGTGTGGAACTTCCCCGCCTCGGAGGAAGCGATCGCCGCGCGCACCGCACAGCTCAAGAATATCTTCGATGTTTCGGGGATTAGCGCCGCACAACTCTCGAAAGTTGCGACGCTCGCGGTTAAGCTTCAAGGATTCCTCGACAAATATGCGATCGATGCGCTCGCGATCCGCTGCTGGCCAGAGTTCGCGGCGGAGTACGGCATCTCGCCCTGTGCCGCGATGAGCCTCCTGCAGAGCGAAGACCGGATTCTCGCGTGCGAGGGCGATGTTGAGGGTGGAATCTCGATGCTCATGCATCGCGCGGTGGGAGCTGAGACACCCTTCCTTTTTGATTTTTCTCAGGTGGATTTCGAGCAGGACTTCGCGCTTTTCTGGCACTGCGGTGTCGCGCCCTGCAATCTCTGGGATGGGCGCTGCGTACGCTCGCTCGACACCTATTTTGCGGGCGGTAAGGGTGTCACCGCCGACTTTGTGCTCAAAGAAGGTGAGGTTTCAGTGCTGCGACTCGATTCAGCGGGAGGGAAGTACCGCGTTTTCTTACAGAAGGCACGCGCAATACCCATGGAAAAGGAGCTCAAGGGCACCTATCTCAAGGCAAAATTCGACGAACCCGTTCGCAACGTGCTCGACAAAGTAATTCAGCATGGTGTTGCTCATCACGCCTCTGTCGTATATGGTAACTACATCGAACCTTTCAGAATCGCCGCGAAGATAGCGGGCTGGGAGGTCATCGAATAGCAATTGGAGCGCGCCTTTGATTTCATTCGAAAACTGGACGCATGGATTTTTAGTGACTATTGCCGGCCAGCGGCTTCTGTGGCACACCACAAATCGGCCGGCTGTTTTTATTCATCGCGTAGGAGAAATTCCCTCGGCATGGAGAGGAGCGGGGGCTCTTCGCTCGACCATGGCTTCGGTCGAAGGAGCATGCTGCGCATTCGCCGCGGGTATCACTATGCGCGAATCGCTCGTTCCACACTCTGGTGGCTCCGCAATCTATTCCCTTCGATTTTCTGCGCTTGATCCGCAGATCGACGCGTTGCGCCTTGTACTCCACGATAATCGCGGTGCACGGTGGAATGGGCTCGGTCCGCGCCATACTCACCGTGTCCGTGGGAAACTCGCGATTTCCTCGGAGGAAGACGCGGTTGCCTTCTCTCTCGATGGAAGGTTCTTGCACTGCGTATCAGAGGGGGCAAAGGCCTTCAATTTTACTCGAGCGCGCATCGTAATCGATTTAAAACTTCCCGCCACCATCGAGCTCGGGTATGCTTCCTCCACAGAGGCAGCCTGTGAGCTCTGGCATATCCGTAGAGAGGGGCGGCTGACTGTCGAGAATGTCCCTGAGCTGCCTCAGCGCGATCTCATGGCACTCAAGCGTGGAAGCTCCGTGACAGGACGACTCGCCGCGCTCTCCTTCTCCGGCGCGGACCCGATTCTATACCAACGGCTGAATCGTGAATTCGTACTTGGCGCCCATGGGGAACTTGGCTGGAAGATCGACGACATGCTCCTTTGTCAGCCCGATATCGTGCTGCCTCCCGAATACCGAAGGGAGCTTCCCGTAGTCGATGAGCCCGGAATGCACGGCGCGCGGGTACGGAACCGCTACACGAAGATACGAGCTGGACTTGTGCAATATTGGGACGCATGCGAGCGGCGCTGGCGCGTAAAGGGTCTGCCTGCGATCGCACATCCTTCGATTATGAGCGAATGCGGCGTGAGCTTCGACGACACGGAGGATATGCTTTTTTCCGGACCTGACTTGATATTCGCGCCCAATCTGAAGCAACGAGGCGATGTATGCCAACTCACACTTCCCTCGGGGGAGTGGGTTCACCTCTGGACTTCGAGATTGTATTATGGCGGCAAGACCACCGTGTACGCACCAAAGGGTACTCCGGCGCTCTTTTACCGATCGGAGAGCGAGTATGCCTGGCTCTTCGATTCAATACGGCAGATGGCGAGTAGACTATGACAATTATCGCAGCATATTTTATAGCGCTCTGCGGGAATTTTTTGCTCTCTCTTGGCTTCTCGCTCCAGAAGAAACACGTCGGATGGCTCTCCGCGAAGCGTCGAGGCGAAAAAGTGAGGAATGGGGAGATCATAGGCTGGACTGTCGGGTTTATCCTCATGAATGTGCAGCCGATCTTCAACTATGTTGCATTAGGCAGGCTCGCACCCAACATTGTTGCCTCCATCGGTGGATCGAATATTATATTTACCATTTTGCTCTCATACTTCCTTCTCGGAGAAAAAATCAAAGCAAGCAAGATTCCCGCGATCGTGCTTATGGCGATTTCGCTTGCGTATGCAGGATTTGTAGGGCAGGAGTCTTCGCAGCAATTTAAAAAAGAAGCGTTTTGGATCGCCTTCTTTTTGCCAACTGCCTTTGCGATGCTCGTGCTGCTGGGGAATCGCAAGCTATCGGCGCAGCACCTTGGGATGTTCCTGGGAAGTGCAGCCGGCGCGCTCGGCGGATTCATGGTGCTCTGTCTCGATGCGCTGCGCATCAACCATGGATCGGATTTTTTCGGCTGGGTGTTGTCGATCTACCTTTATGTGTATCTATTTTGCGGGGCCTCATCGTTCATGATAAAGCAATTTGCGTTTGAAAAAGGGAGAATGAACGCGGTGGCGCCCACATTTTACGGTTTCATGGTGCTGTACCCCTCAATCGCGACCTACTTTGTTTCAAAAGTACCGTTACACGCGCAAGAACTCTTCGCCTATGCAGGGATTAGTGTGTCGATTCTGCTGCTTTCGATATAATCGAATAGTCTAGCGAGTCAGAAGCACGGAGGCGAATGCCTCGATCGCCTCGCTCCTTCCTGTGGCGTCACAACCCTCTTTTGTTTTTGCCTTAAAAGAGACGGCGTCGATAGGGAGCGCGAGGATGTTCGCTATGGCTGCGCGAATTCGATCGCGGTAGGGCGCAAGTTTTGGGCGCTCGCAGATCACCGTGCAGTCGAGATTGACACATTTCCAGCCGAGCATGGCAACTATGGCTGCAGCCTTGAGGGCGAGGTCTGTGGAGTCGGCGTCCTTCCACTCGGGGGCTCCCGGAGGAAAATGTGTTCCAATGTCACCCTGCGCTGAAGCGCCAAGAATCGCGTCGATAATCGCGTGCCAGAGCACATCGCCATCGGAATATCCGGCTTCGCCGCGCGGGCTCTCAACCTCAACGCCTGCAAGCAAAAGGCGCCTCCCCTCAACGAGAGGGTGGATGTCGTACCCCTGACCAGTGCGGAATTCAGTCTGTTTCACGAGATCATCCTTGAAAGTGATCTTGCGGTTTTTGCGTTCGCCATCAACCCATGCAACCGGACCGACATAGTGATCCCAGATCATCGCGTCGTCAGTGGCAGCAAAATGCTCGCGCGCAGCAAGTTCGTGTGCCTCGAGAATTTCAGGGAAAGAAAAGATTTGAGGAGTCTGCGCGGTCATTATTAAATGGCGTGGGGGGTGTTCGAGAACCCTGGTCGCGTCGACCATTTTCGGAGTTTCAGTGAGTGGCAGGAGGGGCAGACTGGCACCCATCTCTCTCGCCGAATCGAGGGTTCGACGGATGAGTTCGGCCGATGCCCAAGGACGGGCTGCATCGTGGATGAGTGCGAGGTCACCAGCATTCGAGCATTCACGCATCGCACGGAGCCCGAAGAGCACCGACTCTTGCCGAACTGAGCCGCCCTCTACGATAGAGAAGCCGCCTTGCAGCGCACCCAACAGCGGCGCGAGGCGCGAGCGTTCGAAGAAACGCGAAAATTCGTCGCGGGCGCCTCTTGGGCAAGTGATCACCAGGCTGTCACAGAGCGCGAGGAATGGCTCGACAGCTTTTTCCAGTACTGTTGAGTTTTCGAGAGGCTCTAATTCTTTCTTCGACCCGCCAAAGCGCGTGCTCGCTCCAGCCGCAGTGATGAGCGCATGTGCCTTCCCCGCGAGCGGTAGGTGCGGCGCGGAGATTGAGCGTGACGAGGATGGCTTCATTTGTCGAGGTTTTCGCGAATGATCGCGACGATCTCATCTTTGGGGCGGTTCAACGCGAAAGCGATCTCATCCTGAAGGAGATTGAGGGCGGACTCGTAGAGCTTGCGCTCAAGAATCGGTAGCTCTTTGATCTTCGAACGCTGGTAGAGCGAGCGGACTACTGCAGCGATGTCCATGATCGAGCCCTTCTTGAGGAGATCCAGGTTCATTTGATAGCGGAGTTTCCAGTCGGAAGGGATGGTCGACGCCGCCTTTGATATGTAGTTAAGAGCGGTTTCCGCTTCCTTTTTGGATACGAGTGGACGGATCCCCAAGGTCTCAACCTTGTCAGTGGGTACCATCACCGTCATGTCTGAGAATTCAAGATAAATGATATAGTACAGGGTTTTTTGACCGTTGAAGACCTTTTCGCGGATTTCCATAATGCGGCCGACACCCTGACTAGGATACACGACACGCTGGTCAATAAGAAAATTCGTTGTCTGGTCATTAGGCATAGGTGCATTAATATATCATAAAATACGAGGAGCGTCAAAAGCCATCGACGCGCCTGCGGCATCGACTTGTACTCTTAGCGCACGCTACGTTATCTTAGAACGGCACCATGAAAGACAAAGAACAAAAAAATGCTCGGGCACCAATCACTCTTTCCAGCCTTGCCTTTCCTGCGCTGATTGTCGCGCTCCTCGTACTCGGGTTTTTGCTTAGGGGAACTTTGGTGCCATTATTATCGAAGCGAGATACGCTCCGAGCTTGGGTGAATTCGTTTGGGGCCTTTGGCTGGCTTATATTTGTCGTGCTTCAGGTCTTTCAAGTTGTTGTTTTTGTGATTCCCGGCGAGGTAATGCAAGTTTCTGGAGGGTTCATCTACGGATTCTGGGGCGGACTTGCACTGACCACTGCAGGTATCGCGCTTGGTTCCGCAATTAATTTTCTCCTCGGGAAGCTCCTCGGACCAAGCTTCCTCATGGCAATTCTGAAGCGCGAGCAGTATGAAAAGCTGAAGAATTCCTCTGAGGACGCGAAGACTTTTGCAGGGCTCATTCTGCTCTTTCTGATTCCTGGAATTCCCAAGGATGTTCTGTGTTATTTCGCGGGAGCGGGTTCGCAGCCATTCGCCGCATTTCTCGTCGCCTCGATGATTGCGAGGATGCCCGGTATTATTGGAAGTACTCTTGCGGGGAGCGCGGCATATGGAGCCGATTATACAGTGGTTATTGCGGTTGCGGTTGTTGCGGCGATTGCGATGATCGCGCTTGTCGTTTTTCGGGGTTGGTTTGAAGCTCTTCTGAAAAAGCTCCTCGATAGAACACGCGTATGAATCGATTCGCTTCATCGCGGCGACATTGGACCATCGCGATACTTGGATCTATAGCCTTCCACGCCGCGATTCTCTTTGTGCCGATGGGTGTTCCGGACCAGATTGAGCGGACTACTTCGATATTGCAAGTAGCACTCAGCTTCTCAGGGTCGGCCGCCGATATCGCGGCTCCGCGCGCGGCTGTGTCGAATAGTATGCCCAAGGCTGGCAAAATCGGCGCGCCTGCAGCTGCGTCGACGCCGGACACGGTACCGGAGGCTGTCGAGATGAGTGCAGCCACGGCTGAGGCCATGGTGACACCTGGTGTTGAGGGAGCACAGATCGACGCGAACACGTCAGAAGACACGCTGATGCCAGCCGAAGTGTCAAGATCCATCTCGATCGGCACACCAATCGCGGAACCCGCGCACGCACAGAAACCACCGGCGACGAAGGCATCGCATGATTTTTCAAAGTCATTCAACGAAAGTCCAGCCGCGCTTGCCCGAATAGTTACGCAGGCAATCTCACGGTCTATCAACGCTGAGGCATCTCCTCCAATTGCTGACACGCTTGCGCAAACTCCGCCTCTACCGCCGCCTCTGCCTCTGCCTCCGCCGACGCCGTCGCTCGCGAGTTCAACCGCTCAGCCCGAAGAACCCAAGACCGTTCACTTCGCAGCGCCCATGCCGCGGAATTATTTTAGAAATGCGCTGAATCTATTTACCCAAACTAAGGAGACTTTCGTAATCGCGGCTGCCGTGCCCAGTTCTGCCTCACAAGAACTCGCGGCTATCTCCCTCACGGATTCGACGTTGCCTGAGACTTCCTCGCCACCGACCGAGAACACCCAGCGCGAGACGGATGTCGCTCTCGGCCAAGCGCCTCAGGACAACACCCAAAGCCTCACTTCCGAACCTCAGCGCGCCTCTGCGCAGGCACCCGAGCGCGCCTCCATTTCTCCACCCACACGCGCATCGATCGAGGCAAGTTCGTCGCCGAATCAGACAGAGAGCGTCTCGAGCGCTCCTCCTCAGAATTATTTCCCCAGTCGCGAGATTTTTATCGCGAAGTCGATGATGGTCAAGCGGAATACGGCACAAGCCGCAACACCAAGCGCATCGATCGGGGCGGGGGCGCCTTCGGATGCAAAAATGAATAAGGGTGGAAACGCCGGCGGAGAAGGGTACGGCGACTTTTCGCTGAGCCCTGAGCAATTGAGGGGCGAACAGCGTGCAGCGCGAGAGCTTAATCCACCCTTAAGGTTCAGCGGAAGCGGATCGGTCTCAGAATCGTCCTCCATGGATCCATCGAATGGGGCAAAAAACCTTCAAAAATTGGTTGATCGAATTGCGGGGACCGAGCAGCCGGATGAAACTGCTTCGCAGGCACTCGCCACATCGCTCGAGCCCTCTTCATTCGAGCAGGGTTCATCGATTGCGCAATCTGTCCCCCGCGCTGGTGCGTCCACGGCCATGGTAGGCGTGCCAGTACTTTCAGAGGCACCGGTCCCTGATGTTATGCTCGCCCCGGTGTCTTCCACAGAGTTAAGCGCCAGCCCTACCACGCCTACCACGCCCATCACGCCTACCACGCCCATCACGCCTACCACACCCATCGCGCCTACCACACCCAGCACTGCATCAAATCCCGCATCGAGCCATAGGCCAGCTAGCGCGCCGCAACTGCCAGCGCCTCTAGTCGCTTCGGCGGATGGGCTCACTATTGAAGCTTCAACGGCGAGCAACAACGTGCTTCAGTATGACAGCGCCGAAATGCTCGCCTCGCGCGTTCTCGCCGAGCTTAGCGTACGGAAGCTGTACCCAGCGGCCGCCCTCCGTAGAAAGACCGAAGGGAAAGTCACACTCATCCTCTCAGTCGAGAAGAATGGACAACTGGCGTCCGCCGTTATTCAAACCAGATCCGGCAGCTCAATCCTCGACGAGGCAGCACTCTCGCTTGCTCGTAGCATCTTTCCTCTAGAAATTCACCTCGCCAGCCCCGTCTCTCTCGTGGTACCCATCGAGTACCGGATACCAAAATAGCTGCCTGCGCTGATGGCGTTCTCAACCGATATGGCGCGCTCACGCATAATCGTACGCAATCAGCGTGATGCCATACTATATGCTCCATGCGCCAGCTCGGCGCTTACCCGCATTAGCGCGCGCTTCCCTTTGGCTGCGCACGCACCGTGAGTTTCATCGACATCGAGAACCCCGGCATTGGATAATCAGAGACAATCTGATAGCGCTCGTCGAAAAAATTCTTGAAATTGAGTTCAAACGAAGTGTTCGCGCTAAGGAACCAATTGAGGCGAATATTGGCAATGAAGGTCGAGGGAAGGTAGTCTGTATTCGCAGTCGAAGTAAATCTAAGACTCGAGTAGGTCAGGAGAAAAGCGGTGTCGAAACCTTCGCTTGATCGAATCGCGCTCAGTGAGGCGCTGTGCATCGGAACATAGGGAATTCGCTTGTCATCGGCGAGTGACAGAGTCCCATTCAGCGTAAAGCTATATAAGAATGTGTAATTGCCACTCAATTCCCAGGCGCCTCGTTTTGCTGAAACTTCTGCCTCGACGCCTGGATAGAGCGCGTTGCCATAATTCGTCGGTTTCCATACTCCAAGATTGTCTGGTTGCCACAGGATGAGATCTTTCGCGTAGCGACCGAATGCGCCAACCGACCAGCTCTTTCCCTGATCGCGGTGCGCAACCGCGATATCTGCGGAGTAAGCGCTCTCTGGTTTTAGGTTCGTATTTCCAGAAGTCCATGTAGTGGCGGGCCAGTAAAGGTCGTCAAAAGAGGGTGCCCTGTAGGCGCTCGAAATCGAAGACCTTACCACAGTTCCCGGCATCAAATCTCTCAACACGCCGATGCTGGCTGAAATTCCAGAGGGGAAATCGTTGGTTACATCGTAACGTAACGTGGGAATTGCCGTCCATTTGCCAAATTCGAACTTTGGTTCTAAAAAGATTCCGCCCGAGAAGCGCTGAGGAGCGCTGCCATCGCTGAGCTTTACGACGCTCGAATCGAGCCTGTCATAGCGGAAGGAAGCTCCTCCCTTCAACTCGCCCGCCCAGGGCGCGAGCCACGAGAAGAGGCTGTCGGCTCCCGTTCTAAGTGAATTATGCGTATCGGGGCTCGACGAACTCGAGGCGCGGTACTCAATTCCTCCCCCTTGCACGTAGGGGCTCAGTTCGAGGGACAGCGCTCCGTTAAGGAGGGCATCGGTGCGGAAGGAAAGCGCGGCGTTCGCGTTCCAGTCGTTCTGGTGAGCCTCTGGAGATGGCCAACTCGCCGTGCCAGCTACCCCAAGCGAACGATACTCGCCCCTCACGGAGGAGCTTATCTCACCGATTGCAAGGGGTATTCTGGCTTGTAGTCCGCCCGAGCCTTCAAGAAGCGCGGAGTTGACCCTCTGGCGACGTATTTTACTTGTGTCATAGTAAGGATACGCGTTTGTCGCGCGTTTAGCCTTTCCCCAAACCGACAGATTTCTCATATTCGCGGAAAATTCGGCAGTTTGCCCATCGATGAGCGTCTGCCAAGGGAAAGAGTTGACTGTCGCTGATCCTCCGCTTCCCGTCGTAATCGACTGCGGCAGGAACGAGCTATTTTGAATTGAGAACTGAATCGAAGAAGCGGATGCGCCGGCCTTCGTGTGGATGTGAATGACACCACCCACCGCGTCCGCACCGTACTGTGCCGATAGTGAACCACGTTGTACTTCGATACCCTTAATCTGATCGAGGGGAATTGCGAGGCGGGAGAGATCTGTTTGACCCGTTGAGGGATCGGTAACCCGGACACCATCGACGAGGACGAGGACCTGATTCGACGATGAGCCTCTGAGCGATATCGTTGCCAGAGCTCCTGTCGAACCGGTAGGGGAGATCAACACTCCAGAGACTGAAGAAAGCAGGCTAGGCAGGTCCTGAGCTGCGGATTTTGCAATAGTCGATGCATCGATAACTGTGGTGCCTGCGGCCTCGGCGAGGGCGCGCGGTGGGAGTGCTCCTTCTACGACAATACCAGGCAGTTCAACGCTTTGAGACCACAGCGCGGTAGGCGCCGCCGCGACAAGACACATCGCCACAAAAACCCGAACACTCTGTGACAGCCGAGAGAAATTCATTGCATACCTCCGTGCAACGTGAGTTCGCTCGAGGTAGGAGAACCACGCGATGCACAGAGAAACGTTTTGATTGCGAAGATGGTGTGGGAAGAATCAGATGATAGAACGCCCCAGCGATCAATTGTGGGAGACTGCGCACGAGAAGATCCTCAATCCTCGAAGTTTCGCCCAAACTCAAGTTGGGCGCGCCCCAGAGCGGTATCCTGGCTTCCGGATCTCCTGCGCGCACAGCGCCTTCTCACGGCTTTGAGCCGCAATGGCCGCGGAGAAACAATCTCCGCATGCTGGGGCATCCTCGGTTACAGTGGCGGGACCGCTGCGGATTCTCACCGCATTCCTCTGGCCCCTGGAGCGGACTCAGGATATCCACCGGCTCCCCGCGCTGTCAAGAGACTACCGCACGAAGAGGGCGATAACTTGGTTGAACCACCCGAGTAACCACACAAGGGCGATCGCTGCAATGTCGCCAGCCATAGAGGGCAAACGCAAAAAGCGCAAAAAGCATAAAAAAACAAGCCACGAACGTGTCGTGACTTGTTCTGATTAGCCCCTAGGGGAATCGAACCCCTCTTTAAAGATTGAGAATCTTTTGTCCTAACCGATAGACGAAGGGGCCTC
>DYLX01000005.1:29304-35641 GCA_020721875.1 Leptospira biflexa
GAACCCCCACAAGCAGATCCAGAGTCTGCCGTGCTACCATTACACAACCGGGGAATGACGGAAAAACCATATCGATTTTTAACATTTTGGTCAAGTGCTTTATATATGCTCAGCGCGCCGTACATCGTAGATTTCGAGCTGAGGTCGCTCCTCTCCATTCCAGTAGTTCATGGTGACCTTGTAGAGAAGATCGATTCGATCGCTGTTGCGGAATGAAAAATCATGCTCAAGCCGCTCCGCGCCATCCCAAAGCATCGCGGGCCACTTGTAGGTGCCAAAGTCGAGCGTCAATTTGAGATGACTCTTCCCGCTCTTGCCCACAATCTGAGCGTCGACCATGGGCACCCCACGCGAGCAGAAAAGCAATGGCTCATTCTCCTCTCCATACGGTTCAAACTGGCGGCAAAGTTGCAAAAGCTCTGGTGTGACAAAGCTGTGGGGGAGCTCTGCGTCGATGGAGAGTTCAGGTTCTTCGACGCTGAGCTCTGTGTTCGCCATAAAGGATGTGAGCCGCTCGAGGAAGATTGGCCAAAGCTCAGTCTTGAGCGTAAATCCAGCCGCCGAGTCATGCCCGCCATAATCGATGAAGAGATCTGAGGCAGAAGCGAGGAGGGCGGTGAGAGGAAAGGAACTTCCTCCTCGGATCGATCCTGTGCAGGTGCCATCTGGTTTGAATGCTGCGACAATTACAGGAACCTTCATTATATTCGCCGCGCGCGAGGCCAAAAGCCCTGTGATTCCAGCTCGAATTTCCGCGCTTCCTACTACGGCGAATTTTCCGCCGTTCTTCTCGAGGCTCTCATTGAGTTTGTCACGGATGATGTCCCAAGCTTCGGTCCCAAGTTTTCTCCGCTCATTATTTGCCTGAATCAGGAGCGACGCGGCTTCGAGCGCAGTGTCTACTGTTTGCGACTGGAGAAGGTTGAGCGCAAGTCTCGGCGTACCCAATCTGCCTGCGGCATTGATCGTCGGGGTGATCTGCCACGCGATCTCGGTCGCGCCGAGCGGTTTTGCGAGGCCGAGACTCAATTTTAGCTCGCGAAGTCCATTCGTGGGCGCTCCGTTGATGCCTTCGACACCCTTCCGAACAATGAGCCTGTTTTCGTCTCGGAGCGGCATGAGGTCAGCGATCGTTCCAAGCGCGGCGAGCTGAAACATGCGGGTGGTTAAGAACCCTTGATTCTGCATTGACTGAAATACATACGCGCTGAAAATATTCTTGAGCGTGTCGAGCAGCCCATGTGTATCGGTCGTGTATTTTCGTAGTCGCGAGAGCGTGGTCAATTCAGCGAGCGAGCGCTTTGCCATGTCCGGCCAGAAACTTGAGGACAGCTGTCGCAGCTCCATGACATCGATATCTACGCCTGAACCGAAATATGTCCCAAAGAACGCTGCGGTTTCGTGTTTATCCCAGGCGACGATCGCCCGACCGCGCAGGAATTTTTCCAATTTATCCAGCGTGAAAGGGCTGAATCGACCCTCGTCGTTTGCGGTGAGGGTGAGTCGGGTAGTCTCCGAGAGATTATCAAGGCGAAGCGCTTGGATTGAAGGAGCTGTGGCGATTGGAGAAGCGCTCGGTTCAAGCGCTGCGGCTTCGGTTCCTGGCAGACTCGACGGAATTATAGAGAGCAGTGCGAGCGGTTCCTTATACATGCCAAGTCTCGCGATCGCGAGGGCATGCGCGAGTTTCAGCGCTACCCCGCATCCTGAGAGGTCTCTGAAAGGATAGCCGCAGCCGGCGAGCTTAGGATCGATCACTGCGATTGCCTCGGGGGCTTCTTCGGCTTGCAGACGGTGGTGGTCGGTAATGATGACATCAATGCCTTTCTCGCGGGCATAGCGCACTTCAGTATGATTCGATATTCCACAATCTACGGTTATAATTAAACTAATACCATTCTGCTCTGCAAAGTCTATTGCAGCCATCGAAAGCCCATAGGGGTCGTCGCCTTCGGGCACCTTCTGTTGCACCTCGAGACCGAAGTCGCGGAGTGCCTCGGTTATGAGCACTGTCGAGGTGATACCATCGGCATCGGAATCGCCGAATACCAGCACCTTTTCTTCTTCCTCCCGCGCCATGAGAAGGCGGTCGATCGCATCTTCCATCGAGGAGAAAAGAAAAGGGTTGTGCATTAACTGAAGATCGTCTTCAAGGTAAAAGCGTATCTGTTCGGGCTCCGTAATATTGCGTCGGGCAAGGATTGAGGCGGTGAGGGTGTCGATACTGTAGCGGCGCGCGAGCGTTCGCACGAGGGTGGCGTCAAGGTCTTTTTTTATCCACTTCATTGGGAGGTGATTTCCTCAAGTATGAGCGCTGAGGCGGGTGGAACACTGTCCGAGATAGAGATCGCCGAGGCGGCCATGGTGTAGGCTGGTTCGAGGCTCTCCTCATCCTTTCCATATAAGGTGGCGATGAGTTCGCCTTTTTCGACGCGATCACTGCGTTTCTTGTTGAAAACGAAGCCCGCGGTCGGGCTGACAGCGTCTTCGGTGCGGTTTCTCCCTACGCCGAGGTAGACACCAGCCAGACCGATCTCGAGCGCATCGATCGAACTCAAGTAGCCCGATCTTTCGGCGCGCAGCTCTCGGACATGCTCCGAGCGCCATGTGTTGCGTCGATAAAGCATTTCGGCAATGTTTCCCCCTTGCCGCGACACATTCCGGTAAAAGAGGTCGAGCGCTTCACCCGACGCGACTACCTCTTCGCAACGCACGCGTCCCTCGTCGAGATTTTTCGCAACTCCGCCCAGCACGAGCATCCACGAACCGAGACGATACACAAGCTCCATCACATCTCCAGGGCCCTTACCCTCGAGGCAGTCGAGCGTCTCTTCAATCTCAAGGAAATTGCCCACCTTGTATCCGAGGGGCTGAGACATGTCCGTGAGCACCGCCACAACCTGCTTGCCCATCGCACTACCTGTCGCCACGAGGCTTGTGGCGAGGGATCTCGCATCGTCGAGCGTTTTCATAAAGGCGCCAGAGCCGCATTTGACATCGAAGACGATGCCATCGGCGCCCTCGGCTACCTTCTTTGAGAGAATCGAGGCAGTGATAAGCGGAATCGATTCGACCGTCGCGGTGACATCGCGTAGCGCATAGAGCTTCTTGTCCGCCGGTACTACGCGTGAGGTCTGTCCCGTCATCGCGAAACCATCCTCAATGATGCCTTTCCGAAAGGCTGAAAGCTCAAGTGACGTGAAGTATCCAGGTATGGATTCGAGCTTATCGAGCGTCCCGCCGGTGTGGCCGAGAGCTCTGCCCGACATCATGGGCACTTTGACACCACAGGCGGCTACAATGGGTGCGAGAGGCAGAGAGATCTTGTCGCCCACGCCTCCTGTGGAGTGCTTGTCGATAAAGGGACCAGCGATGCCCGAAAGATCCATCCTGTCGCCCGAGTTCAGCATGATGTTGGTGAGGGAAGCAGTCTCGGCAGGAGTCATACCCTTAAAAAAAATTGCCATAAGGAGGGAAGAGACCTGGTAGTCAGGAATTTCGCCCTTCACATAGCCTTCGATGAGAAAACGGATCTCCACGTCGGAGAGCTCGGCTCCGTTACGTTTTTTCATGATGATATCGACTGCTCTCATTGATTGATACTCCTGATTCCGCCTTATACGATTCTACGAATATGTCGCCGTCGATATGCATTTTACTTCAAAAGTGTGCATTATAAAAGCACTACTGGAAGAGCCTTAGGGTCTGAAGCGGTCCTTCTGCGGCGGATTCAGCGAGCGATTCGATGATGGCAATACTATTGCCGCGCGCCGCTGAGCTCGCCAGGGCGGCAGCAGCGCGCGCGTACGACTGAGCGGCAATAGCGATCAAACAGCGGCGTGTTTCCTCGTCGAAAACGATCATAGCACTCGACGGAAAACCCTCGCGGCGGCGCTCCTCGGCGCAACGGGCGCACAGAATGTTCTGCTCACCTTTGAGGAGGCGACCCGGCATGCATCCCCGCTCGCTGAATGCGCGGCCACAGCGCCCACAGCGCTCCATATCGGGGGCGAGGCCGAGCGGCCCTAAAGTTTTCCATAGGAAAATGTACAGCGCGAACTCAGCCTCTCGCTCACCGAGCCCTTCAATCTGACGCAGAAGCTCGATCATCATACCGAGCGCCTCGCTCGAATCTCCACCGAAAGCGGAGGTGCGGAGCACAAATTCAGCGGCGCCAGTCGCCGCCTGCATGTGTGCGAAACTCTTCTGAACCCCGGGGAAAGTTTCGAGCACATTGACGCCGGTTAGCTTGATAAAGTCGCTGCGGGAATCGCGGTATACCTCGATTTTCGCAAGAGTGAAGGGCATCGCGCTCGACCGGAGCGAACTTTTCGGCCCTCCGAAGATAAAGAGCGGCAACAGCCCTTCGGGACAGAGGAAGTTAATGATTCTGTCGCCCCGGGCTGTGTCGTGTGCGTGTAGAAAGAGGCCGGAGTAACGCTCGTTTCGTTCAGCCATAGCTTACTTGTCGTCCACAATCCACCAGTAGAAGCCGTCTGCGGAACCAGAGCCAGGACCCGACCGTCGTGCCTGAATACGCTCGCGTTCTCGCTTCTTGTAATTTCGCGACCAAAGGTAAGCCACCACAAAACCACCGATGTGGGCGTAGTAGGCAGTATCGCCACTCTGAATACTTGTGAGGCCCGAAAGGCCACCGAGTACCTGCAGCACAAACCAGAAACCGATCACGATCCACGCGGAGAGCGCGGTCGGTATGAAGTAAAAGAGGAGCACAAGGACCCTGTTTCCGGGAAAGAGCGCGAGGTACGCGGCGAGCACGCCGGAGATCGCCGCGGAAGCCCCCACGAGCGGAGTCTGAAGGGCTTGCCCTCCTGCCATGGCTGCCGCGAAAATCTGAAGGAGCATACCGAGGGTTCCCGATATCAGGTAGAGGAGAATGTAGCGCAGCTTCCCGATGCGCAGCTCTACATTGTCGCCGAACACCGCGAGAAACAGCATATTGCCGATGATGTGCATGAAACCCGCGTGTGTGAACTGGCTTGTGATAAGTGTGAAGAGCCTTTGGCCTGAGAGTATATAAGAAGGAATCGCTGCCAGCGCCACCGTCGCGTAATCGTTCAGCGCAAAACGCTGAATGAACACGAACACGGCGACATTGAGCCCTATGAGAATCCAGTTGACCACTGCTTTGCCGCGACCCTGTATGTTATCGTCACCTATGGGAATCATAGCGTGCTCCATTGCATAGTTTCATGTGATAAAGATAGCATAGCACCGCCAGAGCGGCTAGTTTTGATTTTTCAGCTTGTTCCACGACCGCGATCTGTGATACTACTGTAATCACATGATACGAGCGCTCCTCTTTGACCTTGATAATACTCTTTACTCCGAGGCAACTGGGCTTGAAACCGGGGTCGCGCAGCGGATGAATCAGTTTGTAGCGGAATTGCTCGGCATGCAGGTTCATGAGGCCATGAAGTACCGGCGGGAGCAGGCCAAACCTTATGGTACCACCCTCGAATGGCTCATGCGCGAGAAGGGCTTTACCGAGCCTGAGCGCTATTTCAGCTTCATTCATCCGAACGGCGAGGAAGGCTGCCTCGAACCCGACCATGTCCTCCGCCTCATGCTCAATGAGATACCGTTGCCCAAGGCTGTCCTCACCAATGCGCCCATGGACCACGCTCGTCGTATCCTCGAAAAACTCGACATCGCGGATTGCTTTGTGGGCGTCTACGACATATGGTTCAACAATCTTCTCGGAAAACCAAACCGCGATGCCTACTTGCGCGTGCTTAAGAGCGCCGGCTTCGTACTCGAGGACACACTCTTCATCGACGATCTGCCCAAGTACGTGAAGGGCTATATCGACCTTGGCGGACCAGCGATACTCAAGGATGAGTTGAACCGTTTTCCGGATTTGCCCTGCAAGCGCATCACCACGATATATGAACTCGCTGCCGTGCTCGACGAGATGGGCATCAGCGCTTAACGCCGCGATTCTATCAGTAACCTGTCGCGCGTTTCTTTCCAGCGACGATCAGCGAGAAGAGAGTGACCGTGTAGGGTAGGGCGAGGACGAGGAGCGGCGGTATCGTAGAGAACCCTTGAATATAATTGGAAAGACTCTCAGCAAGCGCGAAGAGCATACATGAAGCGGCGATCCAGAGTGGTCTGCGCTGCCCAAGATAGATCGCGACGAGCGCAATCCATCCGCGACCCGACACAATGTTCGGCACAAATGCCGAGATCGAGACACCCAGTGCGTACCCCCCGAGGCCGCTCCCGATGCCCGACCAGATAAGGGCAGCCCTCCGCGAGCCGTCGGGAGAGAACCCGAGCGCTGCCATAGCCGCCGCGTTCATTCCTGTGGCTC
>DYLX01000005.1:35651-68862 GCA_020721875.1 Leptospira biflexa
TATCCTCATTCCATGACGAGTTTTTCGAATCACGAAAGCCACCGCGAGAGCCCAAAACCACGAGCTCATCGCGAGCGACGACTGCGCAAAGATAATCGGACCAATCAGCGGGATTCCCTGAAGGAAATGTGGGAAAATCACCGGAGGCGAGGCTGTCGGGAAGGCGACCACCGCCTTGGTATGGTACCACCACTGCGAGAGCACCGCGGTGATGCCACTTGAGAGCAAGTTCAACGCAAGGCCCGCGATGAAAAGATTGGCTCTCAGCCGAATCGTCACACTACCCATGAGGAGCGCTCCCAGCACCGCCGCGCCTATGGCTGCCAAGGCGCCAACAATAAGACTTCCCGAGAACCCCGCCGCGGCCATGCCAAAGAATGCCCCGATTCCCATGAGCCCCTCAAGCGCGATATTCAACATGCCCGAGAGTTCGGAGAAAAGACCACCCATCGAAGCAAAGAGCAGTGGAGTGGCGGCAGCCACGGTGTACTTCAGAATATCGAGCAACACCGAAGGTGGGGCGCTCATGGGTTCCTCCGACGCTTAAGGTGGGGCAACGCCTGAGCGGTAATGAAGAAGAGCGCGGCAGCCTGGAGAATCGAAATGATCTCAGAGGGAATGCCCGAACCGATCATGACTTGATTCGAGCCCGAGTCCAGGAAGGCCACAAAGAGGGCGGCTGGCACGATACCAAGCTCACTTCCCTGAGCGAGCAACGCTACAGAGATCGCGCTCCAGCCAATACCGCCTGAGAATCCGCGCATCACGCGGGTCTGGGGGCCGATCACGAGGAGCGCTCCCGCGAGTCCGTGAAGGGCGCCTGAAATTGCCATAGCGCCGACATTGTATCCCGCGACCGGGATGCCGCAGTAGCGCGCGAACTCCTCATTTTCACCGCAGATTTTGAGTTCGAAACCGACCCGCGTATGCGAAGCGGCCAGTGCCGCTCCCACAACAAGCGCGAGCGCGACGAGCACCGATACATCGAGTTTAGAAGGGGCGAGTATTTTGGGGAGAAGAAGCTTGGTAGCAAGCTGTCGTGTCGTCTGAAAATTGCTTGAGGGATCTTGGAGTGGTCCCGTGACGAAGAAGTCGACTACATTTACCATAATCGCGGAGATGAGAAAGGAAGAAATCATCTCGGAGACGCCACGGTATGCCTTGAGCACTCCGGAAATCGCCGCGATGAGCAGCCCGGCAAAGGCACCCGCGATCGATACAGAGAACCAGAGCTCAAGGGGACTCATGTCCACCCCCAGGCTCAGCGCGAGGATACCTGCCACGAGTGCGCCACTATAGAGCTGCCCCTCGCCCCCCAGATTAAAATTTTTTGACTTGAAAGCGATAAGTACTCCAAGACCAGCGATCGCAAGCGGCACTGCGTCCGCAAGAAAATTCCCGAAAAAGTAGCGATTTGAGAAAGGTGCGATAAAAAATTGTTCCAGTGCACCCCCAAAATCCGTACTGAAAAGCGCGAGCACTGTACAAGTGAGGGCGAGGGAGAAACCCACTGCAAGCGAGAGCCGCGTGGTGCTTCTCGGTATAGATTCGGAACTCATCGCTCGCTCCGTGTGCCCAGCAGGAATTCTCCCAGCGTAGCCCGGTTCAGATCCGGGTTTTTCTCTTTGAGAAGCACCTGGCGACCTCGAAAAAGTACAGAAATTCTATCAGAGAGCGCGAGAATCTCATCGATATCCGAGGAAAGGAGGAGTATAGCAGCACCCGCATCGCGGGCGGCAGTAATCCGTTCATGTATAGATTCGGTAGCTTTGATATCGAGACCCCAGGTTGGTTCGCAGAGGATCAGGATACTGGCCTGGGACGCAGAGAATATCCGCGAGAGAGAGAGTTTCTGGAGGTTCCCTCCGGAGAGTTCGTCTGCGCGCTGGTCTGGACGTGCCGCGATGTCGAATTCTGCGATTGCCTGTGCCGTTGCGCGCTGCGCGGAACCGGCCCTGAAAATCCCTCGCCGAAAGTACGCGCGCCTCCTTGGTGCGATGAAATTGTCGCGCACACTGAGCGAAAGGGCTGCGCCACGACGCATCTTATCGGAGGGGAGGTAGGCGATCTTGCCAGTGCGGATGAGTGCTCGATAGTCTCGAATCCGCCCGAGTTCGAATCGCTGCGTCTCCACGTGGCAAACTCCTCGAGAGGGCCCAAGGAAGGCTGAGAGCGCGTCTTCCAGTTGTTCGAGACCATTACCGGCGAGTGCGCAGATTCCAAGAATCTCCCCACGCCGAACTTCGAGTGAAATACCTTCGAGGCTGAGCCTTCCGTGGGCTCGAGACTTTGTGGCAAGGCCCTCGATCTGGAAAACGACCTCGCCGCTGGGCTGTCGTGTACTTGCCCTGTCTGTGTCCTTGCACGAGCTCGTTCCCATGATGAGGCAGGAGAGGTCGCTCTCGGAAATGGAAGAGACATCGTAGGTACCAATCGTTTTTCCGAGTCGCATCACGGTGACTCTGTCAGCGATGCGCTTGATCTCGTTCAACTTATGCGTAACGAGGATGATCGTATGACCTGCGCGGCGAATCTCGTCGAGCTTTTCGAAGAGGGCGCGCGTTTCCTGCTCCGTGAGCGCTGAGGTCGGTTCGTCGAGGATAAGGATGCGAACATCGCGCGCAAGTTGGCGTAGAATTTCGACCTGCTGCCGCTCGCTTATGCTCATCTTTCCGACCGGGGCAGCCGGGTTGAGGGTGAAGCCATAGGCATTGGCGAGTTTTTTCGTGTGCGTCTCGAGGGTAGCGGAATCGACGATTCCCAACTTTTTAAGCGGCCATCGGCCTTTTATCGGTTCGATGCCGAAGAACACATTTTGAGCGACACTGAGCTCGTCGAACATGAGAAAGTGCTGGTGCACCATGCCGATGCCCAGCTCGAACGCCCTCGCGGGCGAATCGATCGCGGTACGCGCACCATCGACCTCAATCGTTCCGGAATCCGGAGTTTCTAACCCCGCGAGGAGCTTCATCAGGGTGGTCTTGCCGGCACCATTCTCGCCCACAATCGCATGGATGCTCCCCCGCACCACCTCGAGCTCTGCAGCGTCGTTGGCCACAACTCCGGAAGAGGGATAACGCTTAGAGACAGCGCGCATTCTAACCGCGATCATGGGCTGCATTCTACAGCGAAGGAACCTGGAAGGTAAGCTTTCCCGTCTTAATCGACTGGATCACCGCGTCCACTTTTTTACGGATGGAAGCGGGGACATTTTTGATATAGGAAGGATTCGTGTCGAGGAACTCGATGTATCCCTCCTTCATACCCACGATATCTGCCTTTCCGAAGGGGAGCGTTCCATCGAGGGCCGCCTTGAGGCTGCGGTAAGCAAGATCCTCTTGGTGGAGCACCGCGCAGCCGAGAATATTATCCGGCGCGCGGGAGAACTCATTGTCGTCGAAGAACACGAGGTACTTTCCAAGTTCCTGCGCCACCTTCACTACGCCCTGACTTGCAGAACCGCAGATTGGAAGGATGATGTCGGCACCCGACGCGTAGAGACTGCGGCTCAGATCGGCAGCCTTTGCGGCGTCGAACCAGTTTCCAAGTACGCGGATATCGAGCTGGAACGAAGGATCGATCGCCTTCAACCCGGATGAGAATCCTGGAATGATCATTTTATCCATAACAGGGTAGTTCTGGCCGATGATCATACCGACTTTCTTGTCGCGATTCGTGCCCTTCATGCCGGAAATCGAGACAAGGCCCGAGAGATAACCGCTCACATAACCCTGCTCGAGCTGATTGTAGAGCGCGCTGTAGACGCGCGGGTTGCCGGAAAGGTAGCCATCGAGGCAGATGAATTTCTGCGCAGGGAAACTCTTCGACACATTGTTTACGAGCTCGGGCATGGATGGGTTCGAGGTAATGACAACTGTAAATTTACCCGCCGCAACAAAGGAGGTCAGTTTTTCCTCCCATTCGGCCTGATTAAAGCCCGCTTCATAAATTTTCAGGCTCGCGCCGGGGATTTCGGCGGTAATGCGTTCGGCACCCTTCGCCATGGTGTCGTAGATGGGACTGCCTTCGCGCACGCCAGGAATGAAGACCCCGATGCGGGGGGCTTGTGCCCAGAGGGCGGTCGTGGCCAGAATGACCAGCACGAGGGATATCAGGAATCGTCGCATAGGGTTCCTCCTCAGGAAGAGAGATGCAGGCGAAAGGAAAAGTTTACCTGCTTTTAAAATTGACGTGAAGTTTTTTTTCACGTAAGATTCAGTATAGTGTTTTTTTGCATTTGCGCAAGAGGTTCCTCCATTGAATGAACGCCTTCTAAAAATCGGCGAACTCGCGACGCTCTTCGGCGTGACATCGCGTACTATCCGTTATTACGAAGAGCTTGGCCTTATCGAAGCATCGAACCGCACCGAAGGGCTTCACCGTCGCTACCCCCCCGACGCCGTCATCCGTCTCAAACGGATCGAGGAGCTCAAACGGCTCGGCCTCACCCTCGGACAGATCAGGGATTTCTTCTCGCTTTTCGCGGAGGATCCCTCGGGCGAAAAGTGCCGTCGCCTCCTTCTTACTATCTACGATGATCAAAAGAAGGAAGAAGAGCTCAAAATCCGCGAGGCGCGTGAACGGATCGCCCGCATCGATGCAAACATTCTCGCCGCGAAGAAAAAAAGAAACTTCTTCTCCTGCCCCGGTGACGACTGTAATACCTGCGAATTTGCTTCTTTCTGCCTCGAACCAGTGTATAATAAGGATGAGGAATAACCCTGAATGAGAGTCGCCACACTTATCGCCCCATGGAATATTGCGATTGAGGAGAGACCGACGCCCACTCCCCGAGACACCGAAGTGCTCATCAAGCTCGAGGCATGTGGCATCTGCACTCTTGAGCAGCGGCTCTACTCTGGCCGTATGCGCCTTTCGTTGCCCCTTGTCCCCGGCCATGAAGCCGCCGGTAGTATCGCCTCCATCGGCCAACGGGTTGTGGAGGAATTAATACCTGGCCAACGCGTCGCGCTCGACCTCGTCGAACGCTGTGGCGAATGCTACTACTGTCGCATCGGCAAGTCGAATCTTTGCCTCAATCGTTACAAGGATGCGACGAAGATGCTCGGCGGCTTCGCGGAGTACATCGCTGTTCGGCCTAATCAGGTCTTTCCGCTCCCCGATACCGTGAGCTTCGAGGAAGCGAGTTTCGCCGAGCCCATCGCGTGCTGCATCCACTCACTGAAGCGGCTCAAGGTTGCGATGACCGAAGACCTACTCATCGTGGGAGGTGGAACGATGGGACTCTTGCACCTCCTGGTTGCCCACGCGATGGGGCTCCGCGTTACAGTGAGCGAACCGAATCCCCCGCGCAGGGAGATGGCACAACGCCTCGGCGCGGATTTTGTGGTCGATCCTACTGCTACGAACCTTGTTGATTTCGGCAAAGAGATCACTGACGGAATCGGATTCTCGAGCTGTGTGGTTACGAGCCCCTCGCCCTCAGCGCTCGAGCCGGCGATCCGCGCGATGGCCAAAGCCGCTCGTATCAATATCTACACCGCCTACGAAGATGTCATGCAGATCCCCCTTGATCTCAACACGATCCACCGTAACGAGCTTCTCATTACGGGCACGGAAGGCCGCGTGCAGGAAGATTTCTTTCAAGCGGTCCGTCTCCTCTCATTCGGGAAAATTAATGTGAAGCCTCTCATCTCAGCCCGTGTACCGTTTTCGCGGCTCGACGAAGGATTCCGCTTGGCAATTTCGGGGGTCGCCTATCGCGTGCTCCTTATGCACGGTATGGATGATGAAGGGAAGCAATCTTGATTTTTGTAATCGATATCGGTACCACGCGCGTCAAAGCCGCGCTCTTCGATGACAGGGGGACTTGTCTCAACCTAGGCGCAACCGACCTCTCGCCCTCTGGGCAACATTCATTCCGTGAGATCGACGCACATCTCTGGCTCGACGCGTTGAGGGAGCTTGCGCGAAAGATTCTCGGCGGCGCGGGGCGCGAAAGCGCGCGAGCTGCAGATGTTCTGCGGGCGATCGTTGTGAGCGGCAATGGACCGACTATTCTGCCTATCGACACGCAGGGAGAGCCACTTGCGTCTGCGATCACCTGGCTCGATCGGCGCGCACTGCATGAATCCGAGGAAGCCTCCAAGGCACTACACTATCCGCTCGACGCAGCCTTCAATTTGCCGAAAATTCTCTGGCTGCGCCGCCACGAGCCGGTGCTCTATGAGCGCGCGGCGTACTTTGTCTCCTGCCCGGAGTTTGTAATCGGGCGCCTCACCGGCGAGTGGACGACCTGTCTGCCGAATCAGGGCTATACGCGGATTGTGTGGGATATGGCGGCAATCAGCGCACTTGGGCTGGATGCAGGAAAATTTCCGCGCTTCGCGCGCATTGGAGAAGTCGTCGGACAGGTGAGCACAAAGGCCGCGGTAGATTTTGGACTCCCGGCACGCGTTCCTGTGGTAATGGGAGGTCCGGACTTCTTTGCATCGCTCCTTGGCACCGCGACGGTGGCGCCGGGACGCACCTGCGACAAGGGTGGCACCTCGGAAGGCATCAATCTGTGTTCGTCGAAGGATGCGGGTGATGTTGGTGCGCTTCTTGTCATGCCGCACCTCGTCGAGCCCTATTTCAATATCTCGGGGGTCATCTCGACGAGCGGCGCCGCGGTCTCTTGGTTCAAGGAGAACTTTCTGCCTTCGAAGAGCTACAAGGACTACTATGCAATGGCTGCGACCGCGGCGCCGGGCGCCTCGGGCCTCGTGTTTCTGCCTTATCTGGAGGGAGAGCGCTCGCCTCACTGGGACCCCGACGCACGGGGGACCTTCATTGGTTTCGGGCTGCATCACGATCTCGCTGCGGCGGGCAGGGCGGTGCTCGAGGGTACGGTGTTCGCGATGCGCGAAGTGCTCGAGGTAATGGAGTCGGCGGGAGCGTATGTCGAGGACATGCGTGCGACCGGGCTCCCCGCGCTTTCTCCTGTGTGGAATCAGATAAAGGCTGACATCACCGGCAAGCGAGTGATGGTCTCCACATTCTCGGAGCCTGAGCTCGCGGGGTGTTTTGCGATCGGCAGCTGGGCGCTGGGCGATGTGCCGAGTCTCGCGGAAGCCTCTGAGCAGGTTTTTGTGCCCGCGCACGTCTTTGAGCCGAATCCTGCGACTGTCGGGCTCTACGACGAGCTTTACTCGATCTATCTTGAGAGCTACCGAAAGCTCGCGCCGCTGTTTTCGGCGGTCGCGGGGATTCAGCGTAGGCTCGGCTTGTCGCAGCCTGGTCTGTCGCAGTCCGGTCTGTCGCAGTCCGGTCTGTCGCAGTCCGGTCTGTCGCAGTCCGGTCTGTCGCAGCCTGGCGCCGGGGAGGAAGAACCATGAACGAAGGCATGACGCTTCGACAGAAGAGAATTTTTGCAGCCGATGGCAAGGCGGTGGTGGTCGCAGCCGACCACGGTGCGATCGCCGGCCCACTTCCGGGCATCGAGTCGCCCGAGTCGCTCGCAGCACTCAGCGCGCGCGGCGGGGCAGACGCGGTTTTGGCGCACCAGGGCTTTGTGCGCGCGGCTCTCGGTGGCTGGGAACGGGGCCTTGGGCTCATTCTGAGGATGAGCGGCGGCTTTACTACATTGGGGGGTAGGTTCGAGGAGGAGCTGCTGGGGGATGCTGAAGACGTGGTGTTTTGGGGCGCGGATGCCGCCGCGATCACGGTAAAGTTCGGTCACGCCCGCGAAGGCGCGTTCATCCGCAATGCCGCGAATCTTATCTCAGGCTGCACGCGGCGCGGCATTCCCACAATGATCGAGGCAATGGCCTTCAAAGATGGAGCGCAGTCGCTCGACCCCGAGGCCCTCGCGGTTGCGGTCCGCTCCGCAGAGGAGCTCGGCGCGACCTTCATCAAGGCGCCGCTTCCAGAGCACCCGAGAGAATTTTCGCGTGTCATCCGAGGTTCGCATGTGCCTGTGCTGATTCTCGGCGGTGAAAAACTCGATTCGCTCGAAGCGCTTTTTGGCGCGATCGCGGGCGCGATGGAGGATGGCGCTGCGGGTGTGGCGATGGGGCGCAATATTTGGGGTCAGACCCCGCAGGCCGACACGGTAGGAGTGCTGGAGGCAACGGTTGGCCTTGTGCATAAAGGGTGGGGCGTCGACGCGGCGCTCGCACACCTGCGCGCCCGCCTCAACCAAGAGCTCCGGACCTGAAATTTACTTTTTCCAGTGGCCTGATCTCGGCTTTCTTCTTGCGGCAAAATGGTTTCTGCGCTAGTATTGAATTCTACACCGCACAGCGGCCGCGTTTCTACAATTATTTTGTGAATATCCATATCAGGAGGAGCTCGTGCCCGAAACGAAAATGATCGTGAATCTCTCAAACCGCCATATCCATATCTCGCGCCAGGATCTTGAAGCGCTCTTTGGGGTGGGATACCAGCTCACCAAGACCAAAGACCTCATGCAACCAGGCCAGTTTGCCTGCGCCGAGACAGTTACCATTGTCGGCCCGAAGGGCAAGTTCGAAGGTGTGCGCATTCTCGGCCCCGAGCGTAAGGAGACGCAGTGCGAGATTCTCGCAAGTGATGTGTTTAAGCTCGGCGTTCCTGGCTGTCCTGTGCGCGAGTCCGGACAACTTGAGGGAAGCTTTCCCTTCGAGATCATCGGCCCTAAAGGATCAATCAAGAAGGAAAAGGGCCTCATCATCGCCTTGCGCCACATCCACTTCGACCCAGCGGCGGCCGCTCGCTTTGAGGTGAAAGACAAGCAACTCGTCGCGCTCAAGGTCGGTACGGATCGCGGCGCCATCCTCCTCAATGTGGTGTGCCGCGTGCACCCCTCCTATGCGCTCGAGTGCCATCTCGATTTCGACGAGGGCAACGCCCTCGGTATCACAAGCGGCGTCATGGGCGAAATAGTCAAGCTTTGAATCAGCTTGTACACTATTCGGGCGGCCATCAATGGCTGCCCTTTTTTTGGAGCGGCATGTGAGTAAAATCATTCTAAAAGCGGAAGATCTCGATGGTTATCTCAGCGTTCAGGACAACGAGTATCTCTCGCGCATGGATTCGCTGTACCGCCATACAATGGTCTCTTTCAATATTCTCGCGACGAGCAGCTCAGTCTCGCAGCGGCGCCACGAGGAGCAGACGCTCATCGATCTCTACAATCAGATGGGCGCACTCATGCAAGAGATCTGCGCCTCGGAACCGAGAATCCAAGTATATTCCTTTGTATCACCGCAGGAGACACATGGTGAGGTTTCGCGGCTCATCGCGAAACTCCGCGATGTGAATACTGGGCGCCAGGAATTCGTGTACTACATCCAAAGGGCCTTCGAGCTGCTCTTCACACTAGCCTACGGCGGCGCAGGGAAGTCGAATAAGAACTACCTCATCGTCAAAACGCCGGTTAACATTCCTGTGCAGAACTTCGCCGTCCACAAGATTCCCAATGTCGACGCCGCAGTGAGTAACACAGTGATGTGTGTAATGCTGCGGGGCGCGCTTCTTCCCTCGATGATCCTTTCAAAAGAGATTCAGGAGTACTCGTCCTCCGGCTATCTCACGCCCTTCGCGCTCTTCAAGATCAAGCGCGATGACTCAAAGAGCGAGAACACGATGGAGTACGTACTCGATCTCGACCATTCGTACTTCGATCTGACACAGCTCGATGGGAAACACCTGCTCTTTGCTGACCCTATGAATGCAACCGGCGGATCTCTTGTTACCGTTATGAAATATCTTCTTGAGCAGGGTGTACATCCCGCCTCGGTGAAGTTCTTCAATGTGATCAGTGCCCTCAAGGGCAGCCTCCGCGTCGTGCGTGCCATTGAGAACATCACGACCTATACGCTATGGATGGATCCGAGCTTGAACGAGCGAGCTTATATCATGCCTGGTCTGGGCGACGCCGGCGACCGGATCAACGGCACGGATGAGGAGGGGCACCCCCGCGACATGCTTCGCCTCGTGGCCGATTACGGCACCAACATCACAGGACTCTACCGTTCGCAGTTACGCATCATCGAAGAGACTGTACTAAGGCGCCACGGATGATCCAGCTTCCCGAGCGCGCCGTGCTTTTCAGTGGGCAGGATATACTCCTACCGGCCGAGTTTGCCTCACGCATCGTGCTGGCCGAGGCTGCGGAAGCGGCAGAATCGACCTCCCAGGCCACCACCGGTGCTGCGCCCGTACTCAGCCTCTCCGCCCACGATGTTACCTGGCCCGCAACGGTCCTTGCTGAAGGTATCGCGTGCACGATGTTCGAGTTCAGAGGAGAGATCTTTAGCGCCGCCCTCGTGGAGAAGGACGACCAACGCCCCGAAGGCGCCGTGGCCTTTTCTGTGCGTACGCTCGCGCTGTCTTTTACCTCTGGCATCAGCCGCTTTGTGCTCCTTGCAAAGGCGCATGCCCAGTGGGCCTCGGTTTCGCGATACTGCGGTGCCTGCGGTGGGCCTCTCGTCGACGCGAATGGCTACCGCGAAGTGAAAGAACCTCTCGACAACCACGCCCACGGCGCGCGCTTCTGCCCGCGCTGTAAGCGCCTCTTTTTCCCGCGTATGTCGCCCGCGGTCATCGTCCTCGTAAGGAAGGGCGACATGATTCTACTCGGGCACAATGTGCGCTTCCCCGGTAATCGCCACAGTCTTCTCGCGGGCTTTGTCGAGATCGGGGAGACAATCGAGGAAGCCGCCATGCGCGAAATCCGCGAAGAGGCGGGTATCGAGATAAGGAATTTACGGTATTTAAAGTCGCAACCCTGGCCCTTCCCCGACTCCCTCATGCTGGGGTTCACTGCCGAGTGGGCTTCGGGCGAGGCGCGCCCCGATGGCGCTGAGATTGATCATCTGGGCTGGTACAAGGCCGACAATCTCCCCGAAATGCCGATGAAGGGGAGCATTGCGCGCTCCATCATCGACAGCTTCATCGCGGGTGATTTTTCGAACTTCTAACACGCCGCAGAGCCTCAAGACTCTGTAGGATAATCGTTCTCCCCTCGATGTCGATAAGTCCTTCTTCCCTCATGCGCGACAGTTCGCGCGAGAGGCTTGGCCTTGCGACGCCCATAAGATCAGCCATCTTCTCGAAGGTCGGCTCCACCTTGACCCTGACCATGAGGTCAGCCGAATGTCCATGTAGTGTGGCGGGAATGCCCGCACTTGTGCCGGCCGCACGCCCTTGTGGCATGGTATGTGCGCCTTCGAGCGCATCTGGTGCCACCATACTCACCTGAGCCTTGCGCAGCAGCCAATCTGCGATTCTCTGCCTCAGCGTCGCGAAGCGTGTGAGCCTTAGGCGTTCGCTCAAGAACTGAACACGTACACCGCTTTCGGAAAGGCAAGCCTCGAGGATCGATGTATCGCTCATACAGAGTCTGAGCAGTTCTTCTCTGGGGAAGGAGATGATGCGGCATGCTGTCTGCGCCCCGACCGTGACGGGCAGTACCGGCATTGGAGCAAAGAGTACCGCACTTGCGAGTGCCTCAACAGGCGCAAAGGTCTCCACACGCATGCATCGGCCTTCGTCGTCCGACATCTCCGCGTAGGCGTTGCCCTCGATCAAAATATAGAGCGAGGTGTAGACACATCCCTGCAACAGAATGAGTGAATCTTTCGGATAGTGATGGTCCTGCCACCGTGCAGTTCGGATGAGTTCGGCGAAGCGCTCTACGGGAATGGCGAGGAAAAGGCTGCATGTGGCAAGTTTTGCGATATCGCGAGTATCCATGATTCGATCCCCGTTGCGCTTGTACTGGAACAATTTTACACTATATGTCAAGGAGCATGCTATGGACTTTAGCTGGAAAATGGTGATCGATGCCGGACTCATCTCGATAGCCCTGGTGCTCGCGACGCTCTTGCGGGCAAAAATTCCCTTCTTGCAAAAATACCTTGTCCCAAATGCGCTCACCGCGGGTTTTCTCTTGCTTCCCGTCTACAATTATCTTTTGCCTTCCATGGGCTACGCCACGAATAGACTCGGCGATCTCGTTTACCACCTCCTCAATATCTCATTCATCAGCATGTCGCTGCGCTCCTCGCCTCCAAAAATCAAGGGCTCCAGATCAAACGGCAGCGTACTCGGAATGTCGGCTGTAATCCTTTTCGGCTACTCGTCCCAGGCGATTTTGGGGCTCCTTCTCACTCTGTTTTTCCTGCCGAATATATTTCCTTCCTTCGGCCTCGACCTTCCGCTCGGATTCGCACTGGGACCGGGCCAGGCTTACGCCATTGGGAAAGGCTGGGAAGCTATGGGATTTGAGGGTGGCGCGACTGTGGGGCTCACCTTTGCCGCGATCGGCTACCTCTGGGCTTGCTTCGGCGGTATGCTCCTTATCCATAAGGGTATCCGCAAAGGGTGGATGAAAGAGGAGCAGCTCACGCTTATGAATGACAAGACCATGCTTACCGGCATTGTTCCGCGAGAAAGGCAGAAACCGATCGGCGATCATCAGACTACAGACTCCGAGGCGATCGACTCCTTCAGTTTCCATGTGGCTATCGTCGTACTTGTGTACTTCTTGAGTTTCCTCTTCCTCAAAGTGCTGACATTCTTCCTCTCCTTTGCGGGTAAGGCGGGGATGGAACTCGCGACGAACCTCTGGGGAATCAACTTCATATTCTCGGCGATACTCGCCATCTTGGTACGAAAGATCATCGATCTTCTCAAACTCGGCCACGTAATCGACGATGACTCGATGACGCGCATCTCCGGCATCTCGGTCGATTACATGGTGGCCGGTGCGCTCGCAGCGATCTCTCTCGTGTTTGTGGGGAAATATTGGTTTCCCATTCTTCTCATGTCGACGATCTGCGGCTTTATGGTGTACTACACTATTCCCTGGGTGAGTTCGAGAATTTTCAGAGATTTCCGCTTCGAGCGCATGCTCATGCTCTACGGTGTGTCGACAGGTACGCTCTCGACGGGACTCGCGCTCTTGAGGGTGATGGACCCTGAGTTCAGGACGAAGGTGAGTTCCGATTACATGCTTTCTGCGGGGCTCACGTTCGTGCTCGCCATACCCTTCATCCTGACGATCAATCTACCCGCTAAAGCTTCTACGACGGGATCGATGCTTCCGTTCTGGATATTTTTCGGCATCGCGGTGGCGTATCAGATCTTAGTCACCATCATTTATTTCGTACTCGCGAGGAAACGGCGTTTTGCCCTGCTGGGAGTAAATTTTTACAATCCCGGAAAGTGATTTTTGTTGAGTTCGCGCAGCAATCCGATGGTGTCGGCGTACTTCTTACCAGATGCCTTCGGGTCGCTGAATACGACGCGGTACACGTTCATGCCCTGGTAGAACTCGAAAAAATTCCACTTGAGCACACCCTCGGCCTCGATTGTGTCGATAGGAAAGACGATTGAGGCTGCAGTCATGCTATGCCGCGCGGTGAATTCCAGCCGGTCTGTGTAGAGTGCGATCTTACCACGGATTATAGTCTTCATCGAATCGATGCGTTTGCCCCTGCGCAGGCGTACAGGCTCATCGGAGAAAATGGGTTCAGTACTTCTCGTTCGAATGGCTTCTTCGAGCAGATTTTTAAGCATGGCGCTCTGGAGTGGCATCCATGCTGCCACGCTGTCTGGAAAAGGCGCCCCGACAAGGCTGTCAGTTGAACTAACTTGGCTATTTCTTTCGGTACCGCGTGCGGTATGCACTTCATTATCTCGTCTAGTACTACCTGTTGCACCGGTTCCACTGAAGAAGTTTGGGTGCGCTGCCGAATCGCCTTGATTTGCAATGGTCAATCTCGAATCGTCTCCGTATTCAACCGAAAAACCGCAGCGGTCGCAGGTGAACAGCCGCCCCTTGCTATGAAGGCTCGCGCGCGCTTTGCAACGCGGGCAGATGTAGAGCGCGAGCTCGAGGCTCTCCGCCCCACGATTGCTCGCGAAGAAAATGCCGCGTGCTCTGCACCACGCACTGTCGTCGTAGTCAAGAGCGTCGTTGAGCTGGCGATCAATCTCATGGAGCGGCAGACTCTTCAGCTGTTCGGGTGTGAAGAGCACTGAAAACTCGATTTCGGTGCGCCCGGTTCTGCGTATGTGCGACCAACGGGGTTTGGTAAGGTACCCACCCCTCGTCTTCGCCAGTACCACGGGCGCGCGAAGGAGACGCAGGAGTTTGGCGCTTGAGTAAAAGGCGGGGAAGGGCGTGCCTGTCCAGCTGCTCTGGCCTTCGGGGTACATACCGACAACACCCCGCCGGTTATTGATCAGGTCGACGATCCAGCTTACGGTCTCTATGTCGGGAATCGCTTTCGATTTGGGAATACTTCCGACGAGCTTGATGAGCAAGAATCGCATGATGGGATTGCGCATATTTCCGTCGCTCGCCACCCAGTGGACGGGGTAGGGCACGAAGGCATTGGTCATGAAGGGATCGAGGAGAGTGGTGTGGTTGCCCACGAGGATAAATGGGGGCTTTAAGGTTGAAAAAAGTTCGCTGTTGATGGGGCTGATATTATAACTCCATCTGAGCCAGTATCCATACGTGTACCGAAGGAGCCACGTGAAGAATTTAAAATTTGTCGGATGGTATCGGCGCTTCAATATCATGTTCGCGTTCCTCACACCTCATGATAGTGGCGCGCTCTCTCAGCGACAAGAAGGGGCAGGCTGCTGAAAAAAAACGAAATGTATGGTATGTTGTTCTATTGATGGGCTTTGGAGAGATCTACGAACGCTGGCTTAGAGAGCACGGCGAGAGCGACCATAGAGCATCCGCTGAGCGTGAATCGCGCGACTACGAAGACGCGCGTACTTTCGCGCGTCCATCTTCGCGCACAGAATTTAGGAAACGCTTGCCCCAAGCAACCATAGACCTCCATGGTATGCGCGAGGTTGAGGCCCGCGCCGCTGTGCGGTCCTTCATCGGCGCCTGCGCCGCGCGCGGGCTCGAGAAGGTGAGTATTATTCACGGGAAAGGCAATCACTCGCGCGATGAGCAGGTACTCGCGAATGTTGTTCGCGAGGAGCTGGAGAAAAATTCGCGCGCCGGAGAGTTTGAGTTCGCGGACAGTCAGCATGGTGGAAGGGGTGCCACCTGGGTCCGCATTCGGCAGGTTATTTCTCGCGATAAATGATCCGTCCCCGGTTCAGGTCGTACGGAGACAAGCCAACTTTTACAGTATCGCCTGGTACAATACGGATGTAGTGTTTGCGCATCTTTCCCGACAGATGCGCCAGGATGATATGACCATTCGCCAATTCGACGCGAAACATCGTATTCGGCAGAGCTTCTTTGACGATACCCTCAACCTCGATCGCTTCTTCTTTAGCCACACATACTCCTAAGTAAAACATTCAGGGGAATTTGCCCCGCTCGCCGTGCGGTATTCTTGCACTGCCGGCGTAGGTGAAATACTATGAGCCAATGTGCGGAATGTCAACATGATGGCAGGCCTGCCATGGCACACAGCTTGACATTTTTTACGATGTGATGCATTGTGCCCAACCATTGCAAGTAGGTACTTGCCCAGCACTTGATGAGGGGGAAAAAAATGGAGAATACCTTCATCGACCGGATGAAAGAACTGCTGCTTTCGCAGCGACAAGAAATATTGGACACCATCGCCGAGTCGAACGAGCAGCTCAAAACCGTACTCTCGGAAACAGATCCCAAGGATTCAGCAGATATTGCGTCCGACGATGTCGATCGCATTATGATCGAGGCGCTCAGCTCCCAGGACCTCAAACGCTATCGCGCAATTGAATCAGCACTATTGCGTATCAGCCAAGGCCGCTACGGCCTCTGCGCGAAATGCGGCAAGAAGATTCCCCAGGAACGTCTCGAGGCGATTCCCTACGCGGTGCTCTGCGTAGAATGCCAAAAGAGCGATGAACGAAAAAATCGCTAACGAGTCTGCGTACACACGCGCCGCGCGGTATGACCTCAGTGGTCTGCGCGGCGCATCTCAGCCCTCAAAGCATCGATACTAATTTCTTTCCATACCTTCGGAGCATCCATATACCACAGCGATCTGTAGCCAGCCTCTTCTGCAGCCGCGAGCGCGGCGTGTTGATAGGTGCCGATATGCGATGGCGCATGGGCATCGTCGCCTATCGTAATCTTTACTCCCTTTGCGCGCATTCTCTTTAAGATCGTCAGCGAAGGATAGGGCTCGTGGTGTTTGCCGCGTGCGATTCCTCCCGTGTTGATCTCGGCGATCGTTCCCCGCTCCGAGGCGAGGTCGACAGCCTGAAACGCGGCATCGATGTAGGCGGGGGCGCTTTCATCGAACCATCTGCCGTCGGCGTTATTCTTTTTTACGAGATCGAAGTGCCCAATGATGTCGAAACCATCCCGTGCGATCATCTCCGCCATGTATTGCCAGTAGCGCTTCCATATCCTGCTGTAATCTCCATCGCTGGCCCAGCGCAACACTTTCGACGTGAACTGTTCTTGAGGTTCGTCGACGGTAAAGAATTCTTCGCCCCGCGCAGTGATGTAATGCACCGAACCGATGCGGTAGTCGAGTTCGAAAGGTTCGTAGGCGGGGGTATCGGGCATGGTGAGGCCTGGGGCATAGTCGGTTTCGAGGCCAAGGAAAATCTTCATACCCCTTGGTGCGTACACACGCTGGAGCTCGCGGATCGCTACGACATAGGCTTCCGCGCGGTCCCAGGGTAGATTCCAGCGAGTCTTAAACGGCACAGGCGCGTGTGCGGAGAAACCGAGGTGGCTATAGTGGTGCTCAAAAGCGGTGGCGGCCATTACCGCCGCATCCGCTTTCCCGTCGCAAAAAGACGTATGGGTATGGAAGCTGAAGGCCATACATAATATTAACACTTCGACTGCCTGGAGTACTATGCCCAGAACCTTGTATTGACGCGCTCCTAGCCATTTCCTACTATGACCCCATGAGTGAAACCACGGCGGCGCAGACACAGTTGCGCGCACTGCTCTCTTCTCTGCCCGACATCGTGTACATACTCGATGAGCATGGTATTTTTCTCTTTCTCAACGAGTCGATTTCAATCTTGGGATATCAGCCCTCTGAGCTTATCGGACAGCACTTCAGCCTCATCATTCATCCTGATGACAGGCCAAATATTTCGCGCGACATCGTGGTTGAGAGAATCCGTCGCGCCGAGAAATTCCCCGAGATTCCTCCAAAACTCTTCGATGAGCGCCGATCGGGCGATCGAATGACGAGAGAACTCGAAGTGCGGCTTCTGCACCGCGATGGCCATGTTGTATATGCCACGGTGAACGCCTATGGTGAGCGTGCCCTTAATATTCCGCTCATCTCGGGCCTTGAGGGGCTCGCTCCCCAAACAGTGGGAGTGATCCATGACGTGAGCGCGATGCATCTCTACCAGGAGAGCCTCGAGGAATCGCTCGCGGTAAAAGAGCGATTGCTCCGCGAAATGCACCACAGGATAAAGTCCAATCTGCAGCTTATTGCAAGCTTGACCCACCTGCAGCAGCTGGATGCCCCCTCCAAGCCTGTCGAGGAGCTGCTGCGCGAGCTCGAGGGCAGGGTCAAGAGCATCGCACTCGTCTACGAGGCGCTCTATCAATCCGAGAAAGTAGACAAGATTCCTGCCAAGGCATTCTTTTCGCAGTTCTGCCGAACCGCAGAGGAAACCCTCGAGCGAGTGGGCTCGAAAGTCCATCTTCGACTCCACGCAGACGACTGCACGCTCGAAGTCGATCGCCTTGTTCCTCTGTCGCTCGCCCTCCTCGAACTGCTCGACAAGGCGTATGTCCACGCCTACGAGACTCGCTCGGAGACAACCATCTCTCTCTTGTATCGGTGCGAGGCCAGTGGCGCGCGGACACTCGAGCTGCGCGGAGAGAGCCTGTCGAAAATGCCACCCTCATCGATTTTGAACATGCTCCTCGAGCAGGCGGGAGCGAGCTGCGAGCAGTATTCCCAAGGCAAGACCGAGAGCGGCTGCAGGCTTCTTTTTCACAGTTCGTCTTGATATAGGATCATTTTATATATATATTATTTCATATATAAAGACTGAAGGAGAATACAGGTGAGCATTCTTTACGATTTTGCGATCATTGGAGCGGGAGCCGCGGGTCTCTCTGCCGCCCAGTATGGAGCAAGGGCGAATTTAAAAACGGTCGTCATCGAAGAGATGGCGCCCGGAGGGCAGGCGCTTCTTATTGATAACCTCGAAAATTATCCTGGTATCCTCGAGCCAATAAACGGGTACGATCTTGCCGAGCGGATGCGTGCTCAGGCAGAGCGGTTCGGAAGCGCCTTCTTCGATGGAAGCGTCTCGAGCGTAAAAAAAGAGGCCGGTCGATTTTTAATCGAGACGAGTGGAGGTACTGTGGAGAGCCTCACCATCCTCATCGCTACAGGAGCAAAACACCGCATGCTCGAGATACCCGGCGAGGAAGCCTATATCGGCAAGGGTGTTTCGTACTGTGCGACCTGCGATGGGCCCTTTTTCAAGGGCAAACGCATGCTCGTCGTGGGAGGGGGAGATGCCGCCTGCGATGAAGCCACTTATCTCTCGAAGCTCTCGGATAAAATCGTCATGATTCACCGACGTGACCGATTCCGGGCTCAGAAGGCCCTCGGTCAGCGTGTACTCACCAATCCTTCTATCGAAGTGCGCTTTAACACGGTTGCGAAGGAGATTAAGGGCGACTCGAAAGTACGCTCGGTTTTACTCGAGAATACCCAGACACACGAACAAATCGAAGAATTCTTCGATGCAGTGTTTATCTTTATTGGTTCTATTCCGCAGACTCAATTTCTCCAAGGCACGGACATTAAGCTTGATGAGACAGGCTATATCGTTACGGACTGCGGCATGCGTTCGAGCCTGCCCGGGCTATTCGCTGCAGGCGACGTGAGGACGACGCCTTTCCGGCAGATCATTACCGCCGCGGCAGATGGTGCGATCGCCGCGCACGAGGCTGCGAACTACATCGATGAACAAAGGGGACAGGCATACCGCTAAGCCAGCGTGAAGCTCTGGCGCACGGGGAGGTACACGGGTGTGGATTCGCAGTGACTTTCTCGTGGACCGCGAGGAAGTGGATGGCTTTCTACGCAAACGCGAATACTCATGCGTGTGCCTCGCTGAGACGATCGAGCGTGCTCGCGCTTTTCCATCCCGCGCGCGGGATCTAATCGGGCTCGCACACCTCGGCACAGCAGGCGTCATTGATGGCCTAATCACGGCTGAGCGAGAGGGAACCGTTCACTGCGTGCTTCCTGATAACGCGCGGGAGGATTCCTTACTCCGCGGGCTCTTATGCTCCAATTTTTACGTAAAAAAGGTTACTGGCCTCACCATGGACACGTTCCGCCTGGTGCGCAGTCTCTCCTTGATGAGTTTTTCAACCCAATCGTATGTCCTTATGCGACTTCGCAACGCCTTCATCGCGCAGAGAAACTTCGAGATATCAGATACCTTGGAACCTCTCTGTGTCGAAATCAGGGATGCCACAGAATCTGACCTCGAGGCACTCACCTCGCTCCACAACGCATATGAACAAGAAGAGCTCCTCATGCGTCCGAGCCACGCGGAAACGGAGTTCCGAATCCGTACGCTTTTAGCCCACCAGATGGTCTCAATCGCGTTTCTTAATGGCTCCCCCATCGGGAAAATCAACACCAACGCGCGCGGCATTTTTTGTGATCAGATCGGCGGATTCTATGTAATTCCAGCGTATCGCGGACGTGGCATAGGAACCGCACTTCTGCACCGCATTCTCGATCGAATCGGGCAGGCCGGGAAGGATGCCGTGCTGTATGTCCGAAATAAGAATGTGGTGGCACGACGGATGTACGAACATGCGGGCTTTCAACATGTCGGCGAGTATGCTATGAGTACAGTACGTCCAACGCATTGAGCACAGATTGATGCATATGCCATGAAGAAATCGACCAATATCTGTACCATCGACTCTCTCCGAGGAATGCCCTCCGAACTCATCTGTGGCATCGACGAGGCGGGGAGGGGGCCACTCGCGGGACCGGTCACGGCTGCCGCCGTCATTCTGCCGCACGAATTTCCTGTCGCGCTGCTCGACGACTCGAAGCGGATGAGCGCTCGACGGCGCGAAGAGGCTTACCAGAAAATTATCGAGCTGGCACTGGACTGGTCGGTCGGCTGGGCCACCGTGGAAGAGATTGAGCGGCTCAACATCCTCGGAGCCAGCGTGAAGGCTATGGAACGTGCCTTCGCAGGATTGGTGCGCGCGCCGGCCATCGTGGTCGTCGATGGAATATTCGCGCCGAACCTCTGGATACACGACGCGCCCGTCGAGGTGGCGACGATGCCCAAAGCCGACGGCTTGATTCCTTCGGTCATGGCAGCATCCATACTCGCTAAGGTCTCACGCGATCGATGTATGGATGATCTTGATGTTCTGTTGCCGGAGTACGGATTCGCGGCGCACAAGGGCTATCCCACCCCTCAGCACCGTGAGGCTATCGAGCGATTTGGCGCCACTCGGTTTCACCGCAAAGGTTTCAATCTGCTGGCTCAGTCTGATTCTTCGCTCTTCGACGGAGTGGAGCTCTCGGAAGATTGAGCTTTTTTTCTAATGACGATGCGACGGGGGGTACGTGCGGGAGCGCCATCTGGTGCTAAGGGGCGCTGTGGTGCGCCTTTGGGGCCGCGCTTTTCAGTCTCGGAGCCCATTGGTGTGCGTGGTGCGAATTTGCCTCGCTCTTGATATGGACCACTGCGCGAGGATTCCTGACGAGGGCGTTGACCCGCCTTGTCCATATAACCCGCTGCGGTTCTCATGGCTCGCATGAAGCCTTCCATGTTCTCCTGAAACACTACGATGGATCGACGGTCGAAGGTTTCGGTTTCGGTTGGCTTGCTCTCTACGACTGAGAGGAAGATGTCGCCATTTCTATTTTCTTTAACATTGAAGAAATATGTTCTTCCCTCACAGCTGAACCGAGTCGAGAACAATTCACCACGGATACCCATCAGAACTCCTTGTACGCGGTGCTATCCTACAATATTCTACGCTTGAGCGGCAAGGAGATCAGCCTTGAGCACGAGCTCTGTATGGAGCGATCGCAGCCAGACCTCATCGGTGCTCGTGCCGCCGCGAACATCAACCGCGATTCGGAATACAGGCTCTGTCCCCGACGCGCGCATCCAAAAGAATGCCTTCGCGGTAGCGTCCGCATCGTAGAAGACAATTCTAAGCCCGCCATTTTTTGAGGCGGAAAAATCATCGCTTGTTTCGAATTCTCCCGATCCGAGCGAGGCAAAAGCCTTCCACGAGATAATGCCGTAGCGCCGTTCAAGATCGAGGCTCAGAAGAGGCCAGCGCTCAAGAAACACGCGCTGATATTCTCGCTTGAGTGCGACTTTATCCTGAGTTGCGATTTTGAGTGCTGCGTAGGACTCAAAGGCGCTCGTTGTAGCCCAGACGGGGAGGCTATCGATTATATCATCGAGGGTGTAGTCCGGCTGGTAGCGATTTTCCTCCCCAAGCGCCTTGAGCCAGAGACTAAAGCATGACGCGCCTGTCGATACATTATGGAGACGGAGAAGGCGGATCATGGAACCAAGGGTAGAGAGCGGATCGCGCACGCGCGAGGGGTGTGTGATATTGCCACCATTAGAGCCTTCCCCAAGGATACGGACTATCCAGCCTTCACTGCGCAGCCGCTGTGCGAGGTTGACAACATTTGCCTCTCCGGTTTCTGCACGGAACACGCGCGCCCCGAAAGCCTCCGCAATCGCCTCGATACGCATGCTCGTCGCGTCGTTGACAACTACCGCCACGGGACGCGCTTCGCCCTTCCAGCGAAGATACGCGAGCTCCGAGAGGCAGACCAGGGCGAACACTTGTTGCGCCTCGAGCGGCACCGCGCCGCGCAGCGCCTCGCTGTAGTATACAAGGTTGCCGCGATCGCCGTCGCAGTCGGGTACATAGCCTAGAAGAAACGCCGAATCCTCGCGGTGCACGCGGGCGAGGGCGTCAGCGCAGTCGGCAAGCGAATCATTTTCGGGTACAATGCGGTGCGCGAACGCGCGCGGGTCGGCGTTGAAAAGCTCGACATTCACACCGAGAGCGCCGAGCCAGTCTGCATCGATGCTCTGCGTGCGTGCAGAACCGTTCAGTTCTCCGATAACTCCGAAGGGCTTTGCCTCGCAGGCCTGGGCGATGGCGCCAAGAACGCGCTCCTGCGCCTCAAGTTCAATTTCGTCGGTAAAAACGCGATGCGCGAAAAGCATGTATGCCGAGTACGAGTAACGCTTCCAACGCGCGACATTTTCATAGCACGCGGCGAGCGCCCCTGCGTCGGCCCGCTCGAGCTCGGCGAGGGCGATGCGCGCTGCATTCGGGTTAATGAGGAAGGCCTTGAGCGCCGCAATGAGCGGGGCGATCTCCTCGCTGGAGAGCACGCCGCCCTCGGTACCAAATTTGAGTCCATTGTGACCTGGCGGATTATGGCTCGCCGAAATGTAGGCGAAACCGTCGGCGTGAAATTCGTGGTCCTTAGGCAGAGCAGTGGTCTGCGCAGCATATGCCATGATCTCCGGCGCGGCCACAATGAAAAGATAACGCACCTCGCAGCCTTGTGCCAAAAGCACGCGCGCGAATATATCCGCGATAGTGGGGCCGGTAGGCCGCGTGTCGATGCCGAGGAGCACGACAGGCCGTCGCGAGGGCTGGGCGCCGCGCTTTACAACCTCTTTTATATAGGAAGAGAAAGTAAGCGCCATACCTGCCACGATCACACGATCCGAGGGGCTGAGCACGGGAGACAACGAATTGTCGGGGCTCTGATTGAGGTCCCAGGGAGCATATTGATCGCTCGCGCGGTGTTGCGCGAACACCTTGCGCCAGCCTGAAGCCGAGAGGATGAGCGACCGCGAGGCATCCGCAATATCGTCGATGCTGGGTAAATTTTTTTCATTGAGAGGAACTGTATCCGGATCTCCTACGGCGAAGCCAAGAAATGGATGGGTGATCAGTGACATTCATATCTCCTCTCACCATTGTACTCCTCTTGCACCGCTCTGAGAATGAGCGCGGGCTGGAAGTCCAGAGAGGGCTGCGTCCGAGGTGCTCCCTTTACCCGCGCCCTGTCAGCAACTATGATTGATCCCATGATCGGCGTTTTCGAGCACCTGCTTTTTCTCCTCAGAGGCGTTAAATCCTATGCGCTCGTGGGCTCATCGGGAACGGGCAAAAGCTTTCGTGCCAAGCTCGTGGCGCAGAAGTACGGCGTCGACCTTATTATCGACGATGGTCTTCTCATCCGGGGCGACCAGATCATCGCGGGGCGCTCCGCCAAGAAGGATCCCACCTATCTCGGCGCTGTCAAAACTGCGCTCTTTGACGACCGCGACCACCGCGAGCAGGTTTCACGTGCCCTTCAGCACGAGCGCTTCAGGAAAATCCTAATCATTGGTACGAGTGAACGCATGGTTCAAAAAATTTGCGAGCGCCTCCAGCTTCCACACCCCATCCGTGTCATCAAAATTGAAGAGATTGCCACGAAGGCGGAGATCGAGAAGGCCGTCCAGTCGCGCAAGGTCGAGGGCAAACATGTTATCCCCGTGCCTGCCTTGGAGATCAAGCGCAACTACCCTTCGATCTTCTACGACAGCGTTCGCGTATTCTTAAAGCGTAGTTTCGGTGTCGGCGCCACACTTCCCAAACTCTACGAAAAATCCGTGGTTCGCCCCGAGTATGCGAAGCGGGGGAGGGTCGCGATCTCCGAGGCTGCGCTCTCGCAGATGGTGGTCCACTGTGTGAACGAGTTCGATCCCAATGTGCGGATTATGCGACTCGCCATCCGCAACGACACTCAGGGCTATAGGATCACCGTGATGCTCGAAGTGCCCTTCGGCACACGGCTTGCCTCGAGGATCTACGCCCTTCAGGAATATATCGTCGACAGCATCGAGAAATTTACGGGAATCCTTGTGGCAGAAGTGAATATTGTCATCGATAGGCTCGCGGTGAGGCCTACGAAATCCCAAAAGTGGAGTCAGGCTATTGACGCCCGCCGACAGTACGTGTAGTATGGCGAAGATATGCGGCAATCTCTGCAGTGAGGCTGCAGTAATCGTTTCCAAGGAGAACCAAGGTGCCCTGTGGTAGAAAGCGCAAGCTCAAGAAAATAGCGACGCACAAGAGAAAAAAGAAAAGAAGACTGAACCGGCATAAAACCCGCAAATAATCGCGCCGCGAGAAAACTCTTGAAGAAAAGGCCGTTCCTTACAAGGGACGGCTTTTCGCTTTTCTGAGCGCTTAGGCTGGTTGTTGCGAACATCTTTATGCCGTACGCTTCTCGAGAGCGTTTCATTTAATAAAACGCTCTTTCAAAATTTGTAATTCTCCTCTTGCGTTTCTCCATACCAGTGGTATACTGAGGTTACTCATCGATTCCAGGAGCTGCCGCATGCCATCTGTCGTCCTCGTGATAAACCCCGGTTCCACAAGTACGAAGTTTGCGGTTTTCAGCGATGGCGCCTGCCTCTTCGAGCAAGGAATCAGTCATTCCTCCGAAGAGCTCTCGCATTTTTTAAGCATCGCATCGCAGTACGAATTCCGAAAGGAAGCCATACAGCGCGTTCTCGAAGAAAAAAAATTCGATTTATCGACGCTGAACGCGGTGGTGGGGAGGGGAGGGCTGCTGCACCCGATTCCCGGCGGGACTTACCGTATCACCGAGGCGATGAAGGCCGATCTCAAGGTGGCCAAATACGGCGAGCACGCGTCGAACCTCGGCGCGCTCATCGCGGACGCCTTTGCAGCCCCCCTCGATATTCCAGCTTTTATTGCTGACCCTGTCGTGGTCGACGAGCTTGATGAGGTCGCGCGCGTTTCGGGCCACAAACTTTTTAAGCGGATCAGTATTTTCCACGCGCTCAATCAGAAGGCTGTCGCGCGCCGCTACGCGCGGGAGCACGCCGCGCGCTACGAAGATCTGAACCTCATCGTGGCGCACATGGGCGGAGGCGTCTCCATCGGCCTTCACAAGGGCGGCAAGGTAGTCGATGTCAATCAGGCGCTCAACGGTGAGGGCCCATTCTCGCCCGAACGCGCGGGCACGCTTCCTGCGGGCGACTTGGCGCGCCTCTGCTTTTCCGGGAAGTACAGCCTCCCGGAAGTGCTCAAGATGATTTCTGGTAAGGGTGGCATGGTCAGTTTTCTTGGTACGAACGATATGCGTGAGGTCGACCGCCTTCGCCGCGAAGGAAGTGCGGAAGCCGACCTGTACTACCGCGCCTTCATCTATCAGGTAGGGAAATATATAGGAGCTGAAGCTGCCGCTGCTTGTGGCAAAATCGATGCTATTATCTTGACCGGTGGCGTCGCGTATTCAAAAGAACTCACCGACAGAATCGCTGCCATGGTGTCTTTTGTGGCTCCAGTTGTTATCTATCCAGGCGAGGGAGAGCTCCAAGCGCTCGCGATCGCGGGGACCATGGCGCTTTCCGGCGAAGAAGAGATAAAGGAGTATGTACCATGAAACATATTTCTGAAATCATTAAAGGGGCGAGAGCTCTGGGCAGGAAACGACTCGCGGTCGCCTCGGCCCAGGAGACGGCGGTCCTCGAGGCGGTGGCAGACGCGTACCGCGAAGGAATCGTCGACCCGATTCTCATTGGCGACCCGGCTGCCATCGAGATCGCAGCTCGGGAGGCCAATCATGGCGCCGGCATCGACATTTCGCACTTCAAGATCATCGCGGAACCGGACCTGAACGCCACGGCTGCCAAGGCCGTCGAGCTCGTACGCGCGGGCGAGGCGGACTTCCTCATGAAGGGCATAATCGACACGAGCATCCTGCTAAGGGCCGCGCTCAACAAAGAGAAGGGACTTAATGCGGGAAAACTTGCCTGCCACGTAGCGGTGCTCGAAGTGTCACGCTACCATAAGCTCCTCATTCTCACGGATGCCGCGCTCAACATCGCGCCTGACCTCAATGCCTTCGTCGACATCATCGCTTCGGCGGTGGAGGTTGGGAACGCGGTCGGCGTGCGGCGGCCCAAGGTTGCGCTCCTCGCCGCGGTCGAGAAGGTCAACCCCGAAAAGATGCCCTGCACGGCCACCGCGGCGATTCTTACGCAGATGAACCGGCGCGGCCAGATCAAGAACTGCATCGTCGACGGGCCTCTCGCGCTCGACAATGCGATCAGCGCCGAGAGCGCGCGTATCAAAAAAATCGAGTCCGATGTCGCGGGCGACGCGGACATCCTCGTGGCGCCGGATATCGAGGCAGGCAACATCCTCTACAAATGCCTCCTCGACCTCGGCGACGCCAAGGGCGCGGCGGTGATCATGGGCGCGACCGTGCCCATTGTGCTCACGAGTCGCGCTGACAGCGCAGAAACCAAATTGGCGTCGATCGCGCTCGCTTCGCTCCTCGGGAGCAAGAGCGCTCGAGCCTCAACATAAGGAGAGTCGAATGGCGATAAAAGGAACTGTCGAGATCGACAGAGAGCGCTGCAAAGGCTGCCAGCTCTGCATCCGCGCCTGTCCAACAAAGGTCCTCGGTGTCGATACCGAGCCGAACTCCTGGGGATATTTCCCCGCAAAAGTGATCGCGGCCGATAAGTGCATCGCGTGCGGCGCCTGCTACACTGTGTGCCCCGATGTAGCGGTCACAGTCTATAAACTCTGAGGGAGAAAGGAAATGGCTGAAGAAATCCGCCTTATGAAAGGCAATGAAGCGATCGGTGAAGCGGCTGTCCGTGCAGGATGCCGTGCGTATTTCGGCTATCCAATCACCCCGCAGAACGAGCTCACCGCCTATATGGCGAAACACATGCTCGCGAAGGGGCGCACCTTTGTTCAAGCCGAATCTGAAGTCGCGGCGATCAACATGGTCTTCGGTGCTGCCTCGACGGGAGCCCGCGCCATGACGAGTTCCTCGAGCCCCGGCGTTTCTCTCAAGCAGGAGGGCATCTCCTACCTCTGCGGCGCCGATCTACCCGCGGTCATCGTCAACGTGGCGCGCTCAGGTCCAGGCCTCGGAGGTATTTCGCCCAGCCAGGGTGACTACTTCCAGTCGACTCGTGGCGGCGGACATGGCGATTACTACACTATCGTGCTCGCGCCGAAGGGCGTTCAGGACGCGGCTGACCTCACCTATGAGGCCTTTTCGATCTCGGAAAAGTGGCGGGTGCCAGTGCTCATTCTCGCGGACGGCCTCATTGGCCAGATGATGGAGGGAGTAGTGTTTCCACCGCCCATCGATCCGGCTACGCTTCCGCGAAAGCCATGGGCAGTTGGCCACGCCGGCCAGGTGCAGCGCGGCTACAATCATGTTACAAGCATGAATCTCGTTCCTGATGAACTTGAGGTGGCGAATCGAGCGCGCTTTGTCCGCTATGAACAGATTAAAAAAGAACTCATCCGCTACGAAGAGATCGATGTTGAAGACGCCGACCTCGTGTGTGTAGCATATGGCACTTCGGCGCGTGTGACGCACGGAGCGCTGCAAATGGCGCGGGCCAAGGGAATGAAGGTCGGTCTTTTCCGCCCGATCACGCTGTGGCCCTTCCCATACGCGCGACTCAACGAGCTCGCGAAGAAAGGTAAAAAATTCCTCTCTGTCGAGATGAGCATGGGCCAGATGGTCGAAGATGTGAAGCTTGCTGTTGAAGGCAAGGCCCCTGTGTACTTCTATGGTCGTTGCGGCGGGAACATCCCCAGCCAGGAAGAGGTGTTTACCGAAGTGAAACGCCTCTTGGGCGAATAAGATAAGGAGCTGAATATGGAATTAGCGTATGGGCATCCTAAGAGCCTAAAACCGATACAGACCAAGTATTGCCCTGGCTGTGGCCACGGTGTGATCCACCGACTCATCGCCGAGATTGTCGATGAGATGGGTCTTCAGACCAAGTCGATCATCACAAACCCGGTTGGTTGCTCGATCTGGGCGGATCTCTACTTTGATTTCGACTCCGTGCAACCGGCCCATGGGCGTACTCCAGCAGCCGCTACCGGCATCAAGCGAATGCTTCCCGACCACCTTGTTATCTGCTATCAGGGCGATGGCGACTTGGCAGCCATCGGCACTGCGGAGATCATTCACGCGGCGAACCGAGGCGAAAAATTCACCACAATCTTCGTGAATAACGCGATCTACGGCATGACTGGCGGCCAGATGGCACCAACCACCCTCGTTGGCCAACACGCCACTACCGCCCCAGAGGGCCGCGACCCCATTGTCGCCGGTATGGGCTATCCCATCCGCGTCTGTGAGCTTCTCTCCTCCCTCGAGGGGACGAAATACCTCGCGCGCGGCGCGGTGAACAACATGGTCAACACACGCAAGACCAAGAATTACATCAAGAAGGCATTCGAGGCGCAGATGCGCGGCGAGGGCTTCACGATGGTCGAGATCCTCTCGCAGTGCCCGACGAACTGGCAGATGAATCCAGTCCAATCCGTCGATTGGCTCGAGAAGAATATGATCACCTACTATCCGCTCGGCGAGATAAAGAACACGCTCAGCACGGCCACCGGCGCACCTACCACCGCGACGCAGGGAAAGTAAAAGGAGCACTCCATGACTGAAAAAACATTTATGGCAGGCTTTGGTGGGCAGGGCGTTATATCGCTCGGGCAGCTCTGGGTGTACAGTGCGATGAAGGAGGGCCTCAAGGTAACCTTCTTCCCATTCTACGGCGCGGAGAAACGGGGCGGCATCGCGCGCGCCTCCGTTATCGTATCGAGCGAAGAAATCACGAGTCCCCTTGTGACGAGCGCAGATTCTGTCGTTGTGATGAACCAGGACTCGGTGGAAATCGCGGAGAAGGTGTGCAAAGAAGGTGGCACGATCTTTGTTAACTCGAGCCTTATTAAAACCGATCCGTCCCGGCCTGACGCCAAGATCATCCACGTGCCGTGCAACGACATCGCACTCAAACTCGGCGATATACGCGTCGCCAATATGGTGATGATGGGCGCGCTCAGCGCGGTCACCGGCGCGGTCAGGCTCGACAAATTCGAGGCGGTGTTGAAGAGCTTTTTCCCCGCGAACAAACACTCGCTCATCGCGATCAATATCGAGGCGGTCGAGGAAGGGAAAAAGGCAGTTTCCTAATTCTATTCCCGATAGATTTTTTCAATGCTCGGCGTTTCTCACGCCGGGCATTTTGGCAGCTGGTCAGCTCTTTCGCCAGCCCGCTTCTCGCGATGCACAGAAACGACTCAGGGCGCCCGCTTCTCGCGGTATCGTCAGTTTCGTATAATGCGCGCATACTATGGGCAGTAATGAAAGGGCTGCTTCGGCTAAGACGCCGCGACGAAAATCGCGCACGCGGAGAGGCCCGGTGTGGCGGGTAGTCCGCACGGTGCTCCTCGCGGTGCTCTTTGTGCACCTCGCCTACATCGTGCTCACGAGCGCCGTCATATTCGTCTATAAGTTCGCGAATCCCCCCACCACCGTCCTCATGATCTACCGCTCGGCCGTTAATCACTGGAAAGTACAGAAGCCGATCCCGCTTAAAATCCAGCAAGTTCCTCTGTATGTGCGCAGAATGCTCGTCTCCGTAGAAGACGGGAAGTTCTACGAACACCACGGCATCGACTTCGAGGCGCTCAAGCGGGCCAAAGAACTCAATAATAAGATCGGCCAACCGATGTACGGCGGCAGCACACTGACGATGCAGGTTGCCCGCACCCTCTTCCTCATCCCCGATAAGAATTACATCCGCAAATACTTCGAAATCATCACTGCCCTCGAGCTTGAGGTAATTCTCAGCAAAAACCGCATCCTCGAACTATACTTTGGGTACGCTGAATGGGGAAAGGGGATTTTTGGCATCGAGAGGGCATCGCGCGTCTACTATGGGAGAGGAGTAGCGAGCATTAGAACCGACGAGGCTGCAAAACTCATCGCGCTCCTGTCGTCGCCAATTAAGTATACGCCATCGACTATGTACAGATCGCTTATTCTCCGCGAGCGTTACGAGTATCTTGTACAGCGTTATGTGGCGCCGGTACCCACGGCGGCGATCGCGGCGGCGAATCCTCCACCAGCAGGCATAGAGCCCTCATTGGACCTCAGCACAAATGGCAATGAGACGACGGTCGAAAATGGAGCTGTACAGAGTGATACGACAGGCACGGATGCGACAATTCCAGTTGCCGCTGTGGAGCCTGCCAGCGGATCCGCTTCGGATTCGGCAGCAATCGATTCGTCGCAGAAGGCGACAACCGAAAATTCGACTCAAACCACAAATCAACCCCCTGCCTCACCGTAAGCGCTTTTTTTCGCGTACTGCGCGCACCACGAGCCGTTCGAGCCCATCTGCGAAGCGCTTGGTGTCGAGTGCATCGCGATGAGAACCCTTGGGGCTCGCGGGCGCGATTCCAAGTTCGCGAAGCGAGGCCATGGCGTCGCGGAGCGAGCGGCGCTGGGCGATATTCTCGCTGGAGAAGATCTCTCCTCGATCGTTAATCGCATGCCCGCCCTTCGCGATAATGCGCTCGGCAAAGGGAATGTCCCTCGTAACAACGATATCTGACGGAGAAGATCGCGCCTCGATCTCATGATCGGCGGCTCCCTCGCCCGGATCGACAAGGGTAAGGAGAGAATTTGGAATATCGGCAGGAGCTCGCACCGCGACAAAGCGGACATCGACCACGACTCCTTCGTATTCGCGATGGGCTACGGCTCTGCGGAGAAGGAGAGGGCGAATATCCCTCGGCGCGGAGTCGGCGTCTACCCAGATAGTGAGTGTCAGGCTTCCCTGGCTACGCTCGCCCTCACGTCCGTCGTCTTCGTGAGCATGGTTCATGCGAAATTGCCACCTATAGCCGCGCGCCAGAGCGTTCCGCGACCCTCGACCCTGACCACACCGCACCCGCCCGCGATGAAGCAGGATTGTCGCGCGGAGAGCAAGTTCTGCGATGCATGGAATGTGTGCGCGAAGCCCTCGGTTTCTCCTCGTATCGATGGCGACTCCTCTTTAAAGGCAGCTTCCGGGCTAAGTGTGAACTCCCCCTCCGCGCAAAGAAAAATCTCCGGCCCTTCGGGGGTGAACTCTATACGAACCTTCTCGGGCGCGGCGCGCGTCGTCCAACACTCAAGCCGGAACTCTTCCGCTGGGGTGGTGTAGATTGCCCGCTCTCCCCAGGCCATGTGCACAACTTCCGGCGATATACGGCGTGGAACAGCAATAGGGTCGAGAATATTGCAGAGGAGATCGACATCGACATATTTAATCGTGAGCCCGGCGCGTATCACATTGTCGGAGCAGGCCATGATCTCGAGGATGCTGCCCCGCACATACGCATGGATAACCCCCGCAGGAACAAAGAGACCCTCGCCCGGCCTGAGCTTGTAAATATTAAAAAGGAGCGGGCCAAACTGCCCCGGATCGTGAGGGTAGAGCTTTTGTAGCTCGAGAATGAGCGCGCCAGCGTCGTGCGCCCGCTCTGAGGTCGCGCTCACGAGTTCAGTCGCGCGCGCCGTAAGCGCCCCTTCGAGTTGGGCCGCGAAGATCTCGGGGCGCATCGAAAAGAGCCTGCGGATGAATCTTCTAAAATCTTCTGACTTACTCACGGCAAAGTCGAGCATGTGCGCGAGCTTGGTACCGAGGAGTTGAGCGATCTCAGAAGGATCGCGAAAACCCGCCATCGCAGTGAAAGCCGTGAGCGCTACCGCGAGTTCTGGCTTATGCCGAGGATCCTTAAATGTACGCTCGGGAGTGGATCGCGGCAAACCGGTCTTCTCTTCCCTCGCAAAACCTTCCTGCGCCTGCGCAAGGTTGGGATGAACCTGAAGCGATAGCGGGGTGCCCGCGGCGAGCACCTTGAAAAGATATGGCATATCATGGAAGTGCTTCGCAACACCCTCGCCGAGCCAGTGCCGAGGGTCTTCGAGTATGAGAGCATCGAGCGGGCGCGCGCCACCCTCAAGGAGGAGTAAAGAGGGAGCTCGCTCATGGCTCCCCAACCACACTTCGCCAATGGGAAAACCAGGCCTCGTTTCTGCCTGAATAAAGGGTAGAATGCCCTCGGTGTCGCCCCACGCGTATTGTTGCGCCGAATTTATGAGTTTCGCGATGCATGGCGCATCTTCGTGCTGTTCTTGCATCTGAATGTTCCTTTCAATTGCCATCTATCGCTATTGTTACCGCTTTATACTTCGTTTTCAAGGAATTCCTCAACCGCGGCGCAGATTTGACGCAGATCGCCAGTTTCAAGTTTGCACCTTGGAAGGCTCGAAATGAAGAGATTGCCGTAGGATTTTTTCGCGATACGCACGTCGAGAACTACCACGACTCCACGGTCGTTCGAGTGCCGTATGAGCCTGCCGAAGCCCTGCTTGAAGAGGATCACCGCCTCGGGGATGCTCATCTCCGCGAATGAGTTGCCCCCACGGGCGTCGATGGCGGCCGCCCGTGAAGACTGGATCGGGTCTGTAGGCACGCGAAAAGGCAGCTTGGCGATGATGACAAGCGAAAGAGTCTCACCAGGCGCATCTACCCCTTCCCAGAATGACTCGGTGGCAAAGAGCACGCTCGAAATGTCGTGGACGAAGGTTCGCAGGAGGGAATAGCGATCCTTCTGTCCCTGTCTAAGCGCGAGGATACCTTCTTTTTCAAGGAGCGGCGCGACTGCATCGTAAGTATCGCGGAGCGCCTTGTGACTTGTGAAGAGCACGAGGGCACGTCCGTGAGACGCGTGCAGCAGCTGTGCTACTGCATCGCTGAGATAGCTCTGATAGGTGGTTCCTTCTGGAGGCGGCGCCTCTGTGTCGATGGCGAGCATGGCGTGGCGCGAATACGGAAAGGGTGATGGATAGTTCTTTTCGGTCACGTGCGCGATAAGGGTGCTGCTCTTTTCGTGCGCGCCATCCGATGAGTGTGCGGCGGTGCTATCAGAGTCGCTCCGCGTTCCGGAGAGACCAACCCTGCTTCTCCACCAGCGGAACGAGTTATGAATGGTCAGAGTCGCACTCGTGCACACGCAAGAACGGACTTTATTAAAAAGGCGCTCGGCGAGGAGAGGGGCCACCTCCAGGGGAGTCGCAGTGCACACCGCGACGTAGTCTCTCGGATTCTTCCGGTCTACTTGGAGCCAAAAGATCGTCTCGGGCTCAGATTCAGGCGTCTTGAAGCGTGGAACAAGGGCGGCGATCTCGCCAAGCGTGCGCATGGTGAGTTTGAGCTCGACGATGCTCTCGTCATCCTCAAGTTCAGGTGGTACGGTCTCAAGAAACTCGTTGAGACCCGTCAATAGGATGGTGAGCTCGCGCTCGAGATTGTGTAGGGCGGCCAGAAAGGAGGCGCGGCTCGCGCCCTCGAGCGCTCGCACGAG
>DYLX01000032.1 GCA_020721875.1 Leptospira biflexa
CGGGGAATTAGCTCAGTTGGTAGAGCGATAGGTTCGCAATCTATAGGTCAGGGGTTCGAATCCCCTATTCTCCATTTCCTAGCGTCATAGTCCCATAGCCCTTACGACTCAACACACCACACTTGCCTTATAACCCTCCCAGATTTTCCTCAGATCAGGCGCTTCTCGTTCTCGGGAGTTCGGTTTGAGCTGGGAATTATCGAACAAGCTACCGAGATAGGAACGATTCGAGTGTATGATCGAGAGAAAACTATTTGCGATATTATCCGCTTTCGGAACACCCTGGGCCTGGACATCGCCATGGAAGCCCTGAAGGAGTATCTCAAGGACCGTGCCCGAAATATTCCTAGGCTCCTGGAATATGCAAAACTACTTCGCATGGAAGGCTCGATACGCGGCTATCTGGAGGCTCTAGCATGACAGGGAAGGAAGCTTCAATCCGCGCGCGACTCAAGATTGCGGCAGCCCAAAAAGGAGTCAGCTTCTAAATACATTTTTTCGTATAATCTCGACACACTTGGCGCTATAGTATGTATTCGGAGTTTTAAAATGAGACGAGTTTTTACGGCAGGACTCTTTTTTTTCATCATCTCCATGATCGCGTACACTCAGACGCTGTCTAAATATTTCTCGTTTTTACCAGACAGTATTCAGCAAGAACTTCTCAGCAAGGGTACTATTGGAGATATTGGCGGCACCATCGAAGAATTGAAATACTGGCAATCGAGTCCATTTGCGGGCGTAATCAGTAACAGCTATAAATCGAATCGTAGCACAATCGCTGCCGAATCATGGTTCGTGCTCGACAAGCCTGTGTATCAATCGATACATGAACGAGATCTGAAAATATTTCATAGCTTCACCGCTTTCAGCTCGATGAAAGGCCTTCTCGTCTATTCGGAATCGCTCAAGAAAATGGAAACTTTCATCTACGACTCTTATCGAGTCGATTCAATCGATGCCAAGCAACGACTGTCTGACCCTTCGGAGAACGTCGCGCCCAACTCCGCGGTTTACTTTCTTTACCAAAAAGAAGAACAAACGGGTGATGTCTACTCAAAAATGGAATATGTGTCACATGGAACATGGTTTGAAGTGAGACTTACGAATGAAACACCTATGAAATATCTCATATTCACACTCGTGGCGCCACAGGAGCTCATGACATCATTTTATCTGGTTCCACTTGACGACAAGATTGTTTTGTATGGGATCACTGTGGCGAAGACACCGACACTTTTCGGACTAGAAAAACTCAAACGCAAATCATTCTTCAATAGGATGAATGCCTTGGCAACATGGGTGCAATCCAATCTAAAGTGATTGCCTTGATCCATCACTCAGCAGAGGCGCGTTCCCATGCAAAGTGAGCTCGATTCTTGCGCAGGATCGTTTGTGGATTTTTCCAGATGCCGTAGCGGTTCCAGAGCGCAGGAGTGAAGTAGGAGAGGAGCGGCTGGCTTGAGGAGCCTTGCGTGGCTCCAGCGCCGCCCTGCGTGGGTTGTGTACCAGTCGCACTGCCCTGCCCGACCTGTTCTGCTTGCGCGGACACCGTGGACACCGATGGGGCGGCTGGAGTGGTGGCTCCGCCAGTCCCGCCCTGTCCCTCGAGCGAGAAGAGGTGGTTCCAACTCACCACCGCAAAGCGCAACGGAAGCGCAAAATCTCCCTTCTGCGATACCGCCTCGTGTGTGACGCTGAACTTGGACGCATCATAGTTCGCCGCGGTTTCATAGTCGATCTGAACGATCGCACCGGTCGCGGAATTGATCGCAAGGCCGATCACCTCGATGTCGCCCGGCCCGAACATCAGGTGTTGGAGCGAGAGCCCTCCTGTGTAAAGATATCGACTGAGAAATGCACCAAAACCTGGCGCGCGGTTCTCCTCTTTGGCCCAGAGTGGATGGTACGCGATGTGGATGATGCCTGCCTCGTCTTTCGCAGCGCGATAATACAGCGCGAGGATAGGTCCGAATTGGGTGGGACAGTCGAATATCGGCTGATAGCGCGCGGCGAGCGCGTCATCGCGGATCGGCGTGAAGCGAGCGGGCGGGGTCTCCTTCTTGCCTGTGGGGAAATATGCAACAAAAAGAACAACTGCCGCGAGGACCGCGAGGACCGCGATTATAAAGCCTGTGATCCGCCGCGCGAGATGATGGTGTCGCATGGAGCTGCCGCCGCGATCGCTTGTATCGCTCCTATCAGTCTGAGGCTCCTGATTACCCATACAACCTCCTCTATGTGCGATCCTAGTGTAGCACAGGATTTGACATCACATACAAAATATTGAGTCAATCGGCCGCTCAGACAGGAATCATGAACGACCTTTTATTGTGATTAGATTTAGAAAATTCGAGAAATTGACAATCGCCAATGAACCTATGATAATTTGTTCACGACCATGTTTGAGGCGTTTTCGATTTCATGGCTCAAGGTCGCAACAATCTAAGCCATTTCCCAGCGGATCCGGTCACATTGGCAAAGCACTCGACAAGATACGCACGAGTGAACATTGGGAACGGGGCTCGATTCAGGACGGCTATCCTGTTTCTCCAGGACGGCTTGTCTTTGCTAACCTCGGAAATCTCAGGCAGCTAACCCACATAAAACTCGGAAGCTTCGTTTTGAGTTGACGGCTCACATTTTTAGTATATAATGAAAAAGAATTAATATTTATTCAATTTTAGGAGGGCAATTTGATGAAAAAACTCATGGCGATCCTGATTTCCCTCGTCGCCCTAACGTCAACGGCGTGGGCCGTCCCTTACAAGGCGGAACTCAAAATCGCGAGCGCGACTGCCCTTGAACACACATACAACGTCGGCGCCCAGTATTTCATGAAGCTCGTGGAGGAAAGAACGGGCGGAAGAATAAAATTTAAACTATATCCCGACGGCCAGCTCGGCAAAGGCGAGAGGGAACTCCTCGAATCTGTCCAGCAGGGCACAATAGATATGTACATTGGATCCACGGGTCCATTGGGCGGTTTCAGCCAATCGATACAAATACTCGATATCCCTTTCATTTTCAGGGATTATGCGCACGTCGATAAAGTACTCGACGGACCGATCGGCGCGAGTCTCATCGCCGACCTCCAAAAAGTGCAGATGAAAGGTCTAGCTTTTTGGGAGAATGGTTTCCGCAACTTAACTAATTCCAAGCGCATTGTCAGAACTCCCTCCGACGCGAAAGGATTGAAGATTAGGACCATGGAGAACCCGGTGCACATCCTCGCCTGGAAATCGGCAGGGGTGAACGCCACTCCTATGGCGTGGGGAGAGGTGTATGGCGCGCTTCAGCAGGGAGTGATCGACGGCGAGGAGAACCCTGTCGCGGTTATTTTGCAAATGAAAATTTACGAAGTTCAGAAATATTTGTCGCTCACTCAGCATGTATATTCACCGGCTATTCTTATAATGAGCCTGAAACGTTGGAATCAGATTCCCGCCGATGATCAGGCGATAATCCTCAAAGCCGCGCAAGAAGGGGCTGTGTACCAGCGGAACTTGGGCCGAGCGAACGAACAAAAAATGCTCGCCGAACTCGAAAAGCACAGCATGGTAGTGACTCGCGACGTCGACAAGGCGGCGTGGGTTGCAGCGATGAAACCCGCCTTTGACACTTTCGCGGGCCAATTCGGGAAGGACAAGATAGAGGCAATTTTAAACACCAAGTGATTGAGCTCCGCTGCGGGGGCTCCTTTTCATAGGAGCTCTCGCTGCCTATGTAAAGCGGCTTAAAACTCCTTTATGCCCTAGCGACCGACGGCATTATTTCTCCGAAATAAAACTCATCCCGGATCAATCAGCTTCGAGGAGGATCGAAACGTGTCCGTTTTAAAAAAAATCAACGATTTTATGGAAAAAATTGCTGCCGTAGGCCTTATCTTTTTTATGGCGGTGATTGCGATAACCATTCCAATCACTGTATTTTCGAGGTATGTACTCCAAAACACGCCTATCTGGACTGACGAAACAGCGTTATTCGCCCTCGTTTGGGCCTCAATGCTCGGCGCCGCTGTCGGACTTAGGAGAGGCTATCAAGTAGGGATACGGACGGTGGTCGAAAAAGCACCGAAAGCCGTTGCGGTTCCATTGGAGAGCCTCGGCCTCCTTTTCATGGCGGTTTTTTTCGGAACAATGGTCTTTTTCGGCGCGAAGCAGACCACAATCAACATGCATCAGAGGTCAGCAGCGATGCAAATTCCGATGGGTCTCCCTTATCTCGCGCTCCCCGTGGGTTTTTTCGTTATGCTCGCATTCACTGTGGAGGAAATCGGCAAACTCGCGCGCAGAATAGCGGGGAAAAAGGAGGAGGTTTAGCATGTTCATCATCTTCCTCGCCGGGTTCGTGTTCCTCCTTGTCATGGGTCTTCCCGTCGCCGTAGGGCTAGGAGGCGCGGCTTTCTTGTACTTTATTTCCAACGGATCGTTCATCCAAATGGTGCAAACAACATTCGCAGGAATGGCTTCCTTCGCACTCTTGGCGGTTCCGCTTTTCATGCTCGCCGGAAATCTTATGAGCGAATCGGGAATAACCGAGGAGTTGGCTAATTTCGCGAGACTTCTACTCGGCCATATACACGGAGGCCTCGGACTCGCGACAGTCCTCGCGAGCGCGATATTTGCCGCGATAACAGGCTCTGCCGTAGCGACCGCTGTCGCGATCGGTGGCGTACTCATCCCAACAATGTGCAAAGCCGGTTACGACAAGGATGTGGCAGCCTCGTTGACGGCGACATCGGCCTGTCTTGGGCCGATCATACCGCCGAGCATTCCCTTCATCATTTATGGTGTCATCGCCAATGTCTCGATCGCCGCGCTTTTTCTTGCTGGAATCATTCCGGGGATACTCCTCGCGCTCTCGCTTATGATTTATATATATTTCGTAGCTCGAAAGCGCGGCTATCCTATTGAACCGCGATCGACGTTCAAGAATGTGGTCGCAGGCACATGGAAAGCCCTCCCCGCGATCTTTATGCCGGTTATCATATTGGGAGGCATTCTGGGAGGTGTTTTCACACCGACCGAAGCTGCCGGCGTCGCGGTTGTTTACGCTCTCTTAATCGATAGGATTATTTATAGGAAAATAACGCTAAAAAAACTCGCCAATATTCTTTTAAAGTCAGGGCTCGAAACGGGGATGATAATGCTTCTCCTCGGGCTTTCGGAACCTTTCGCATGGGTCGTTGCGGTCGAACAAATTCCGCAGCTGATGGTTCAGTTCTTGAGCCAGGCAAACGTGACTCCCGCTGTTGCTCTCATCCTCATGAATATTGTGCTCCTCCTCATTGGGATTCCGCTTGAGACGGCGCCTGCTCTCGCGATTGTCGTTCCCGTGCTCGCGCCTATGGCCGCAAACCTTGGTATAAATCCGATCCACTTAGGAATCATCATCTGCTTTAACTTGGTACTTGGCTTGATAACCCCACCCGTGGGAGGCGTACTCTTTTCAATGTGCGGAATTACGGGCATTTCGCTCGAACGTCTCAGCAAGGCTATCTTGGTGCCATTTGGAATCTCTCTGATAGTTCTCTTGCTGATAACTTTTATACCTGAATTGAGTACTTTTCTTCCGTCTATCTTACTACATTGAAGCGCGTTGCGGGGCTTGTAGGACTAAAGTCGGTCGGTCTCGCTTTTTCTTTTATTTTCTCGTTGTGTAAACGATCTGTGACATGTCAACGATGTGGATCTGCGAATGGAGGAGTTAAAGATCACGGTGAGAGTTGCTTATAAGCCCTTGGAAAGATTTTCGTGTTCGGGAAAATGAGCTTGAGAGTCCAAAACCGAGCACATATCCCGCTTGAATCGGTTTTAAGCCATCTTCAGAGAACAAGAATCCTACAATTCATCGTACATTGACCATCATCCCACTTAAGATGATCATGGTGGTAACCCGATAGAGACCCCGGACCGGCAGTTTACAGAGATGCCCACCCAAAGGGTGAATCACACTACGGGCGCTACTCTCAATCGATACTCGCTTGTTGGTGATCTCCTTTTTCACCAATTCTCCCTTTTGACCCTGGGAACAGGTAACCGTACTAACCGCGCCTGTTTCGTCTCGGACGGCGGTGAAGGAAAGTTCCGACACTGCATGCATCCTATCGTCCTTGTTACGATGTTTTATGAAACGACTATTTTATGCCTTTGGTAAATTCACATATCGACGAATAGTCCACCAATTGAATCCCGAGATCAGCTACGGCCTGCATCACCCGGCGATCGGTGAGAGAAACAAGCTCCTTTTCGCGTTCTTGGGTGTAGAGGCTTTGGCGGAGCAGTCCCTCGTCCATGAATGCGGGATGGCACATGAGCTCGGTCGTCCCCTCCGGTAGACGCTCAAGAAGACGCACGAGATATTCCACATCAATCCGTTCGGCGCCATAGAAATCACCAATAAAATGGTCGGGGCAGATCAACTCGCTTTCTCGCAGCACCCGTTCATCGGTTTGTAACATTCCCTGTAATCGTTGGGATGAAACGTCCCGAAGCAGCGAGTATCCCTCGATTTTTGCGAGGTGGTTCAACGGGAATCGGATGGGAAGGGCATAATGTGCTGCAAGAGCTGCAAAGACGCTAAAGAAGGGGGGAATGAGGTGAACGAAATGGTGACTATCGAGGTGATCGGGGTATCCGAATAGCTCGACGAATCGATCAATCTGGGCACTCCATTCGTTGTGGAGCTCCTGGAGATCAACCCTTTCAGGCGAATCTATCAGCACTTCGAGCCTGTGAAAAGATCCATCGTCATCTACCAATGTCTGAACTTTAGGTAAGGGTAGCACGGGACGTCCCGCAGTCAGCACTAAGTGCACACCCAAATGTAGCTCAGGAGTGTTGCGGGCAATTTCGGCCGCCCGGTCAAGGTTGGGCAGGTTCATCATTACAGTGGTATTCCTGACGATTCCATGCACACAGGAAGCGGCGATGCCTCGGCTAACCCCCAACGAGAGGCCGAAATCGTCGGCATTGACGATGAGCAGCCTCATAAAGGAGACCCTGCCGCATCCTGCAAAAGGTGTTTTCCTTCTATGAAGTCTTCGATTCTTCTGAGTGGCAGCTCCAGCAGAAGGGTTACATCTCCATTGCAGCCAACAAGAGCCGGGATGGAGGGCCTCAACGAGAGACTTCCGTGTCCGAGAGGGAGATGGGTATCGAACTTACCGTCATTGTCGTGGATGTGTGTGTGTCGGATAAGTTCTCCGAGAGAGTCGACATAGGTGGTTGGGTCAAAACCGGAAACAAGGGAGTGGCCGAAATCGAGCGTCATTCCAATACGCCCTCCGAGCTCATTTCGGAGCATTGAGGCCATCTCTTGGGGAGTGTTCGGGAGCTCCCACGGGAAGTACATGTTTTCGAGTAGTAACTCAATACCCAAGCGATCCGCCTCATCAGCCAGGAGCGTCAACGAGTCGCTGAGCACCCGAAAGTGATCTTTTCTCATGTTATTAATCATGGACATGCTATCTTCATAACAAGGGCTGTCCTTTGGAAGGAAGTCAAACCAACCGATATCGCCGCCATGCATTACCACTCGTTGTGCGGACAAGGACTGCGCAAATGCGAGATCCTTTCGAAGAACCGAGATAGAGGCATCACGGATTTCCGTGACGACCGATGAGGGATTTACATCCACGAAGCGAAGATGCACAGATAGGTTTAATTCGTGGTCTTTTCGAAATCTTGCAAGAGCCGAAAGCAGCGGGCTGTTCTCTGCTTCCCACGCTCCCACTTCGATCCAAGAGAATCCTTCTTTTAAAACAAGCTCTTCAAGCATACGTTTGAGATCAGGCGTGGAGCTCGGTGAACTGAAACCATAGCTAATCATTGGTATTCCTCGAAACTGTGCAAAAGCGAGGGAGATAGCGTGCATGCTCGTGGAGATAGCTATCAACGAGGTCTCGTGCCAGCTCGAACGAGGCGACAAGTGGGTGATGCATGAGAGCACGGATTGCCATCTGGCGAGAGCCTTTGAGTGCCGCCTCGACTACCAGCCTTTCGTAGGCCTTGATCGTCTGCACGAGCGCAAGCGCTTCACGTGGAAGCTCCGGGGCCGGTAGAACCTCAATCCCGTCTCCACCTACCCTACAGGTCAGCTCAGCGACATCATCGGGCGCCAATCCCGGGAAACGGTCTCCAACCTGCTGGTTCACGATAACTTCCCGTTCGACACCGGACACAAGTGCACTCATAATATCGAGTGCAACGGCACCGTAACTGTACCCGTGCTCTCGAATCTTGAACCGAACATCGACTGGAGTAGAACCTGCATCATGAGGGCTATCAGGTGAAATATAGTGCTCCGCCCGCTTATCCATATACCGGCACAACGATTGGGCGAGCGATTCCCGCGCCTCATTCGGTAAGCGCTCCGTCTCCCTGTAGAACTCGTTGTCAATGCGGCTGAGGAAATCTCCCCTAGTTTCATCAAGCTCCAGTAGCTTGCGCAATTCGCGGCTCGGGTAATAGAAGTAGCGCAGATACTCATTGGGAACTACACCAAGAAACTCGAGGAGCTCATCGTCATAGAGGAAGTAGCGGGAGAGATTCTTCCGCTTCTCAGCATTTGATAGAAGATCCGAGAGGAGCTCCTTGCCATTGTGCCGGACAGAGGTGATCCATCCAAGATGATTCAGTCCACCGTATGAAACCGAAAGTGAGTCTGTCGGCAGACCGAGCACTGTAGCGATACGCTCCCGCATGGCTTGAGGATGATCGCAAATGCCAACGGTTCGTCGTGTCCGAACGGTGCAGATCGCCTGGGTGACGATACTCGACGGGTTGGTAAAATTGATCAGCCAGGCCGTAGGACATCTTTTTTCGATCTGCTCAGCATACTCCACCATGACGGGAACAGTCCGCAGCGCATAGCTGAATCCTCCCGCGCCTGTCGTCTCCTGTCCAATAACTCCGTGTTGGAGGGCAATGCGCTCATCACGCGCTCTTGCATCCTGCATTCCCACTCGTATGGAGGTAATCACAAAATCCGCCCCGGACAGCGCCTCCGCGATCGTAGAGCATACCGGCAGTTTAAGGCCGGGTGATTCCGGAAGAATAGCTTTCGTCAATTTCTTGGAAACCGCAACGCGTTGCTGATTGGTGTCGAAAAGGGCAATGGTATCGAGGCCAAGCTCCTTTTTGTGGTCGTAGAACAGACTTACGAGTGAAGGAGTACGCAGACTCCCGGCACCTACCAATGCAATTTTCATTCTTTGAATCCTCCAAGACTGTAGATAAATGAGTTCGCTGGTGATATCTATTGAACATCCAGCGGCACGATTCTCTTCACCATGCGGACCAGGTCCTCAGGTCGAATATAGAGTGAGACCTCATCGCCTATCTGCGGCATCGTGCCTCTCGGGTCATTAGAGACTTCGAGAATAAGCATCCGGCCAAGGGTCGACACCTCCATACGAATCCAGGCGCCTCCGAAGGTTGTTCGCTTGAGCCTGCCAGTTAGCCGGTTTTCAGTGACATTCCCCTCCAATGCAATATTTTCCGGACGAATAGTAAGCTGTATTGGCTCTCCAGGGATGAGATCTGCATCAGCCTGTATTTTTAGTTCCTGATCTCCGAACCGAACGATTCCCTTACTCCCGTCCACAACCTCGCAGTCAAGAAGATTTAGCCTACCCACGAAACCCGCTACGAAGGGAGTTAATGGTCGATTGTAGATTTCCACCGGAGTTCCATACTGCTCGACGATCCCGTCGTTAATCACAGCGATTGCATCGGACATCGAAAGCCCCTCTTCCTGATCGTGGGTGACAAAAACCGTAGTCAACTGAAAGCGACGGTGTATCTCGCGCAACTCATCGCGCAGCGCAGCCCTAATCTTTGCATCGAGGGCACTCAGCGGCTCATCGAGGAGGAGAAGCTTCGGCCTCATGATGATGGCACGCGCTAGGGCGACGCGTTGCTGCTCTCCTCCGCTCAATTGGCTGGGATAGCTGGTGGCAACCTCTTTGAGATGAAAGACCTCAAGTAATTCTCTTACCCGCTCTTCCGTCTCTCTGCGGTTATACCCCGCGATCTCCATACCGAAGGAGATGTTCTGTCGGGCGTTAAGATTGGGAAAGAGCGCGTAGGACTGGAAGACCATACCGATGCCGCGTTTGTTCGCCGGTACCGATAACAGGGATTCACCTTCAATCTCGATCTCCCCACTGTCGGGCTGTTCGAAACCTGCGATCATGCGCAGCACTGTCGTCTTGCCACATCCACTCGGTCCGAGGAGTGTTACGAATTCGTGCTTCTCGATCGAAAGGGATAGGTCCTTTACTACATGGCGTTTACCAAAGCTCTTTTCGATGTGCCTCAACTCAAGATAGGCCATTCGATACCTCTTATCCCGCGCTTAATTACTGTAGGGGAACAGCCGCCTGTTCCCCCCGCGAAACACGCCGTGAGATTATCATTATGGCGATTGAGGAAATCGCAACCAGGATGAAATAGATGACTGTTAGTGCGCTCGTGAGGTGTCCCTCCTGGTTCATCGCATTATAGAGGTAGATCTGCAGGGTCTTGAACCAAGTGCCGACGAGCAGGTTGACCAAAGTGAATTCGCCAAGGATCGTTGCGAAGGTGAGAAGACTTCCGCTCACAATCCCTGGAATGATGTTGGGCACTATCAACCAAAGCAACGTGGTCGGCATTCCCGCGCCGAGAGTCTGTGCAGCCTCCGTGATCATCTTCCCGTTGACTGCATCCAAAGAGTTGGCGATTGAATAGTACATAAGCGGAAGCGACACAGCGACGTAGGAGCAGAGGAGAAGAACAATCGTGCCCCCGATCTGGAAGGGCGGACCGGAGTAGATCTGGATAAGACCGAGCGCGAGGATAACACCGGGCAGGGTGAACGGCAGCAGCGTCGAGAAGCGCATGAGCGCCTCGAGACGAGGGAAACGCATCCGAATGGTGTAGGCCGTCGGAACGACGATGATCAACGACACAACGACCGTCACGGCAGCGATCAGAAACGAGCGCACAATCGCCTGCCTGACCCCGGCGGCGCCGAGGGTAGTCACGTACCAGCGGAGGGTGTAGGTGTCAGGCAGGATCGTGCCCGGCCGCCAGGTACCGGCAATCGACATCGTCGCGACCGCCAACAAAGGAACAAGCAGGTAGAGCATGATAAGCAATGTGACAGTGCCACCAACAAAGCGTGAGCTTTTCAATCGAACCACCTCCTGGAGCGCCTGTTCATCCGTAGATAGACGAACAGGCAAGCGAATATGACAAAAGCCATCAGAACGGCCAGAGCGTCCGCCCGATTGAGATTCGGGTTAACCTCGCTTACAAGAGATCGTGATAGCTGGAGAGTGATTAGATTGAAGGTTCCGTTTGTTAACGCCTAAGGTGTTGCATAGGCGCCGAAGGCGTTCGCAAATAGCAAGACAAACGACGAGATTGCCGCAGGCATTACAATCGGCATTCCCACCTTAAGCCAGAATTGGCGGGGCGACGCCCCAAGATTTTCCGCAGCCTCGCGCCACTCTCGTTTCAGCCCGTAGAAGGCCGGATAGGTGAGAATGATGGATAGGGGAATTTGGAAGTACAGATAGATGAGAGCCAACCCTGTGGTGGAATAGAGTGAGAAGTGATCGTAGAGATTCATCGCGAAGATGCGCGAAACCAAGACAGTCACGACGCCGTTGATACCCAGTATTATGGCAAAGGCAAAGGCCAACGGCACCCCGGCAAAGTTGGAGGTTATATTTGTGATCACGATCAATGTGGTTCGTAACCTGGATTTGGACTTGCTGATAAAGTAGGAGACAAACATACCTGCGATCACTCCCAGGAGGGCGGAGAAGAACGACAGCCAAATGCTGTTTGCGAACCCCTGCAGATTGTAATTGTTACTCAGAATGCACTGATAGTTGGCTATCCCTATTGATCCGCCGCTCACGAAGCTTCCCGCGATGATGATGATCGCGGGTGCAACGAGAAATCCGACGACAATGAGAAAGAAGGGAAGAATGACGAGCCATGGACCGATCTTCTCCATTGTCGAAGAACAACACCTTCTCAGTTTAAAACCGCAGCGTCGGGCGGTTAGCGATGTATCAGTGCTCATCCAAAAGCCCTTTGGTATGGGCAGAGCGGAATCGCCCTACCCATACATGTACAATCGTGCTATTTCGACAATACTAGGGAGGCCCAGTTGTCGGATATGTTTTTGCTGCTTTCCTGCCACGCCGTCCAGTCCGTAATCGCCTTGGCGCTCTTGTAGCTATCCATGGGAGGGAACTTGGCGAGCACTTCGGCCGGCAGCTTCACATTGCGGATCGGCCGAGCTCCTCCAGCAGCATAGGCGGCCTGGGCCTCATCGCTGAAGAGATAGTTATTCAGTGCCCGCGCTGCGTTGGGGTGCGGGGCATAGGCGTTGATCACTGCAACGTAGGGGCCGACCGCCGTTCCGTCAGAGGGAATGACGATCTTCATTGGTACGTTGAGACTCTCTTTAAAGTTGATTGCTCGGAAGTCCCAAATTATAGCGACTCCGATCTCGCCCTTCTGAAAGTTCGCGGCATTGGTCTCCACCGGAAGGAGATTACCCGAGGCCTTCAATTTCGCGAAATAGGTGTAGCCGGGAGTGAGGTCTTTTTCCGTTCCTCCGTTCGCGTAGGTAGCGGCAAGGAGACCGAATTGGCCCTGGGCTCCCTGTCTTGGATCATCCATCGAAACCTTATTCTTATATTCAGGCTTCAACAGGTCTGCGAAGCTGGTCGGCACATTTTTAACCAAATCGGTACGAACCGCAAAGGCAACCGTGCCAAGGTATTCGGCACACCAGTATCCATTCGGATCCTTTGCCCAATCAGGAATCTCACTCCAGTGGGAGTTCTTGAAGGGGGCGACGACCCCCATGGAGACAGCCATCGGACCAAAGGCAATTCCAACGTCGCCAACATCGGCAACGGGCGCATTTTTCTCCGCCTTGAACTTACTGAGTTCCTCTTGGCTACCCATGTCAGTGTCCTCGTGTTTAACTCCGTATTTTTCGGTGAAGCCTTTCCAGATAGTTCCAAGATTCGCCCAGTTGTCCGGCATTCCGTAGCTGACGATCTTGCCCTCAGTCTTCACTCTTTGCATCATCTGCGACTCGGTTAATTCGGTTCCGTTGTCCATCAGATAGATTTCTTTCCCTGCTTTCATCTGCGCGGCGACCACCGCATGCGTCATCTTAGAGGCTGACACCCCCTGGTTCCAGGAGGCCTGCACACCGAACGCAATGATGGCCAATACACGGAAATCATTGGATTGCGTTTCATTTCTCATCTCCTCCTTTATTACGCTGAAAATGTATCGGCATACCTGCCGTAGTATCGCAGACATGTTTATCGTATTTTCACCCTCTATCACCCCCTTACCGAACAGGTGATGTGTAATCTGAATGTGCCCGGCTTGTTCTTGAATCCAAATCGAGATCTGTGCCTCCTTGTGCTATTTTATCCGCTGGTCAATCGTGTAGCGGGCACGATCGCTCCGGCTCAACGTTACGCTAGTCTCTATTGGGATTTCGTCTACATCAAACACAACTGACTCGCTCCGCAGCGCCAGGGTGCCTTCGGGGGCCTCGAGGAGGTGCGATTCCTGAGGCGAAAGGATCACAGGGTCGAACTGTTGGCAAATGTGCCCAATGGTCACTTTGAATCGTCCTGTGATCAGTTCGAACAACGAGCCTGTCAAATCTTCATCAAGCAGCCCCTTGAAAAACTTTGCTGGGAGGTAGCTCGTTGAGAGGCCGATTGGTTGGTTGTCGCCGAGTCGCAGCCGGACAATTCTATAGAGTGACTCGTCGATATCGATCTGAAGCAGATTGGCTCTTTTTTGGTCCGCCGGAACAATACTGGCCTCAAGGACTGTTGAGGTGGGTACAATCCCGAGCCCTCGCATCATGGCGGAGAAGCCGAACCTGTTGAGGTCCTGGTTGATCTTCCGCCGTGCAATAAAGGTGCCGACGCCCTGTGTCCGATAGATGCGCCCCTCATGTACCAACTCCTGATAGGCCCGCTTGACCGTGATCCTGCTCAGACCATAGCGGCTGGACAACTCCTGCTCGGTAGGCATAGGCGATCCTGGCTCCAAAGATCCCGAAGTCAGTCCCTTCTCGATCAGCTCTTCGAGAGAGTCTTTCAGCTGTGCCCAAAGAGGCATCGGATTCTCGCGATCCAGAGCCATGTCCATCCAATATTCAATCGTTATCATAGTATATATTGATAGGTTGTTATAACAACAATATCATGCATTATTCCTCTTGTCAAGCAGAATTTTTAAGTAGCTTCTCAAGAGACCCCTATTTAACTCTCACCCAGCGGATCACTTCCCCGAGCTTCACTCGCTTGCCCGTGAGGAGAATGCCCACGCGGAAAATTTTCGCCGCGAGAAGAGCCATCGCCCCCACCGACACCACGAGAATCCCGAGGCAGAGCGCGATCTGCCACAGGGGCGGCGAGGTTACGAGAATGCGCGCGAGCATCACAATCGGGCTCGTGAGCGGGAAGAGCGAGAGCGCCACTACAATCGTGGAGTCCGGGTTCGTCACGAGCGTGCTGATCATCACCATGGGCACGATGAGAAAGATGAGGAGCGGCCAGGCCATCTGGCCCAGGTGCTGTTCGTCTTCGCTCGCCGCACCGAGGGCGGCGTAGGCCGACGCGTACAGAAAGAAGGCCAGCACGAAGAACACCACGAGCCAGCCTAGGTTCGCTGTCGACAGCCCCGCGGGTATCGCGAGCCCGAGGAGCGGCCCAGCGAACTGCTTGAGCAGCATCGCCATGGATATCCACACCGCGTACTGCAAAAGACCCGCCAGGCCCTGCCCGAGAATTTTACCGAACATGAGATCGCGCGCGTTGACGCTCGAGAGCATGATCTCGACAGTCTTCGAAGTCTTCTCCGTGACGACCGACCGGCCGATCATCTGCCCGTACAAAAGCACGGTCATGTAAATCAGCATGATGAAGACGAGGACAGTCATCAGTATCTCAAAGAAGGCAGCGTCGCCCTTGGCCTGCTCCGCTCCGCTCTCCGCGAGCTTGATCACTTCGAAACTTGGCGGGGCGAGCACCTTTTGGAGGAGGACAGGGTCGATGCCGCTGGCCACGATGCGGCTTTCGCGCACCGTAGCGTCGAGTGCGGCCTTCGCCGCGCTGTAGAGCGCGACTTCGGCGCCGCTCTTCGAATACCACTGCGCCGCGCCTGAATCGGGCCAGCCCTGATCGAGCGCGAGAAGGGCGATCCAGGTGCCGTCCAGCACGCCTGTTTTTGCCGTCGCCACGTCGTCGACTGTGCGCACCTCGATGTTCATGGCGGAGAAGGCGGACGTGAGCACCTGTTCCACGGGAGACGAAGCCCCATAGACGGCGAGGGGTTTGCCGCTCGCCACCGCGCCGGGCGACTGCGTAAGGAGCGAGGGCAGCACTGTTACGGCGAAAATGAGGAACGGCCCGAGAATCGTGAGCACCACGAAGGCCTTGTTCGCCGCGGTCAGTCTGAACTCGTGGCGGATTACATATTTGAGCTTATTCATGCTGAGCTTCCTCTCCGCCCACGAGCTTGACGAATATTTTATGCAGCGACGGCGCTACCGTCTCGAACCTGCGCACACTCAATCTGCCCGCGATACGCTGAAAGAGCAGATTGGGGTCCGCGTCGTCCTTCAGTTCCACCTCGATCCAGCGCGGATACGAGGTCACCGACTCCACGAAATCGAATTCACGGACGAAGGAGGCGTCGCCGTCGAACTCCAGTTGCACCGCGTTTTTGCCGTAGCGGCTCTTGATCTCCGCCATGCAGCCATAAACCAGCTCCTTTCCTTTATTGATAAGGAGTATCCGCTCGCAGATCTTCTCCGCATGTTCCATGATGTGCGTCGAGAAAAGCACGGTCGTGCCCTTCTGTTTGAGTTCGACCATCACCGCTAAGAGTTCGTCCTGGGCGAGGGGATCGAGGCCTGAGAAGGGCTCATCGAAGAAGACCACGGAGGGATTGTGCGCGATCGCGCCGATAAACTGCGCCTTCTGGGCCATGCCCTTGGAGAGCTCCGAAACCTTGCGCTGCTTCCACTCCGCGATGCCGAAGCGCGCGAGCCAGGCATCGATGGAGGGCTTGTAGTCCGCGGGTGACGCTCCCTTTATAGCCGCGAGATACTCGAGCACTTCCCCCAGCTTCGCCTTACGGTAGAGACCGCGCTCCTCGGGGAGATAGCCGATTTTGTCCTTGTCCGCTTCGGAGAGCGGCGAGCCGTCGAAGAGAATCGACCCCGAGTCAGGGGCGATGATGTTCATGATCATGCGGATCGTGGTCGACTTGCCCGCGCCGTTGGGGCCTATCAGTCCAAAAATTTCTCCAGGCTTCGCCTCGAACGAGAGTCCGTCGACCGCCTGAACATTAGCGTACGCCTTGCGCACATTCTCTACTGTGATCGTAGACAGCCTCCTTCGAGAGAAGCTTAGTATCGCAATCGCGCAGTATATCAGGGGTGCCGCGAATGTTGAAGTATCAATCATGAAATATCGATATATACGCAGCAAACAGCAAGGAAGGCCATACCATGCTCAGGGGTGAAAGCCGGCCGAGGCCGATCCGCGCGCTTCCCGAAATCACACTCTTCTTGCTACAACAGCCGATCTGTGCTACCCTGGGGCCAGAACCGGTCCCCGCACGGGGATCAATTCCAGCAAGGGAGGAATCGCTATGTCCGGCAGTGACGGCGGGGGTAGTAGTGCCCCGTATCATAGTTGTCGCACACACCTAATCTACGCGGCTTTCCCTGAGAATGACCGGTTCAGGCTCTAGTACCCTCCTCCGGTTTCTCAGGGGCGTGCCCTTTCAAGGAGAAACCGAAATGATCACTATTAGAATCCAGGGAGACAGAGGCCTTATCCTGAGTGATTCGCTCAATAAGGATTGCTGGGTCGACGCGCGCGAGGTCACCAGAGAGGATCTAATCTGCCTCGAAAAAGACTTTGGCATCTCGCAGGAGCTTCTCAACGACATTATGGACATCGACGAGCAGGCGCGCATCGAAAAAGAAGACGAATACACGGCCATCATCATGCGACTGCCAATGTACGATGCGAGCTTCGAAGTCTCGTACTTCACTGTACCGGTGGGTATCATTCTTTTCCGCGATAAAATCGTGACGATCTGCCAGCGCTCGAGCGAAGTACTCGATGAGCTCGCCCACAACAAGGTACGCGATCTCAGCATTGCCAATAAAAGCGCCTTTGTCCTCAACCTTATGGGAAGAGCGGCGCTCGGCTACCTTCGCGCCCTTAAAGATCTCAACAAGAAGACCGCCATCATCGAGCGCGAGCTCCAAAAATCGGTCAAGAACAACGAGGTCATCAGCTTGCTGTCGATCCAGAAATCCCTCGTCTACTTCACCACGAGCATCAAGACGAACGAGCTCCTCCTCGAGAAGCTCCAGAAATCGCCCCTTATCCGCTTCCGCGAGGAAGAGCAGGAGCTTCTCGAGGATGTGCTCACTGACAACAAGCAGGCGATTGAAATGGCCAACATCTACTCATCGATTCTCACCGGCACAATGGATGCCTTCGCGAGCGTTATCTCGAACAACCTCAACATGGTCATGAAGCGACTTACGGTCGTTTCGATCGCGCTTTTCATCCCTTCCATGATTTCAGGGTTTTTCGGCATGAACGTGGGGTTGCCATTTCAGAATAATCCTTATGCCTTCGCCGGCATCTTCGGCGTCAGTGCGGTCGCATCCATCATAATGGCAGTGCTGCTTGGAAGAGACAGACAAAGGAAGTTTATATCGAAGGCTCTGCCCTACACGAGCAATTTGATGGTGCATCACTGAGATCGCGCGTGGCAGGTCGCTCTCTCTGTCCCGAACAAGGCGCAAGCAGATCGCGCGCGCGAGGTGTAAGCCTACGCCCCCTCAGAACACCA
>DYLX01000061.1 GCA_020721875.1 Leptospira biflexa
TGGCTCAGGCTTAGCGCTCTTGTCTGGATGTAATCGAGGAGATTATAGCCCACCGAGAGTCTATAGGTGTATGCGCGCGCCGCGACTGGGAACACCACCATATCCAGACCGCCGCAGAAGATTGCGTCGGTGAGCTGCCAGAGCGGGCTGCTCGGCGAGGTGCGAACATAGCCCGCATCGATAAAGGGAATGACAAAAACCTCAGCCTCCAGTTTTGGCCATGTGAAAAAGCGCCCCTGGGCGAAGTTGATCGGGAACTGGAGGTTCGCGATGAAGGCGACATCGCCGTAGATGGTGTCCTTCCTGCCGCGCACATAGGCTCCCCAGTCGATGGTGGAGGCGTTTGCGGTGTCGCCGAGCAGTGTCCAGGCGGCGTTCCACTGGCTCGTAAATCGAAAATCGATGCCGACAATATTGTGAAACTGCGCAAAGGCGCCCGCGTTCAGGCTGAGGAGGAGGTCGTACTCGCGCGTCGGGCTCGGTTTGTAGAGGTGGTAGGTGTAACTCTCCGAGAGCGACACCGCGCTGCCCTCTCTGAAGTTGCCTCTCCAGTCGACCGCGCTGTAGCCAAAGCTCGATCCGAGGCTGATGCCGGAGTCGCTCGGTCCGAAACTTGGAATCGCGAAGGTGTAGTAGACGCTCGCGCTCGGCGCGAAGCTGAGGAGCGCCCTCGAACTCAGATTGGCAACGGGGATGCTCGTGCTCAGGGCGAGTGTATTGGTCCAGGTGGGGTTGGGCGAGCTGATGTAATCGTAGGAGAATAATGTCTTGGCGGAGGCTGTCCAATTGAAGAGCTTGTAAAATGAGTACGCGAGCGTGTTCGATACCACCGCGAGATGTTCGCTGGAACTTTTCCAGTAGTTATACGCGATAGAAAGAGTAGCAGACCATGGCGAATCTTTTTCCGGGAAACGGTAGGTCGAGGATAGCAATGTCGCAAAATCGTAGATGGCGAATCCATCCGCAGGGCTGGAGGAGACATTGCCGGAGAGGCTATAGTTCCAAAAATTATTCAGCATCTTCGGGTAGATGGCGAAGGATGCGCCGAAGTCTGTCTCTTTCTTTTCAAAATACTGATCGAAGGTGAGATTGAGGGGATAGAGCGTACCAAGAAAATTATAGTCCTTGTAGCGGAGCGCAAGTGATAATCCATCGGTTGAGTTGTATTTGAAAAATGGAACCGCGAGAGCGGTCCATGTATCCTTGGTCTCAACAATGACGGTAACTGAGCGCGGCTCTCCTTCCGGCGCGATTTCATACAACACGCGAGAGTCTAGCGTAAAGACTCTGTCGTCGCGCAGGAGCCGCTCTTTGCCGGCGAGGTAGGATTCGAGGTCGGCCTTGGAGGCGAATGTCATACCGATTTGAATGTTGAGGTACGCTTCAAGCGCAGGTTTCATTGTGTGCCCATTAATATGGTAGATGACCTTCTCGATCCGATAGAGTTGAGAATCGGATTGATCCTGCGCGGATACTGTGCTCCCCATCAAAATCAAAAGAGAAAAGATGACCAGTCGTAGTGGGGTTTTTAATGCAATTTTAGGCATCATTCGTCCAAAATCGGGTAATGTGATAGGTAAAACCTAACATCTTATTAAATTATTATATAGGGTTTCATATGCATCTGTCATCATACTTCCAGAGTAGGTGTGAGTCCAATTATCTCTTGCAAGAGCGCCCATGCGCTCCCTCAAAAGCTCATCCGTGGCGAGCTGCCACATCGCGGCAGCCATATTCTCAACGCTGTTCTCTACAGCGATGCCGCAGCATGGCTCCTCCGCTCCAGGCATCGAGAGCATTTCTGTAATGCCACCGACCTTCGACGCGACTACCGGTTTGCCCGCGGAGAAAGCCTCAAGAATGGACATCGGCATGCCCTCGTTGTCGGAGGGGAGTACCAGGAAATCCACGAGCACAAGGTAGGCACCCGCGTTGGGCACAGAACCGAGCGCATAAAAATTGGCAGGGTCATCCTGCGCCGACTCTCCACCGATCCACGCGATGGAAAGGACATCTGAGAGCTTCGCTGCCGCGGCGCGCACGAGGTCGGGGCGCTTGGGAAGCGCATCACGCGCGATCATGAGGGCGAGCGGCAGACCCTTGCTCCGAATCCTCCTAAGCACATTGCTCGTCGGCGTATCAGGTGGCCCTATCTTTGTCATGTCGACGACGCCGTTTGGAATACAGAGAGGCGAGTAGCCATCGGCGCGCATGGCCTCTTTGTCGCGAGCCGAGACCGCCACGATCGCTCCACAGCGGATTTTGAGTACCTTATCTATGATGAGAAATTTTTTATTCAGCTTCGCGATCTGATCGTAGCCGTGCATGGTATAGACGATCCGCCTGCTGGGGACTCCTCCCGCAAGGCGCCCGAGCGCTGCGGCCTTGGAAGTGTGGAGGTGCACGATGTCGGGCTGCCAGGTGTGGTAGAGCTTGCGGATCGCCGCCAGCGCCGCGATATCGCGCCGAGGCGCTATGCTCCGCACAAGATCCGGGATCAACTCAATCTGCACGCGCGGGTTAAGACTTGTCCAGGCTTCTCCCTCACCCTCAGTGCCAGAGGCGACAAGGACCTCGTGTCCCCTTGCAACAAGTTCATTGGCGAGCACTACCACAACGCTCTGACCCCCGCCCGATTCCGAACGAGTGATAAGCTGAAGAATTTTCATTCCTG
>DYLX01000006.1:0-42829 GCA_020721875.1 Leptospira biflexa
GGCGCCGATCGGAATCGAACCGATGCATAAAGGTTTTGCAGACCTCTCCCTTACCCCTTGGGTACGGCGCCGATGCGGGGCACATACTACCGAATGTGCCCCGTCTTTGTCAACAATTACTATCAGTGTTTAATCGCAGGCGAGGCAGGCAGCGCTTTATCAGCTCCCTGGTTCTTTACCTCAGCGAGCTTGCCCGTCTCTTTCATTCCCCGCTTCTTGCGCATGGTGTCCCACCATACGATGAAGGCACCAGCGATGTAGATTGTGGAGTACACACCGCTCGTCATGCCGATCAACAGCGCAAGGGCAAAGTCCTTAATACTGCCGGTCGTAAAGAACAACAGGGCTAACACCGCGAAAATCGTGGTGAGTGTTGTAATGAGCGTGCGGCCTAGAGTCAAGGTAAGCGCGGTATCCACGACATCGACGAATCGATCCGCGGGGTGGAGCTTGAGTTCTTCGCGAACTCGGTCAAACTGGACGATCGTATCGTTAATCGAATAACCGAGAATGGTCAAAATCGCTGCGATTGTGGTGGTATTGAACTCCATTCGAGTCCATACGATGAAGGCAACCATGATAAGCGCATCGTGAACGACCGAAAGCACCGCGCCGATCGCGTATTCAATCCTAAATCGAATTGTTGAATAGAGGAGAATTAAAAGCAATGTAAAGAAGGTGAGCCACCCCGCCTGCTTGGCGAGGGTCTGAGAGTAGCGTGGGCCAACGTAGTTTGCGCTTATCACAACAACGCGGTCCGCGCCGGTTGCAGTTTCCAGCAGCGATTTGATCTTCTGGGGCATGTTCACCGTGAACTGAGGATCTTTGCCATCGTCGCGGACACGGATAAGGAATCGCTGCGAGGATATTGGATCAATAGTCTGAACGGTGATCTCCCCAAGCGACTTGAGCGCGCCACGAACAACTTCGATTGTTGCGAACATTTCGCTCTCATTCTGAGGAACACGATAGAGCTTTATAGGTGCGGCGCTCAGCATAGAGTTGCCCTGGAAGGTCGGTACCATTAAGGTAGTCGGGAGGCTCTCGCTTCCCTGCGCAAGATTTACCGTGACTCCCGCTTGCTTTTCAAGTGCTGATTTAAGATCACCAAAGGTGGGATATGCCTTGAAGTCAAATGTGAGCGTTTGCTGCTTCTGGGCTTCAGCTCCGGAGAAGATCACCATGAGCTGAGTTTCGCTGATCTTGAGTTCGGCGTTGCCCTTGCCATTGAATGAGATATCGCCCACGGGATACGCAAGCTGCACCGTCTCGTTGATACCCGCTTGAAAATCGACACCGAGATTGAACCCTTGGGTGAAATAACCGACAATACCGATAACTATAATCGTCGTGGAGATGATGACTGCAGGCACAAAGAATTTGCTGAATCGTATGACCTTTTTCATTATTTGATCCTCCAGGAGATGGACACATGATTCATGTGCAGTACATCGGTTTCAAAATCGAATATGAGGCGCGACACAAAGAGGGCAGTAAAGAGGCTCGTCATGTTTCCAATTGCAAGCGAGATCGCAAAGCCCTGGATCGGCCCGCTTCCTAACTGTGCCATAAAGAGGGCCGCGATAATCGTAGTAAGGTTGGAATCCATAACCGCCCAGAATGCCTTGTGGAATCCCGCATCGATTGCGGCCACCCGCGTCTTGCCCGCCCGCAACTCTTCCTTGATGCGCTCAAAAATAATGACGCTCGCGTCGACCGCCATACCTGTTGTGAGGACGAAGCCCGCGATCGATGGCAGCGTGAGCGTGAGCTTAAACGCTGTGAGTATCGAGAGCATCAGGTAGAGGTTGAGCGCCTGGGCCAGTGTCGCATTAACACCCGCGCCCTTGTAGTAGGCGAACATGAAGACAAATATCGACAACAAACCCACGATGATGGCCATTTCCCCCTGTCTAATCGCATCCTGGCCGAGCGAAGCGCCAATCGCCTGCTGGTTCACCACCGAGAGGCTGATCGGGAGCGCCGCCGTTCTGAGAAGAAGCGCGAGCGATTCGGCTTCTGTTGAGCTGAATCCGGTAATTCGGACAGATTCACGGATCGGCTCTTGAATGCGCGCGTAGGATTTGATGCGGTCATCGAGGACCACCGCCATCTCTTTGCCCACGTTTTCACTGGTGAGTTTATAGAAGATTTCGCCGCCGGCCTTGTCGAGCACAAAGTTCGTTTCGGGTTTGCCGGTAATGGCGTCTGTGGACACAGAAGCGCTCTGGATATGGCTACCGTCGAGACCAGGGGTGCCTTGCAGCACGAGATATTCACCCGTGAACTGATCGAGGCCGTAGCTATCCTTTGTATAGACCTTGCGGACGATCTCGCCAGCGGGAACGAGCCCGGGCTTATTGACCGTCATGGTCTGCTCATCGATACCGAGAGGGTTCGTTGAAAGGTACGAATTTACCGCCGCGGAAGCTTCGGAGTCGACAATGTAGAAGGCGAGGTTCCCCTTGCCCATAATGATCGAATTGATGCGCTCGGGGTCGGGGGTTCCAGGAATTTCGATGTAAATCTGATCTGCTCCCTGCTGACGAATGACCGGTTCAGTCAATCCGAATTGGTCAATGCGCGAATTGAGGATCTCGACCGCGCGTTTCATCGCATCGTCTTTTTCAGCCTGGGAGAGCGGATGCCCAAGCTTCTGGGATAATCCATTGAGATCGGCTTGAATGACTGCGCTCATGCCACCCGCAAGGTCCAACCCCAATTGCACCGCATTTGAGTGCAGGTTCTTGAGGCTTAGCACACGCTCTCTATAAATAGACTCGATAGCATCGAACATCGCGCGCTCACTGGAAAATCCAGAGAGTATCGCGACGGCGTTCCACGTTTTGGGCGCGGGTTTCTTCGCAAGCGAATAAGCCTTCTTCGATGCATCCAACGCGATCTTGTAGCTCTTCTGCCCCGACAGATCAGTGTTGTCGTGGGCAATTGCCTTCTGCTTGAGATCGTTGATGATAAGATAGGTCATCTGCCGTGAATATTCTCGAATCTGTTCACGGGAACCAACCGCAATGGCTTGATCCTCTTTCGGCGTCAAATAGTACCACTGGATAGTCGGGAAAAGGAACATGAAAGCCACGGCGAGCACAGCTATGACGATCAGTAGGCGGCGTATTTTGCTCATACCGGTTACTCCAATCCTCTCATGGATGTATAGAATGCGGAGAGATGCGACATGCCGGGCTAATGGGAACCAGAGCCCTGCATATCAAAAACTTATTTTTCTTCAGCTTTCTCTGCCGGCTCTTCGACGACTTCGGGCTTCTCTTCTGCTTTTCCCGGGGTTACTGTGGCAAGCGCTGACTTCGAAAATTCGATCTTCGTTCCATCCTCAACCTTCACGACGACAGTTGACTCTTTAACCGACGCAACCACTCCGTGAATTCCACCGATCGTGATAACCCTATCGCCCTTCTTGACTCCCGCAATCATCTGCTGCGCTTGTTTCTGTTTCTTGTTCTGTGGGCGGATGATGAGGAAATAGAAAATGACGAAGACGAGGCCAAACGTCACGATGGTGGAGACGAGCGATCCCGTCGGATTCGAGGTGCTCGAAGTCTGCTGAAGCAGGTTCAAGCCATTCTGAATAGCATTCATATATCTTCCTTGTTAAAAAAGAATTCCAGAAAACGTAGCATGGAGCGGCGCGAGAGGTCAAGTTGCGCTACGCGGTGATGGTGGTACCCGCACCCCCATGGATCGCCGCGGTGGCATTCTCCATTGAAGTGATAATGACTTTCGCGCCGCCTCGTCGTATAAAATCGCATGCTGCCTCGATTTTTGGACCCATTGAGCCCTTGGGGAACTGCCCCTCGGCCATATATTTCTCGCACTCCTCCACCGTTAGATGATCGAACACCTGCTGATTTGGCTTGCGGAAATTGATAGCGACCTTCTCCACGCCTGTGAGGATAACGAGCTCGTCGGCATCGATGAGATTCGCGAGAAGCGCGGAGGCACGGTCTTTGTCGATCACCGCGTCGACTCCCGAGAGTGTGCCATCGGCGGCGCGCTTGACGGGGATCCCTCCACCCCCCACCGCAATCACAATCTTGCCATCGTCGATTAAATCTTTGATTGTGTCTTTCTCGATGACATCGAGCGGTATGGGGCTCGGCACGACGCGGCGGTAGCCCCGCATGGGATCTTCCTTAATGATCCAGCCGCGGTCTCGGAGTTTTTCAACCTGATCGGCTTTGTAGAACGGACCGACATACTTAGTGGGATTCTGCATTGAAGGATCGTTGGGGTCGACTTCTACCTGCGTGATCACGGTGACAATGTCCTTTTCGATACGCTCGGCTCGAAGCGCGTTCATGAGACTCTGCGCGATCATGTACCCCATTGAGCCCTGCGTGTCGGCGACAATGACACTGAGCGGCGAAGGCGGAACTTGCGCCGAAGCCGCTTCGTTCCGAATGAGGTGCACGCCCGCCTGAGGACCGTTTCCATGCGTCAGCACAAGCTTATGGCCTTCGCCGACCATGCCGACGATTGCCTTCATGCTCTTGCGCGTATTCTCAAATTGCTGCTGGACTGTGCCCTCAGTCCCCTCTTCGATAATGGCGTTTCCACCGAGCGCTACCACGATGGTTTTGCGAGCCTCCATACAGTCTCCTTTTAACGGTGTAGGAAAAATTACGAACTAATAGTATAGCATCAATTGAAGAAATCGCAATGTGGAATACTGGCAAGCACCTTGTAATTGACGTGCCCTTGGAAGGCGATATCTCGTTCTGCTATTATTGTGCCATGCAAATTATACGCGCGCGCGTGCTCGGCATGTGCATGGGCGTCCGCCGCGCAGAAGAACTTGCCCGCGAAGCTGCAAAAGATGCCTCGACAAAGGGCATACGCGTGTACACGTATGGTCCCCTCATCCACAACCCGCAGGCGGTCGCTGAACTTGAAGCGCTCGGGGTTCACGTGCTCGATGTCAACGCGGTGGAGAGCGACACGACGAGCCTGCCCGATCTGCACCACTCGAGTGTGGTGATTCGGGCACACGGAGCGTCGTTGGCAGCGGTATCGCGCCTCGAATCGTTAGGTGCATACATCATCGACGCGACCTGCCCTCGTGTTATAAAGAGCCAGCGACTCGCGCGCCACTACGAAAAACTCGGTTGGAAAGTAGTGCTTGTGGGAGACCCTCGGCATGGCGAAATCGCCGGCATTTTAGGTCATACCTCAAACGCTGTCGTGGTCGATGGACCGGATTCGGCCCGCATTGCCTCGAACGCGCTCAAAGACATCCCCTGCGCGCTCATCGCGCAGACGACAATCCGCCAAGAAGACTATGACGCAGTAATCGAAATTTTCCAAGCCACGGTATCTCGGATGATCGCCGAAAAGACCATCTGCCCCGCAACGCGCGAGCGACAGCAATCGCTCGTCGACCTCTGTGCTCAGATCGATGCGGTGCTCATCGTCGGCGGAAAGAATTCCGAAAACACAAAGCGCCTTTTCCGAAGCGCCCAAGAATGCGGCAAGGTGGCATGGCACATTGAAACAGCCACCGAAATCCTCCCAGAAATGACAAAATATCCTCGGATCGGCATTACCGCGGGGGCATCGACACCCGATTTTATCATCGACGAAATCCAAGATACTCTCTTAAACCTCTCCAAGGAGGAGATACCACAATGAGCCTTCTACGTGAAATTGAGTTGCGTCGTGCACGACGCGCCCTCTCGCCGGAACCGATCGACGACACTGTTGCTGGAGAGCTTGTGCGGGCTGCAACCCTGGCACCCTCGTGCTTTAACAACCAGCCCTGGCGGATCATCGCCGTAAAAAATGAAGATGGCGTAGCATCGTCCGACGCGATGCGCGCTGCGCTGACCCCCGGGAACGCCTGGGCGCTGCGCGCAGGCTGGTACTTCGTGCTCTGCACCGCGCCGCACCTGGACTGCAGACTCGACGAGGGCCGCGACTACGCGTATTTCGACCTCGGGCAGGCGGCGCTAGCGCTGCAGATTCAGGCGCAACACCTCGGACTCATCGCGCACCCCATTGCTGGATTTTCGTCGGCCAAAGTCCGCGCAGGGCTCGCGATTCCCAAAGAATTCGTGCCGCTTGTCGTGATTGTGGTTGGAAAGGCGGGCGCGGACGACGCGCTCTCCGACAAACAGAAAGCCGACGAAACTGCGCCCCGCAGCCGCGTACCCCTATCTGATGTTGCCTACCGCGAGCGCTTTGGTCAGCCATTTTCCCCTTTACCATAATCCAGTCCCGTGCTACAAAATGCTATGCCACCAGTCAAAATAATTGGAATATCCGGCGGATCGGGCTCGGGAAAGACGACCATCGTTCGAAAAATCTCCGAGATGGTGAGCGATTTCGTCTTCCTTCCGCAGGACAACTACTACAAATCCGCGGAATTCATCAACAACCGCAACATCACCGCCTTCAATTTCGACCATCCAGACGCCTTCGACAACGAACTCCTCATCGAGCATCTCTCCGCGCTCAAGAATGGCAATCCGATCGAAATGCCGGTATATGATTTTGTCCACCACCGGCGCACCGAACAGACTATCCTTATTCAGCCCTCAAAGCTCGTCATTTTCGAAGGCATTATGATATTCACCAACCGGCAGGTGCGCGATCTTATCGACCTAAAGATTTTCGTAGACACCCCGGACGACATACGATTTATCCGCCGGCTTTCGCGCGACATCAAAGAGCGCGGCAGGACTGTGGATTCTGTGGTAGAACAATACCTAACCGTCGTCCGGCCAGGCCACTACGAATTCATCGAACCAACAAAGTCGTACGCCGACATCATTATACCAGAGGGCGGATTCAATGAGCGCGCCTTGGATGTGCTCGTCTCATTCATCAACTCTGTCATCTACCCGACGGAGCCGCAGGAGCGGCTGAACAACGCGCTCGAGCTCAAAAAAGAGCGAACCATTTCGAAATAACCGCGTTGATGGCTGTGGACTGTCGCCTCGATCTCAAACGCTCACCACAAATTCACCAATGGCGCTGCGAGGCCAGCACCCGTTACGTGATTTCCCTCCTCATCTGGATTTCACTACTTTTATCCTAGTGAGAGAAGAGCAACATGATGGCGAGCAATATTAATAAGGAAGATACTATGAGCGAACAAACTGGAGTTACAAAAGCCTACTTTGCGGGTGGATGTTTTTGGTGCCTGGAAGCGCTCTATGAACGTATACCTGGCGTGATCGCGGTTCGATCGGGATTCTCCGGCGGATCAACGCAAAATCCCTCTTACGAGCAAGTGTGCACCGGTACCACCGGTCATGCTGAAACTATTGAGATCACTTTCGACCCCTCGCGGATATCATATCGCGAAATTCTCGAGTGGTTCTGGAAATTTCACGACCCGACCACAGTCAATCGACAGGGAGCGGATGTCGGAGCGCAGTACCGATCTGTAATCTTCTACACGGATGAATCACAGCGCGAGCTCGCTCAGCAATCGAAGAGCGCCGCACAGACTGGCTTCGATTCGCCGATTGTCACTTCGATTGAGCCGCTCAGAGCCTTCTGGCCCGCCGAAACCTGGCATCAGGGATACTTCGACCACAATCCGGACGCCCCCTACTGTCGCTTTGTCATCGCACCCAAGATCGCTAAACTCAAATCATGAAGAACGCGAAAACAACGCTCTCTAAACTGGTGGAAATCGCGCTTCGCCGCTACGAGATGATCGCGCCCGGCGACAAAATATTGATCGCAGTGTCAGGTGGAAAAGACTCAAGCTGCATGGCCTGGGACCTCGCAAGTAAGCGAGCCTGGTGGGACACACCCTTCGAGATCGCTGCCTGCCATGTCGCGACAGATCTTGCGGAAGAGGGCTATGCGAATCCAGTCGACGACTCATGGATATCGGCACGGATGGCCGAGTGGGGGATCCCTTATGAGCGTATCGATGTACCAGTCGCCAATCGCCTCAAACCTGGCGAGACAATGAACTGTTACTGGTGCGCCACACAGCGACGTACCGAGCTTATGAAGTACGCACAAGAGCGCGGATTCAACAAACTCGCTCTCGGCCACCACCTCGACGACATTCTTGAGACACTCTTTATGAATATGATGAAAAAGGGCGAATTCGCAACGATGCCGCCTGTAATGCCCTATAAAAAATATCCACTCACGGTTATCCGCCCACTCGCACTCTGCGAGGAGCGACAGATTATCGCCTGCGCGGAAGAGCTTGATTTCCGCTCCAGCACCTGCACCTGTTCCTTCAATCTCAACGGCGAGCGCAACAAGACAAAGCGGCTTATCGACCGCATAACAGGCGGCTCGAGTCACGTCAAACGCACTATTTTCGCCTCAATGTCTCGCGTACGCACCGATTATCTGGCATAATTATTTTATGCGCGTCTTTGCAGCCCTACCCTTTCCACCTGCCGCACGCGAGCAGCTGCAGCACTACTCAGCATCCATCGCGCCCGCATTCGATCGCGCCCGCCCCACCTGGGTCTCCCCCCACAACCTCCATCTCACCCTCCACTTTTTCGGCGAACTCGACAACCGCGCCATGTCCGAGCTGCGGGCGCTCCTCGGCGCCTCCGCCGCGCACTGTGCGCCGCTTCGAATCACCACGGGACATCTCTCGCTTCTCCCCTCGATCAGTGCGCCGCGCGTGCTCTATGTGGAGGCGCATATCCAGCCATCCGATGCACTTTCGCGGCTCGTGCGAAGCGCACGTCAGGCCGCTCAGACACTGGGTGCTGTGTGCGATGCTCGACCATGGAAGGCACACCTTACGTTGGCGCGCCTCAAAGAACCCTGGGCTCCCGATCTTCGCTCGCTCCCTCAGCCCCCCGCCCTCGAGTTCAAACTTGAGGCTTTCGACCTCATGAGCTCCCGGCTATCGCGTGGCGGCGCACAGTATTCGTTGATCGAACGCTTCGCGTTTCGCGCCGCGCCGACCTGCTCGAGTGGCGACTGAAATTTGTTGAACCACGATTTTCTGATTACATTATTAAGGATAATGAATGTTATTCGGAGGCATATAAATGAAAGACAACACAAAGAATTCGAGCGCGGAACAAAAGAAACTCGAGCAGGAAAAACTGGAGCCCTGCGACACCCCTTTATCGCCGGAGGCGAAGCGCACAGACAAAGCCGAAGATGCGTGCGATGACGGTGTGAAATAGCGTTAGCACCATGCCTCTTCTGAGGCTCATGCGGGCATCACGACATTGTAGGCATTGGGGAGCCGCTCCATTACAAGAGGAAAATCGCACTTTGCGAGAAGCTCCGTCTCGCCGTCGCACTGGAGCGGAATTCGTTCCGTGTAGTCGATGAGGAGCTTATCCGCATTGAAGTGCGTGAGCTCAGAGATATTGTCGTGGTGCCCATGCTCGATAGGTCCTTTGAGGATGAGCTTCCTGAAAAAACTCGTTTGCGCAATAGTGACGCAGTTACGCTCGTCGGGCAGAATGCGCTTATTCGATCCATACTGGCGATTCCCAGTCGCGCCCATCGCCACCAAAAGCCTCGGCATCGTGGACTCGTGGACCAGGCGATCGCCTTCCCAAGCCTTTAAATACATATCTGCGACATTGTAAATGCTGTCGTAGAAGAGCGTTCCCATGTTCACCCAAAATTTATATGAGTCTCCGGGGAAGTTGCGCTTGAGCCTGTTGGTCATGTCGGCGACATAAGCATCAAGCCCAATGCTTGCGATGTTGAATGAGTATCGCGGGAGTGCTCCGCCTTCGTCGCTTGGAGTGATCTTAAGCGCGGGTCTGCGTTGGAACATGGCTGGTTTTAAAAATCGGGTCAACGCTACAATGAGATCGCGCCCTTCAGAGCCATCGTTGCCTGTTCCAAACGGGAGGCGAACCAGACCAAAGCGATCCTTCTCAGACTCAGGCAAGAGTGTGATCCGTTCCGCAGTCTCGAGGCTCGTTCCATCGCCCCCCGCGGTAATGATGAGGTGGCAGCTGTCCTTTCCATTCGATGGCGAGCGATCGAGTATCCGCTGTACAATCGCCGCGGCGTGTCCGCAGCGCTCGGTAAGGTACATTTTAAGATTGACCGGTTTCTTGCGAAGCGGGAGTACCTGAGCCTGGCGCACTATCTCCTTAAGTTCCTGAAAACGGCGTTTTGAGTGGTGAATCCGACTGAATCCGCCAGCCTTTGGGTTCGCGATAATGTCGACAATGAGTGACTTGTCTGGCAGAATCGGAGAGCGGGAAAGTATCTCACTGAGTCCTTCGGCCAAGTCGTTTGGCTTCATATCGTGACAGATTGTATGCCGATGTCAATCTTCTGTCCATTATTGGCAACCTGCACCATGGAATGTAGTTACAGGGCTTCGCCCACCCCTTCCTGTTCGGCCGGTTCTTTGGGAAATTTCGCGCTTATCGCGTCGATAGCCTTCATCACATAGTGAAGGTCCTCGCCGGCAAAGTCGATCTTGGGCACGAGTCTCGAGAAGAAAGGTTTCACGAAGTGCTCCATTCTCGACACTTCCTGCTCGTACTTGGATACATGATCCATCATCATCACAGTGCATGGCAGTGGCTTCGAATAGCTGCCGATAATCTCGAAACCGAGCTTTTCGTACATCTTGATGAGTTTTGTTTCATCCGCGAACACATCGAGAAAAATTCTTTTCGCGCCTCGTCCGCGCGCGTAGAGGTACGCGAGGGCCATGATGGAGAAGGGAATAAGGCTACCGCGCTCCTCTTTCGAGACAGCCAGCCTATCGATCTCTGCATAGAGACTGCCATCGAGGTAGCGGACGATATTGAAGTTGTCTTCTATGGGCACCTTGCCTTCGACTTCAGAGAGGTGGAGCGAGACCGTTCCGATCGGCTGGAGCCCTTTGTAGGCAAGAATATGGAAGGCGAGCTCGTCGGATTTTCGGTGGATGGACTCTTCCTGGTAACCCTTTTCGCCAACGAGGACCTTTCGCTGGAGGTAGAAAGAGTCCTCTATCTGACGGACATCCTTGGCGTGAACAAGGCGTACCCTGTCCTTGTCCTGGAGAGCGGCAGGCAGAATAACCGTGAAGGTGGTGCCCTTCCCCTCCTGGCTGTCGAGCAGTATGCGGCCGCCATACTTTGTAACAATGTGGTGCGCGATGCTCAGGCCGAGCCCCGTGCCCGCACCCGCTTCTTTCGTGGTAAAAAATGGATTGAAAATCTTGTCCAGATTCTCTTTCTCGATGCCGATGCCGGTGTCTTGCACAGTGATAATAACATCGTTGTCTTCCTGCGTGCAGGAGAGGGTGAGTATACCGTCGCTGTTCATCGCCTGCACCGCGTTAACGATGAGGTTAAGAAATACCTGCTGAAGCTCAGTGGGATTCGCGAGGATCTCGTGCACCGTGTCGTAGGATTTTCGGACGACGATAGTGCCGAAGTCGATGCCGCGCATGGCCATTTTAAGCGAATTCTCCAGAATATTGACAATATTGAGCATCTCAGCACTGGTGCGCGTTTTTCGTGAGTAGAGCATGAGGTCTTTGATGACATCGGCAGCGCTTTGCGCGTAGCGGATAATATCCGACACGTACTCGCGGAGCGCGCTGCCCTCCTGGGTCTCAGGGAGCATGAGGTCCGCAGTGCCGAGGATGCCACCGAGCGGGTTGTTGATTTCATGAGCGATTCCCGACACGAGGGTGCCGATGCCCGCGAGTTTCTCGGTTTGGATCAACTCTTCCTGCAGCGTTTTTTGCTTTGTGATGTCCTGGAAAAACTCGATAAAGGAGCCGCTCGAGCCCCGTGGCGTGGGGATCGAGTAAAAATTCAAGGCAAAAGTGAGCTGCGTCCGGTCGTCCTGCTTCTCAGTACTGAAGGGTAGTTTCGTGTGGAGGCAGTCCTGCGCCAGGCATTCCGCGCAGGGGCGATCGCGGTTGAAATACGCCTTGTAGCACTTCGAACCAATGAGCGCTTCCTGCGATTTCTCGAAGTAACGCTGCGCGGCATAGTTTGCCGTCACGATATTGTAGTTGATGTCCTGAATCGAGATGGGCGTCGCGATGCCGTCGAAGAAAGCTTCGAGCTTGTTGCGGCTCAGCGTGAGCTCTTCGTTTGTTTCCTGAAGCCTCCGCTGCTGCTGCCGCAGGCGCTCGAACGAGATGGCGTTTTCGACCGAAACCGACGCCTGATCCGTGAGGAATTGCAGAATTTCGAGATCATACTGATTGTAGTAGTCCTTTTCCACTCGCGGCCCGAGTACGATGAAGCCATTGAGGCGCTCTTTAAATTTCAGAGGCAGCACAAGGCTCGCGGAAACGAGCTCATGATCTTCGCCCTTGGTGAGTCTGATCGAAATAGTGCGCTGCAGCCCCGTCTGGTCTTGGCGCATTGTCCGCATCTGGTACGCTTGAATGAATTGGTCGTTGCGGGGAACAATAACGTGCAGCCCTACATTACTCTCTGATTCCGACGCAAACTCGAGACCCTTGGCCGCGATTATTCTGAAGTGCCTGGCATTGAAATCGTTGATCAGCACAAAAGCCCAATCCAGCTTGAAGGTCGAAATCACGTTGTCCACTGTCAGTTTCGCGAGCTCTTCGAGGCTTACGATTGAGGTGAGGTCCGACGAGAATTTGCGGAGCTCTTGGTAATATAGGAAGCTCTTTCCGCCATAGATTCTCTCGAGCAGCGCCTGAGACGCGGTGCGCAGCGGTGCGAGGAGAAGCGCCGAGAATACACCAAGCATTACGGCGAGCAAAATCAGCTTAGAAATCGACACAAATTGATCGAGCCCAAAAAGGGGAACAAGAAAAATCATATAGATCAGGCTCGAGAAAATAATCACCAAAATGGTTAAAAATATGTTGAGCACCACCGCCGAATAATGGACAATCCGGTATTTGTACACACTGAAGAAGATGATCGCCGCGTTGATCGTCGCGGCGGAGAGGTCGAGTGGATAGCGGCCGAGCGGTGCATAAAGGTTTGCGGCGATGCCAAGGAGCATGATCACGACGCCCGTCACCACAAGGCGAAGCGATCGCTTGAGAAACTTGTCTTGATTAGAGCGAAGTTCCCAGAACACTAGCAGAATCGCGAGAATCAAGTAGAAGTACGAAAGTGAGTATGCGATTATCGCGCCGTTGCCGAGGGTGTAGTAAAACACAGAGTTCTCGAAACCCGCGTCTGTGACTATGGAACCTGAGAAATTCAAATAGAGCAAGAACACATAGATCCCGTAACCGAGGTAGAGAAAAACTCGGTATCGGCTCTTCTTGGTGTTGGAAAAATAGATGAGGGTGGCAAAAATCGTTATGGGACCGCCAAGCAACCCGACAAGCATCACCCTGTTCCAGAAGAGTGGTGTGAAGAGGTTTGTGTTTGCGTGCATCATAAAGGAGCCGAAGCTCCACAGCGCCATAAAACCCATGTATTGCAGGAATGAAAAATTGACTCGCTCTTTTTTATTCGCAAGTCCGAAGATGATAAAGGGGATATAGATGCAAAACGAAAGCGCCGGAATGAGCGATGAAACATCCAATATCATCAAATTGCTCCCACAACATTAAGCGGATCTGGTATATTGGACGATACTATAGCATAGTAACTCACAGAATGGTATCCATCGCGACAATTTTTATAGGTTTCATGACCTTATTGGTGGCGGAATTGCGTCACCTTCAGAGAAACGCGAAGCTCCCTATAAGGGGGCACCGATTCCTCCAGACATTTGGTTACGCTCTCATTGCGATCGGATTCGCGATTCCGATGTTCGATGGAAGAATGCCCGGTGGCTCATTCACACCTGTTCGCACAGTACTCCTTATTCTCAGCCTTCTGGGAGGAGCCCTCCTTGTATGGACCACGTTTCTCGAAATTCCAATCGGCATGGCCAAGTTTAAGCTCGCCCCCGGCCGCGCATACGATTTGGGCAGCTACCGTCGGTGCAGACATCCGGGGTTCTGGTGGTTTATGCTATTTTCGGCGAGTTTCATCGCCTGGGAGGGGGGAGAACTCGGCTTTGCACGCTTTTTCGCTGCAAATCTTCTAAATCTACTTCTCATTTTCTTACAAGATAAGTATACTTTTCCCTTGCAGTTTGCAAATTATCATGAGTACGCGGCGATTGTTCCCTTTCTTATTCCTAAATTGCCGCATTCAAGGAAACAATGAACGCCTACAAAAAGCGAATCGTGCTTATCGTTGAAGATGATGCATCGATGCAAAAAGTGCTCTCCATAAGCATGCAGAAGATGGGCCACAACTATAAAATCGCGAAAAATGGTCGAGAAGCCGTCGATCTCGTCGAGGCGGGGGATGTGGCACCCGACGCCATTCTGCTGGATATTCGTATGCCGGTTATGCCGGGGCTTGTGGCTCTGCCCAAGCTTCGCACCATTCTCCCCACGGTACCTGTCATTATGCTCACCGCGTTTGGCGACCTCGAAACCGGCCTCTCCGCGATGAAGGCGGGCGCTTTCGACTATCTCGTCAAACCTAGTTCGCTCGATAAGATCCGCGACACCCTCGAGAAAGCCTTTTCGTATAGGGAAGTCATGGAGATGAAGGCTGAAGAGGAGCGTCGCCGCGAACAGCTGCGTGTCGATCTCGAAAAGCGTGTTGAATCGAGCTACGAAGAGCTGGGAAATGTTTACCAGCAGCTTAAAAAAATGAATATGCAGACCGCCTACGCCCTCGCCGAGACCATCGAAGTCAAAGACCGCTACACTCAGGGCCACTGCGAGCGCGTACGCTGGCTAAGTTCGCAAATCGGAAAGGCGATGCAGCTCCCTGCCGATGACATCGAACAGCTTGAGTACGCCGCACTGCTTCACGATATCGGCAAAATAGGAATTCCCGACTCTATCCTCAACAAGGAAGGCCCATTGGACGAGCGCGAACGTGAGATTATCCGCATGCACCCCATTATTGGAGCCCAAATACTCTCCACAGTCGAGTTCTTCGAGAGGGCGGCAGCCGCCGTGCGGCATCATCACGAACGCTGGGATGGCAAGGGCTACCCCGATGGCGTGATAAGCGACGGAATCGACAGGCTCGCGCGCATCATTTCACTCGCCGACACACTCGATGCGATGGCGACAACCCGACCTTACAGGGTCGCACTCGACTTCGCGCAGGTCATTGCAGAAATTAAAGCCCTTCGAGGAGTTCAGTTCGCGCCGGATGTTGTCGATGTCTTCTTTGCCTCAGGTCTCGATAAGGCATATTTTAAGAAGCTCGAGGAAGAACCTCACAGAGCCTGAGCTGATATTCGTCAGAAACGGTAGATAAAACGCCCCTGGATAGTCTCACCACTCTTATTCCAGAACGATGCGCGCTTAAAGCCGTAAAGTACCGACTGATCGATATCTGAGTCCCCTGAGGACTGTAGCAGTTCAACTCCCCGCAGCTGCTTGTCCTTCGTAACCGAGAAACCAATAACCACGGGATTGAGGGTTTTGCCAGCCTTGTAGTCGGCCTTTGCGACATTGTACCCCGCGTCCTCGAGCATCTCCCATAGCTTCTCGCGTACTTCAAGCGGCACAAAGTTGGTGAGGCGGCATTCATTTCCTGAAATCGAGTAATAGTTGAGAAACGCGCGCTTTCGCGCATCCGCGGTTGAAACGATTGTGGTGGGCGGAATCTTCTCGTCAGGAATCGCGTTGAAGAGAGAAACAGGGACTGTGGCGGGCAGTGGCATATTCAGATAAATCGGGACGTAGAGGCTCTGCCCTACAGTCTCCGAGGATCCCCCAAGCGTGGTCTCCACGGAATTCCCCGCCTCGCTCTTGCTGATGCGGACTTCCTTCCCCGTTCCCCAGGGCACCTGACCTTCACCGGGAGCCAGCACCGAGGTTTCGCTCGAACTCACGCGGGAACCCGGACCGCGTTCACCCGGAACCCAGGGTTCAATTGGCTGCTGAATCGCGGGCGCAACCGGACTTGGTGTGGCCTCTACACTCGGGGTAGGTGGTAAGGCGGGCGCCGGCTTGGGAGATGTGGCCTCGGTTTGAGGTTTAGGGGCGGGAGGCGGGATTGGAGCTGGTTTTTCGACTACTACTGATTCTTTTTTTAATGGAGCTCCCTGCCCGGCATCGTTGGCGACAGGCCCTTGAATATTCACGATGAGGACACTGTTGGTAAAATCGATGCTCTCAGGACTGAGAATATCGTACACGATGCCCGCGATAAACAGTAATGAGTAAATGCTTATAGCGATAATATATGAAATGAGAGTTCGTTTGCGCTGTTCTTTCTGGACATACGTGAGCGTCTCGGTCATTGCACCACCTTTTCTTTCCTGGTGATGAGGCCAACATTCTCGATGCCGTTGAACCGCATCGCGTCGAGCACCGAGATGATGAGCTGGTACTCCGAGGCGGATTGTCCCTCGAGTATCGCGCGTATTTGTTTCGCGTCTGAGCCACTCACGCGTTTGCTCAGCACAGACTGAAGACCTTTGAGGTCAGTCTTTGTCTTGTCGACGTAAATCTCCGCCGGAGAGACAACGACGACCCTCAGTTCAGGGGTCGATATCGACTGGGCCGTTTGCGACCTAGGCAGCTGGAGGGTGATTCCAGGCGCAGTTTTAAAAGTAGTCGTAATCATAAAAAAGATTACAAGTTGGAGCACGATATCGATGAGGGGGGTCAGATCGAATTGTATCTTAGGTGAAATCCTTCGGTTACGCGCCATCATGCCTCCTTTGAGGCTGTATCCTCAACCTTGGCATTCTTTTTATCGGCGTAGCTCGAAACGAGATTCACGAGGCTATTCACCTGCGATTCAAGTCGTGTCATGATGAGATTCACTTTTGTGGAGAAGTAGTTGTAAATCATGATGATGGGGATCGCGACCACGAGACCGCCGACCGTCGTGATGAGCGCTTCGGCGACACCGCTCGCGAGCGCCGATGGATCGCTCACCGCGCCAAAGCGGCCGAGCACGCCGAAGGCCTTCATCGTTCCAGTGACGGTTCCAAGCAGGCCGAGAAGCGTCGAGATGTTGGAGATCGTGCCGAGGGCGGTCAACCCACGCTCGAGATTCACCGACTCCATCGCGGCGGCATCTTTGAGCAACTCGCGCTGCATGTACTCAGGCTGATTTCTATTCTCGATGCCAACTTTAAGCAGCGAGGAAAAGGGGGAAATATTCTGATCGCAGATCGCGAGCGCCTCAGAAAAATGTCCCTCCATGAGACTCGTTTTTATGCGGAGAAAAAGTTTCTCCTCATCGAAAGAAATGCGGCGCAAGTAGAGAAGGCGCTCAATGATGATCGCAAGCGCGACGAGTGAAAGCGCCATGATGACCCACAGAACTGGCCCGCCTTTGACAACAAAATTCAACATGACTGCTCCTTCAAGATATAATCAGCACCTAAAAAGTATATCGCTCAATTGAGGACTCATCTAAAGCGAGTGCGCGGACGCGCTGCGCTATAGATCTCGCGCGTTTCTCCGCGGCCCCTATATAAGTATCGACATCAAAGAGGTTTTCGATAGTGTCAGATGAGAGTCTCGATGCGAAAAATGTGTCGGATTTCACGAGAGCTTTGAGTGGATTAGGCTTGCCCTCGCGCACAGCGGTCCAGGCTGTCATCGCAAGATCGCGGAGACGCTCATGCGCATCCTGGCGGTCGGCTCCAGCCTTGCCGAGCGCCATCAAGATTCGCTCCGTGGCGGCGAATGGAGCATAATGCGCTACTGTGCTTCGAATAGCGTCAACATCGACAACCTGACCGATCACGATCTTGCGCATCGCCGCGAGGAGCTCATCGGTGGCAAGGAAGGCCTCGGGCAGAATGATACGCCGATTGGCTGAATCATCGAGCGTCCGCTCGAGACCGGAAAGCGCCGTGTCCTCCCATGCAGGCTGGGCGTAGCTCGCGATGATCCGCGCGAGCGAATCGATTTTTTCAGACTCGATGGGATTTCGTTTGAAAGGCATGGCTGAAGAGCCGATCTGTCGGTCGCCGAAGGGCTCAGAAAGCTCTCCCAGTACCGGCATCTGCAAGATGCGGAAATCGAAGGCCATCTTGTGCAGAATCGCAGCGAGTTCCGACAGCAGAGAGAGCACGCGGTAGTCTTGAACTCTTGGGTAAGTCTGCGTTGCCGCCTCAAAGAAGGAAAGCCCTAGTTCTTCAGAAAGTGCACGCTCGAACTCTTCGAGTCGATCGACGCCGATGAGTTCGGCATAGGATGCGGAAGTACCCACCGCTCCCTTGAAACCTTTGCCCTTTAGGGCGCGCTCCATGTGAGCAACACGATCATAGGTATCCGCGAGATCCTGCGCATAGGAGGCGTAGCGGTAGCCGAGTGTCGTGGGCTCTGCGGGCTGCAGGTGGGTAAAGGCCATCGCAGGAAGCGCCGCGTATTGTTCGATTTTGTCGGCAAGTGCAACGAGGAGCGCGGAAAGGCCACGCTGTATGAGCCGAATGCTGTCGCGAACACGGAGTGCGTCGGTGTTGTCTTCGATGTCCATCGAGGTCGCACCGAGGTGGAGCACACCTCCTGCGCTCGGGCATTGGGAGGCGTAGGTTCGCAACTCCGACATGAGATCGTGCCGGATGGATTTCTCGATCTCATCCGCCTTGGCAAAATCGATTTCGGCCGCATGTTGCTCGAGCTCCTCAATCTGCGCGGCTGTCACAAGCCCATAGCGCGATTCAGCCTTGGCGAGGGCAACCCAAATCTTCCGCCACAGGAGGCGTTTCCCGCGCTCGCTCCAAATTATGCGCATCCGCGGCGATCCATATCTCCACGAGAACGGTGATTGAAACTGATCGAAGGTATCCATGCGTACATCCTAGCATTTTAAACTCGAAAATTGAATCGGGATGAGCATTCGCGGGCGATTATGTAATGCGTGCGCACAAGAGCGCGGCCGCGCAATGAGAGCGCATACCATGGAGGAGGTCGTATGAATCATCTCAACAGTATTTTAGTTGAAGGGAATCTAGTTCGCGATCCGAACTATCGATCCACCACTTCGGGAAATCAGGTCTGCGACTTTACTCTTGCGACGAATCGCAGTTACAAGATCGCGGATCAGAAATACGAGAATGAGGTTTCGTATTTCGATATCGAGGCATGGGCGAGGCTTGGCGCGGCCTGCGCCCAAAACCTGAAAAAAGGGCGAGGAGTGCGGGTAGTAGGAAGGCTAAAGCAGGACCGCTGGACAGACTCAGAGGGCAAGACACACGCAAAAGTCAAGATTGTGGCGGAGCATGTCGAATTCAAGCCGATGAGCAAGACAGACCACGAAGAGGCGAAAAAAACAGAAGGCGTGTTTATCGAGGAATCGAAGCGCGCCGAAATTAGTGAGGCGGTGTTCTAACGCTGAGCGTCTAAGGCATGCAAATGCGGGGGCTGAATACGGATTTAGCCCCCTGCCTTCTTCTCAGCGTGCGCGTGAAAATGGTACGGGAGGAGTACGTCTGTCGAATCTTGCACCGCCTGGGCCAAGAGTGAGAGGAATCGATTGCGGATCTCGATATTTTTCATGCGCGCAGTGGGACCGGAGATGCTGATGGCACCTACAAAATCAGAGCCTGGCAGGCGTAGCGGCATCGCATAGCAGGTGAGGCCGATCTCAAACTCTTCCTTGTCGGCCCCAAATCCGAGTCCGCGAGCCTTATTCACTTCATTGATAATATCTTCCGGTTCAGTGATCGTCGATTCGGTGACTTTCTTTAGGGGGCCCGGTCCAAGAATCGCGCGGATCCGATCATCCGTCAGCTGCGAGAGTATAGCCTTTCCAACACCCGTGCAGTAGAGCGGCAGCCGGTCGCCCGGCATAGAGCGCATTCGGAGGCTCCTGTTGGCTTCGGCGCGGTCGAGGAAAATCGCGGTATCGCCCGCGAGATAGGCGAGGTTGACGGATTCTCCCGATTCTCTGGCTAGCCGCTCGATGATTGGACGGACTTTCTCGGCAACGAGCTGCCGGACGGGTACCTTGCTGCCAAGTTCAAAGAGCGAAAGACCGAGGGTCCAACCCGAATTGCAGCGCTCAACGACGCCCTTCGACTCGAGCACATTGAGATACCGCAGGGCGGTTGCCTTGTTCACCCCCGTTTCTCTGGAGAGTCTCGCGAGCGTCACGCTGTCGTTCACATTTGCAAGATAAAAAAGAATATCGAGAGCCTTTCCCGCCGATTCACTCATGATTAAGTACTCCCAAAACGCTGTTGTACACGCCGCCGGTGAGTGTCTGGAAAATTGGACGCGCTCACCTCGGAGGTATACAGCCATATCAGCTTTTGAAACAGCGTTTTATTTTTCCAACTGTATACAGAGAAACGATAGACGTCAAGGAACTAAATCGATTCTTTTAACAGAATCATCGCTTTGGCGTACGTTTTTGGTGAATGCGCTCAGATCGTGGGTCGCCCGATGACCTCTTCGATGTAGTGGGAGCCCTTGTATGCCCAGATGGATCACCTTCGGATCGGTTTCTCGGCTTAGATGTTCGAGGACCGCCACTTTGCGTTGCTTTGCGCGGCCCACGATTAGACTCTTTGCGCAGCCCACGATTGGCGCTTGTCGGTTTGTCGATGGTGTTCGAGACACGCGGTCGCGGGCTGGATGATGAGCCGCGCTGCGACAGTGGGCCATAGGTCGGTTCCCCACCTCCGCTTCTCACCACATCCTCGCTCCAAAATCCATCCTTCCAGTTAAAGCGCGTAGTATTTGGTAAGACCTTGCACTGATCGATCGCTTTGGCGAGGTCTCGGTAGAGGCCGCGCGATGGATCTGCGTTTGAGAGATCGAGGATAAATCGCGAAAAAGCTTGTTTCTTGAGGTTGGGCACAAGATCGATGAGGGAAAACGGGGTGTCGGGAATAACCGAAGAGTAATCGCGCCGGCCGAGTAGCGTAAAGGCGTTGCCTTCGCGATCGGTGAAGTGCGAGTGCTCGTACTTTTGCGTGAGGTTGGCACGAATCCTGAACAGATCGGGATAGCCGAAGATTACAGGCGCAAAGAATTGAGCGGGAAGAAATTCGATGAGCTTGTAGAGATCCTGGCGGGATATCTCATAAGGCGGAATGATCGCCTGTACGCCCTGCTCAAGGTAGTACGAGAGTGCCCAGGAGTTGAAGACATAGAGCCAAGGCCCCGCCACCACTGTGACGTTCTTGCCTCTGAGCATTGCGAAGTGCGCCTGATTGTTCGCGATGATAAGCGCAACTCCTCGGTCGATCCAGTAGTCGAGCTCAGTCTGCAGCCACGATGCATCGGATTCAGTGTAGTACGGGTCGAGCCAGAGAATGAGTTTTTCACGCTTGAAGGGGAGTGTAGACTCATTTCGACGCATATTCTCGGCGTTGAGTTTATTGAAGAGAATCATCGCCTTCCTTGGCTTGAAAGTGAGGATAGCGTGGAGATCGGCCACTTTCCCTGCGAGGATATAGGTGCCAGGCTCAAAGCTTTTCTCGAGAGCCTTGCCGTCGAGGCGGGTGAATTCAGGGTGCGGTGCGCTGTGGTTTGTGGGAAATTTGTGGAAGCGATCGAGACTTCTGGGTAAAACCGGTTTATAATGACGGGCCATGCTCGCGGTCTGAATGAGATAGACATCGTCGTTCTGGCGCCAGTCGCCATCGAGCTGTAGAAGCATGCCTTCAAGAACGTACTTGATAGCCTGGATTTTCGTGGTGATGCGCCCCGAATCGTCTTTGCGGTGAATGCGAACCGAATCGCGCTCGGCGAGACCCTCATAGGTGTTTATAAGAGCCCAGCGCTTCTCGTCGATCGTGCGCGCGTCGCGAATGCGGCCGAGGTGAATGCCGGTACCTCCCGCCTGATCGGGGTGAATATAATCGTCGGGCTGTCCCGAGATAAAAAAGGTAGTTTTTTTGCGCGCAAAATCGGCCTGCAGCATCGATTTCGCCTTGATGATCGCCTTTTCCCGGTCGATTTCGCAGTTGTCGATGAGGTAGCGGTAGGCGGCAACGACGGTACCGACATATTCGGCGGATTTCATGCGACCCTCGATTTTAATGGCATTGACGCCCGCATCGATAAGGGCTGGGACATACTCGATGAGCTGAAGATCGTCAGGGGAGAAGAAGTAACCAGTGCCGCTCTCGCTCTCGTAGAGGCGTCTGCAGGCCTGCGTGCACATGCCGCGGTTTGCGCTCTTGCCGCCGAGATAACTCGAGAAGAGGCAGATGCCGGACGCGCTGACGCAGAGCGCACCGTGTACGAAAAACTCGAGCTCGACGCTCGTGTACTGGCGAATCTGCGTGAGTTCGTGGAGCGAGAGCTCGCGGGCAAGCACCACGCGCTTGAAGCCCGCGCGGGAAAGCTGGTTGCAGCCCGCTGAGGAAGCGACGTTCATCTGCGTCGAGCCATGGAGCTGCAGCGAGGGAAAGTAGTTGCGCGCCATCTTGGCAACTCCGGCATCCTGCACGATGATACCGTCCGGCCCCACCGAGGCAAGATACTCGAGCAACTGGTAAAGACGATCCGCCTCGCGCTCTTCGAACACGGTGTTCACCGTCGCATATATTTTTCGTGATCGTTCGTGCAGCGCGCCAACAGCCGCTTCGAACTGATTGAATGCGAAATTTGTCGTGCGCATGCGCGCGTTGAAGGATCGCAAACCAAGGTAGACCGCGTCGGCACCTTCGCTGATCGCCGCGTCGAGCGCCTCGGGAGAACCCGCCGGCGCGAGAAGTTCAATTCTTTTCACGGCATACTTATACGCGTAAATAGCGCTTCTATGCAAGGAGATGGGGTGTTGCGCGCGGATCCTCGAGTGGACACAGGTAGTGCGCATCCGCAAAATCACACGGCAGCGCACAGGGTTTTGTCGTGCGCAGCCTTTATGTTGTAATTCTGAGCCATTTCCTATATATTTACAGAGCCTCAAGCTGAGGCACATTTTTGCAGTCATTTTTTAAATTCCTGCGCGCGCCGTGGAGCAATCAATGAGTCTTGAAAAAATACGCAATATTGGAATTATGGCCCATATAGACGCTGGGAAAACGACCACCACCGAGCGCATCCTCTACTATTCGGGCAAAACTTATAAGCTTGGCGAAGTCGACGACGGCGAAGCCACGATGGATTGGATGGAGCAGGAGCAGGAGCGTGGCATTACGATTCAGAGCGCCGCGACTACTACCTTCTGGCGCGACCATCAGATCAACATCATCGACACGCCGGGGCACGTCGACTTTACTGCTGAGGTGGAGCGATCCTTGCGAGTTTTGGACGGTGCTATCGCGGTGTTCTGCGCGGTGGGGGGCGTCGAGCCACAGTCGGAGACGGTGTGGCACCAGGCTGACCGCTATCATGTACCGCGGATCGCGTATATCAACAAAATGGATAGGCTCGGCGCTGATTTCGAAGCGGTGCTCCAAGACATGCGTGCCAAACTCGGCGCCAATCCTATTCCCCTCAACATACCGATCGGGAAGGAAGGCAACTTCGAGGGCATTCTCGACCTCATCGAAATGCGGGAGATTCGCTGGAACGACGACGGCTCGGAGATGGAGGTTTCGCCGATCGCTGATACACGGAAGGAACTCGCGCATCACTGGCGCGAGAGTCTGATTAACGCGGTGTCCGCCCAGTCCGACATCATTACGAATCTCTATCTCGAGGGCGCGACGATCCCAAACGATATACTCAAAGCTGAAATCCGCAAGGCGTGCATCTCCCGGCACTTTGTGCCGGTTTTTGCGGGCGCTTCCAGAAGAAACATGGGAGTACAGCCCCTCATCGACGCGATCGTCGACTACCTCCCCGCACCGGATGAAGTCGGCGCAGTAAAAGCCTTCCACACAAAGAAAGAGGAAGACATCGAGATACCTTGCCAGGTCAGCGGCTATCCTCTGGGTCTCGTCTTCAAAGTGCAATACGACCGCGAAGCCGGCGCGCTCTGCTACGTGCGCATGTACTCTGGAGTGCTCCACAACGCATCGACGGTGTACAATACATCCAAGAAAAAACGCGAGCGCGTCACGCGCCTGTTGCGCATGCACGCAAACAAGAGCGAGCCCATTAATTCAGTGAGTGCGGGCGATATTGCGGTCTTTGTTGGGCTCAAACTCGCGCAGACCGGCGATACCCTCGGCACCGAGGGCTACCCGGTGCTCCTCGAGAAAATGCACTTTCCCGAGCCCGTCATCTCTGTGGCGATCGAGCCCAAAACCCTTTCCGACCGCGACAAACTCAAGGAGGCGCTCGACATTCTTGCCCGTGAAGATCCGACCTTCTTCGTGCACGAAGATGAAGAGACCGGCCAGATCATCATCCGCGGCATGGGCGAGCTGCACCTCGATGTACTCGTGACGCGCGTGATCCGCGAGTTCAAAGTACGGGCAAAGATCGGCAATCCACAGGTTACCTACCGCGAGTCGATCTCCACCACATACCGCCACACGGAAAAATTCCACAAAGTCATCGCTGGCAAGGAGAACACCGCCGGCCTCACCATCGAAGTCGAACCGCTCCCGCGCGGCACAGGCAATCAATATAAAAAGGCAGTCCGCGCGCACGAGGTGCCCGAAGAAATATTCGATGCGATCGAGCGGGGAATCACATCGGCCTTCCAGTCTGGGATCCAGTACGGCTACCCATCGGTCGATATCGGCGTCTCGCTGCTCGACATCGATTACAACGAGCTCACGTCCACACCCTTCGCCTTTGAAGCCTGCGCAAATATGGCCTACGACAACGCGTGCAGGGCGGCGAATCCCGTACTCCTTGAGCCGATCATGAAGGTTGCTATTTTGACGCCGAAGGAGTTCGTCGGCGAAGTGATGAGCCTCGTGTCGCAGCGCGGCGGCCTTATCCATGGGTCTGAAACCAAGAATGTCTCTGAAGTTATCCACGCCCAGGCCCCGCTCGCAACCATGTTCGGCTTTACGACGAGCCTGCGTTCAGTAAGTCAGGGACGCGCCTCATTTAGTATGGAGTTCAGTCACTTCGAGCCGAAGCGCGGATAGTTCCCAAACTTGAAGCCATACCGCGATGCGCAGCGTCTTCTCTATGAGGAGGCGTTGATGACGACACCGCGGCTTTCTTCCATAACCATCGAGTTTATCGCAGCGTTGCTCACCTACGGAACACTGGGAGGTTCAGTGAATTCCGGGAAGCAGCCGCAAAACCCTCTCCATCAGGCCATTCTCGGCGCGATCTTTCCGCTTCAGTCTTCGGTATCGAGTTGCGGGTACGCGGTGGCGGCTGCCCTTCTTAATACTGTGAGGATCGCGGATTGCTGCGCTCAGGTGTATACCGACAGGCCATCGAACGAGGCTTCAGGCTCCTGTAGCCTGCACCCCCTCGAGGACGATTTCTCGCTGTACCAACAGCTCAAAAAACCAGTACCGATTTCGCTCGGCGATATCCAGCGCATACTGACCGAGGAGGGACTCACCGCAAAGGCATTCCTCGTGCGGCCCTTTTCACTGGCCGAATTGGTCGCGCGCGCCCCCCTTCCTCTCGTGTTACACCTCGAGCACGAATATCAGCACTTCGTCCTTGCGCTCGACGCGAATGAGCACGCCTTTCTCGTCTTCGACCCTGCGTGTGGACTCAGCATGTGGGCGCGCGCGGACATTGAAGCGAGCGCCTCGGGCCACTGCCTCGTGCTGGCCCCTACAAAGACCGATCCATTAGGTGTGGGAATGCGGATTGTGCGAGATGTACTGTGGAGAATAGTTGATTTAGAAACAAGAGAGGACAAAAGCCCCGATGAGGACCTCAAGATCGAAGAGTTCGCGGTGTTCTGGGATGCTCTCGATATTTCTCAGCTGCAGATCGATCTCACCGATAAACCAGAAGAAGAGACCGAATTTGGGATCGATGCGGAACGCGTACTCGAGAAAATCGTTTGCTTTGCCAAGGGAACCAAAGAGTAGTGATGGAATTTGCCGAGATATCCTCACGAAGTTACGAAAGGCGGAGACAATGCGGCCGTCGCGGTACTCTTCTACAAAGCGCGCAAGATCGCCGAGCAGTTCATCCTGATTGGGGTTTTCGGTGCTATCGACCCAAGTTTTGTTGATAAGCAGAGTCATGTTTTCGCGGAATATGCGCAAAAGATGGAAGACGCGGATGAGACGCTGATCCTCGGTGCACTCTATGTAAAAGCTGAATTCTCCAGGATTTCCAAGCAGATTGGCAATAGCGACGGCGGATTTTGCGCGCTCTTGTCCCGTTGATCTGATCATCGTGTCGAAGAGCTCGAACACTTTTTTCTCGGATTCAGTCACGAGAGCGTCTACTCTGGCAGTATTGACAAAATCCATGGTGATACCATGACGAAAAGGCGAAAAATGGTCAAGTGGGGGATAAACATGCGCCGTGCGCAACGGGGCCTGTTGCGTACAGGGCGTGAATATTTCATACTTTCCGCATGACAAACGATATAAGAATCCACCGTGATGTGCGCGTGGGTGAAGGATTTATACCCTCGCGTTATCTCAAGCCCGGCGAAAATGAGTATCGAATTCGCGACGAACAGCTCCGAAGTCTTGGCAAAGAGCCCGCTGCATTCCGACCGCTCGGCGCACATGAACTCGAAGTACTCGTCCGTAACAACAACACCTGCAACGATTGGACACAATTCCTCGTAATGGACCCCTTCTGCCCAGAATTAGTGCGCAACAACAGTTTTTTTGGCTTGATCCGTATATCCCGGCTCGAGCACATTACCCTGGAGCACCACGACATTTCCGCTGAAGCGGGCATCGTTAATTCGCAGGTCATTGCCTGCGACATCGGTGATAACTGCATAATCTCGAACTGTGCCTATCTTTCGCACTACATCATCGACGATCACTGTGTGCTGATCAACAACGCGGAAATTCAGGTTTCCAACCACGCGAAATTCGGCAACGGCATCGTCATGGAGAACGAAGAGGAAACCGTACGCATTACCCTTGATGTAATGAATGAGAATGGCGGGCGCGCGATTTTCCCCTTCGATGGGATGCTCCCCGGTGACGCGTGGCTGTGGGCGAAATTCCGCGACCGCACGACGCTCATGGAACGCTTCGCAGAAATGACGAACACTCGATTCGATCGGCGCCTTGGTCGTTATGGTGTGATCGGAAAAGAGAGCGTGCTCAAGCACAATCGCATCATCAAGGACACCTATATAGGCGAAAGCGCCTACATCAAAGGCTCGAATAAGCTCAAGAATCTCACTATCAACTCGAGCTCTCAGGCTAGGACGCAGATCGGCGAAGGAGTCGAGCTTGTCAACGGTATTCTCGGTTTCGGCTGCCGAGTATTCTACGGCTGCAAAGCGGTGCGCTTCGTGATGTGCGATAACTCAGCGCTCAAGTATGGTGCGCGGCTCATTCACTCGGTGCTCGGCGAAAATAGCACAGTCTCATGCTGCGAGATCCTTAACAACCTCATTTTCCCCTCTCACGAGCAGCACCACAATACGAGTTTTCTCATCGCAAGTCTCATCAAGGGTCAGTCGAATCTGGCTGCGGGTGCGACCATCGGATCGAACCACAATTCGCGCGCGCCGGATGGCGAGATTGAGGCGGGGCGTGGTTTCTGGCCGGGACTCTGCACCTCGGTAAAGCACTCTTCGCGCTTCGCTTCTTTCTGCCTGCTCTCAAAGGGCTCCTACAAGCACGAACTCGACATCCAGTTCCCGTTCTGCCTCGTCGACAACGACGAGACCGAAGGGCGGCTTGTGCTGGCGCCAGGTTGGTGGTGGCACTCCAATACCTACGCGCTCATGCGCAACGAGAAAAAGTTCCGCGAGCGCGACAAACGCAGGAACCTCGAGATCGGCTATGTGTATTCACCCTTCGCACCCGATACCGCCTCGGAGATTCTTCATGCTGTAGCGCTCCTCGAACGCGCGGTAGGAGCGGGGGCTGTCGCGGATCTCGATGAAAATGAAGACACAAGGAGCCTTTTCGGCGATCGCGTTTTCGAGCTCATCAAAGAGGTCAAGGCGACATCTGCTTTCTCAACCTTACATGAAGAAAACCAGGAAGCACACCGCGTAGGACTCAAGAAGATCGGTGCGTCGATTCTCGCCCATGGAACCGATCCCCTCCCCTTCGAGGTGCGCGTAGAAGGCTTCGAGAATTCGGCCCGACCTCAGGTCGTGCTCAAGCCCTGCAGAGCGTGGCGGTCTTATCGAGAGATGCTCCTCTGGTTCGCGGTACGGCAGCTCCTTCCCGAGCTTAAGAATGAGCTTGTAAGCGCGGCGCAGCATGCGGATGAGGATCGCGTTGGTACGTGGGCGGGGAAAGATTCCGATATCGCATCGTGGCGGTCGATGGCCTCCTCTGAAGCAACATCGCGCGCAGCGCTCGAGATGCACTGGGAGAATCTCGGCGGTTTTCTCGTAGAAAGCTCAAAGCTAGAGAAACTCATTTCCCGTGTCGAGGAGGGTCGTATCAAGAGCTGGGACGAACTGCACGATGCCTACCGCGAGCTCGCCTCGGAGTACAGCCGCGACGCTTCATTGTATGCCTGGAGCGTCCTGAGGTACCTCAAACCTCATCAAGAGGGCGCGCCTTTGTCCGCGCTGCGCGAATCAGATCTCGCGAACTTCCTCGAACAGGCAAAGGCTCTGTCTGTCGAGATCACCCAGCGCGTTTTCTCCTCACGCGCGAAGGATCTCTCGAATCCTTTCCGGAAGGCTACATTCCGCAACGAGGCTGAGCAGCTCGCGGTGTGCGGGCGCATTGAGGACAATGGCGCCATTCAATCGGTGCGCCGAGAGATGGAGGAGGTCCGAGCCGAGATCGATCGGGTGCTGTCCGCGTTAAGCCCGACTAAGTAAGCGATCGAGAAGCGCTTCATCCACCAGCGCAGGCATGGTGATGGCACCAAAGTCGCCGCGTTCTCGGTTGAACTCTTCCGATACTTCCATTGCATGCGGGTTGCGCGCCCAAGAGCGCCGTGCGACGCCGCCCATTACGTCCCAACTGAGTGCCATGCGGATGACGCAATCCACCTTTTCGGAACCATCCAGCACGAGCCCGAATCCGCCATTAATCGCCTTGCCGATGCCGACGCCGCCGCCATTGTGCAGCGCCACGAGGCTCATGCCCCGTGCCGCATTCCCTGCGAAACACTGAATGGCCATATCAGCCATCACATTGGAGCCGTCTTTGATGTTGCTCGTTTCTCGGAAAGGGCTGTCGGTACCGCCCGTGTCGTGGTGATCCCTGCCGAGCATCACGGGGCCGATATCGCCGTTCCGCACCATCTCATTGAAGCGGAGCGCAATCTTCATTCGGCCAAAGGCGTCTTGGTATAAAATCCGCGCCTGAGTACCCACCACGAGATTGTTCTTTTCTGCATCGCGGATCCAGATGTAATTGTCACGATCCTGACCGCGACGCCCTGGATCGATGCAGTCCATTGCAGCCCGATCGGTTTTGCGTAGATCTTCCTTTTTACCCGAGAGACAGACCCAGCGGAAAGGCCCATAGCCATAGTCAAAGAGCTCGGGCCCAAGGATATCCTCAACATAGCTTGGAAGGATAAACCCATCTTTTTCATCTACGCCATTCTTAGAAATTTCCCTCACGCCTGCATCGAACACAGCTTTGAGAAAAGAATTGCCGTAGTCGAAAAAGTAAGTTCCGCGCCGTACGAGAGCCATAATTGCATCGTAATGGCGCCGCAGCGACGCATTGACCAGCGCGCGGAAGCGGTCTCTGTCTTCGGCGAGCAAGCGGGTACGCTCCTCAAAATTGATGCCGACCGGACAGTACCCGCCATCGTAGGGCACATGGCAGCTCGTCTGATCCGAAAGAAGATCGACACGCGTGTTCTGCGCACCGAGATACTCAAGCAGGTCGACGATATTACCGTAGTATGCCACCGCGATCGCCTCTCCTTTGTCTCGCGCGGCGACCGCAAGGCGAACTGCGTTGGCGAGGGAGTTCGTTTCGCAGGTAACCCAGCCCTGGGTAAGCCTCGTCTCGATGCGCGAATGATCGACTTCCGCGATGATCGAGGCGGCGCCAGCGATGACTGCTGCTTTCCCCTGCGCGCCTGACATACCTCCCAGCCCCGACGAAACGAAGATTTTTCCGGCAAGGTTGCTATCGCGTGGTACGCCGAGCTTGAGACGCCCCGCATTGAGGAGCGTGTTGTAGGTTCCGTGTACAATCCCCTGCGGCCCGATGTACATCCATCCGCCCGCGGTCATCTGCCCATAGTTCGCTACGCCCATCGCCGCGGCGGCATTGAAATCCTTGAGTGTATCGAACATACCCACCATGAGACCGTTGGTGATGATAACGCGCGGTGCGAATGGGTGGCTCGCAAAAATACCCAAGGGATGGCCCGACTCGATCACGAGCGTACCGCGCTCGTCGAGCAATTCTAGATAACGGCAGATAAGCCTGTACTGCATCCAGTTTTGGCAAACCTGGCCTGTTTCGCCATAGGTAACGAGTTCGTAGGGATAGAGGGCGACTTCGAAGTCGAGGTTGTTGTCGATCATTACGCGGAAGGCCTTGCCCTCAATGCAGCGCCCGGAATAACTCTCGATCGGCGCACCTTGAATCCTGCCCTGGGGGCGGAAGCGATAGCCATAGATGCGCCCATGCTCATGGAGTTCGCGTAAAAATTCGGGCGCAAGTCGCTCGTGCCAGCGGATGGGTATGTAGCGAAGCGCATTTTTGAGCGCGAGGCGCTCCTGCGCGGCGGTGAGATATGCCTCACGGCGCGGTGCTCTCCGGATATTCGGTTCAAATACGGGGTCGGGAGGAAATTCATCGATATCCAAGGTGACAAGATAAGGATTGGCATTCATTCGGTTTGCCTCCGGAATTCAATCGATGTATTATCAATTCTATCATGTAGTTTGGAGGCAGGGCATATATGGCGAGAAAAAACGGGGCATGCCTTAGTGCGCGCTCCCCTCCGGCGAAACGCGTTGCGATACGACGCGGTTCGACAGCGCGCACAACAATTCTTTACCCTACCCCCTTGTCGAAAAATAATTTTATATATAAATTATTCTATATAAGGAGTGTCGTGTGACCGAAAACCTGACAAAAGCGACCTTCCTCGAGAAGGTGTTCAATTACGAAAATGAGAAAGAGTGGAAGTACGCCGGTGAGCTCCCTGCGATTATCGACTTCTGGGCGCCCTGGTGCGGGCCTTGCCGCATGGTCGGACCGGTTCTCGAGAAGATTTCTGAAGAATACGCGGGAAAACTCATCGTGTATAAAGTGAACACCGATGAAGAGCAAGAGCTCGCGGGTGCTTTCGGTATTCAGAGCATTCCCTCGATTCTCTTCATCCCCGTCAATGGTCAGCCACAAATGGCGGTTGGCGCCCTTCCCAAAGCGACCATTGTCAATGCAATCAAGGATGTACTCGGCGTCGAAGCAGCATAATCAATTGTTCAAACTCTAGGTGACCCTGCGGGCGCTCTTCCCCCTCCTCCGAGCGCTCGCTTTTTTTATTTCCGCTTACGCTCCTTCTTGCCACTTATTTCCTTTTCTCATTGCCAAGCCCCGCGATTCGGATTTATGATTGAAATCGTTGTCAGGACTTGTTTCCTGAAATTTTCGGCGCACCATGCAAGGAGAAAATGATGGATAACGATGTGAAATGGTGGAAATTCGACGAAGTGGAAGCCTTTATGAAGGCTGGCTTCGAAGCAGTAGGAGTGGCCCCAGAGGTTGCCGCGGTTTGTGCTGACGTGCTGATATCGGCGGACAAACGCGGTGTGGACTCGCACGGTGTCGGACGCTACAAACCGATCTACCTCGATCGCATCTGGGCCGGCATTCTCAACCCCAAGACCACTTTCGATGTTGTGCGCGAGACGCCGACGACCGCGGTGATCGATGGCCACAACGGCATGGGCCATTATATCGCCAAGCGTGCCATGGAACTCGCCATTGAGAAGGCTGAGAAATTTGGAATTGGAATGACTGTGTGCCGCAACTCGACCCACTATGGCGCTGCATTCTATTATGCACGCATGGCGGTAGAACACGGCATGATCGGCCTCACTACCACGAACGCGCGGCCTGCGATCGCTCCAACCTGGGGTGTCGAACCGATGCTCGGCACAAACCCCCTCACCTGGGGTATGCCTTCGGACGAGGACTTCCCCTTTATGCTCGACTGTGCCACCGCAACAACTCAGCGCGGCAAAATCGAACTCTACGACAGACTCGGCAAAGATCTCCCCGATGGCTGGGTGATCGGCCAGGATGGTAAGTACCGCCACGACACGCATCAGGTGCTCATCGACCTCACCCAGGACAAAGCCGCGCTCACACCAGTCGGCGGGCTCGGTGAAGACCTTTCGGGCTATAAGGGCTACGGCTACGCGATGGTCGTCGAGCTCCTCTCGAGCGCGCTCTCGCAGGCAAATTTCATGAAGGCGCTTGCCGATATCGGCCCCGATGGCAAGAAAAAGTCCATCGAGCTCGGACACAGCTTCCTAGCTATCAACATCAACTCATTCTGCGATCTTGAAGATTTCAAGCACCATGTAGGTGAAGTGAGCCGACAGCTTCGCGCATCTAAAAAGGCGCCTGGCGCCACGCGCATCTGGACTCCGGGTGAGAAAGAGCACGAAACTTGGCTCTATCGCAAGGACAAGGGTGTACCCTTTAACCCACCCCTCATCAAGGCCTTCCAGGAAGTAAAAGAGCGCTGCAAGCTCGATATCGCACTGCCCTTCTGAGTGTGGAGCGCATCCTCGACACAAACGCAAGCCCCCGTCCTAGCGCGGGGGCTTTTTTGGGGCTCTCCGATTGATCGAATGAAAGCCTTACATGAGAAGGCGAAGCTTTTTCTCCCTGCCATACTTTTTAATGAGCTTTTCAAGACTTTTTTGGAGTGCGGGCAGGCCATCGACGACAAGATCAACGAGGTCCTCAGCCATCTCCTCATCGTAGTTCGCGACGATATAATCCACGAGGTCGGTCCACACGCGCCCCTCGCGCATCGTTTTCTGCAGCTCGACCAAGAGATTAAGGCGCAGCGTCGAATTTTTTCTAAGCCGACGCGTGAAAAGCACATAGGGGCTTAGCACCGTTTTGATCGTAGTCTGTGTCCGAGGCTCCTGGGAAAATAGGTACAGGATATCGAGCATCGCCGTGTAGTGCGCACTGCCCTGTTCATGAATAATTTTTGGGATTATCTCTTCGAGAGTTTTTTGCCTCTGCCGTAGTGTTTTTAAATATTTATTGCTTCCTTCAATGAACGCCGCCACAACATCAGACCATATCTTTGTTTGAACGATGCTTGGCACATTGAGCGCGTATCCAATCGGCGCGAAAACAGTTGCCAGCGGCCACGCGAGGATGCTACGGAAAATATTTCCCTTTGCGACATTTTTGTCAAAGCCGCGGAGTGTATTATGCGCGGCAAGGTAGAAGCCATTCGCGAACGAAATAAAGAAAAATTTCACAACATTGTAGAAGAAAGTCTCATGTGCCAATGGCCAGAGCACATCGAAATTCGACTTTACGAAACCGAGAATGGGCACCGAAAATCCCGTCCAGAACAGCGATTGCGCCACATTATCGAAATTGATGCTCTTGAGTTTCCACTGGTTGAGCTTTGTTCCGCGATAAGAAATGAGATCTACGATGCTGTTTCGAAAACCGGTGATCCCTATCCACAGAAACGCGTATCCCGGTCCAACAAAAGCCATAGCTACAAAGAAGCCGATCAGGCTTCTTACCACATTCTTGAATGTGGGATTGAAGTAGCGCCACGCACGAACCGGTCCGACCTTCTCGTCTTCACTGGTAGAAGTGTACCCCTCTCCGCTCGACACCTTCCCCATACTGATGATCCTCGGCACCGCCTTCTCTGCCAACGCATTCTCGTCCACCGGCCTTTCCCCAGCCTTTATCATCGCCGACACCAGCGCTGGCAACTTCACGTGACGTTTAATGTACTTCTGCCGAAGCTTCCCCGTTATTCCATCCTCATAGATAAATCCCATCCCCGGGATCTTCGGATTCCTCCCTGTCGCGTCGCTCCCACATACCGGTCGCAGTAACTTCTCCCCTTCCTCTGCTGCGCGCCTGTTCCGCTCATTCAAATACCGCGCGAATTCCTCGACCTCTCCTTCTTTCCTCCCCGCGCAGTTCTGCGTATTGTACACCTCTACACTGTCGAAACTCCCCCAATACTTTTCTATAATCTCTTTCGCCGCCTCTAGCCCATGCTCCAATGGATGTATGAACTTAATTTTACATCCGGCTCCATGCAGCTTCTCGCTCAACCCCTGGAGATTTGTGAACACTGTCTCGTACTCAATCATGTGCGGCGCATCAAAGTACGCCGAAAGCACCGAGTCCGGCGATAAGCCGTTCAATTCATCTTTTAAGCTCTTGTACTTTTCCTCTATCTGCCGCCGCTCCCTCTCCTCGCCTGCTTCCTGCCGACTCTTCTCCCTCAGCACCTTGTAGTACCATACTCGTCGTTGCAGCACCGGCCGATATTTCATGTACATAAACTCCGCCAAGTGCAGCGGTGTAATGTTCATGTTCGGTATCGTCGCCAATAGCTCATCCAGCGACAGCGGTCCCAATCGATACTCCCCCTCGTACCCCTCGTTCAACTCCACAAGCCTACTCTCGTTAAACTCTCCCAACAGCCGCCGCACCGCCTCCAACCGCTTCTCTCGGTTCCTGTCCAATCCCGCGAAAAATGCCCCCAAGTCCTCTGCATGTGCTCCAAAATACTGCCCAAGCGCCTCAACACTCCCCATGTGCGGCAACTCCGCCATAAAGTGATATCGCTCCCCCTCCACCATCACGCTGTATTCTAGACCGATCTCCACCCGCAACCCCATTATCTCCCCGGCTGCCAGCACCTCCTCCATCATCTCAAGGTCGCTCACCGACCCATAGGCTACCCGTAACTCCGAAATCCCCTTGATGAAGGCGTCGATCACCAGCTGCGTCGGATTCTTCCGCCCCGATGTCGCCGTGTCGTGCACGTGCCCATCCCACCCGTACCCCAAATCCCCTATCGCTACCCCTCGCTCCGGGAGTTCCACCACATTCAGCTCATCGCACAACTTGCGTATCGTCTGGTGCTGCCCTCGCGTCGACATCGAAAAATCGTACAACAGCTCCAACTGCCGCCTCTTGTTCGTCCGGTGCTTCACTACCTCCTTTACCAGCGCCGACTGTACCCGCGCCGTATTGAGCGGATAGTCGATGTTCGCCGAGTGAAACGCTCCGTCCGCCAGCTTCTTCAGTGCCTCAAGCCGCCGCCCTGAATGCCGCGAATCCAAATCTCGCACCACCATCAGGTACGACTCCGCGATCGTGATCCGTCGCCGCTTGAACCATCGGTTCGCCGCCTGCGGGTGAAAGGGCGGCGGCGGCACGATGCTCTCCGGCTGATCGATCTTCGCGTTCAGCTCTCTCCGCATCTTCCGCAGCTCCGCTGAGAAACTTAAGCTTCCGATTGCTTTGCTGTAGATCTTTTGCAGTCTCGTCTTCGCCATAGCTTTGATTCAACCATCCATTTATCGTTTTCGCAAGAATATATCGAAAAATGAAGCGCGGGGCCGCCCGGTGTACCCGGGCGGCCCCGCGCCGACATTCACCGGATCGCATCTCAGCGGTATTTCCTGCTGAATTCCTCCATAAATCCCGCCGCGGTTTTCGCACTTTCGACCAGATTGGCGTTGTAGATCGAGAAGCGGATACCGCCTGTGGAGCGGTGACCTTTGACGCCCACAATGCCTGCGGCTTTAGCCTCTTTTACAAAAGTTTCTTCCATCTCGGGAGTTTTAAGGCGGAATACCACGTTCATCTGCGAGCGTGAGTCTTTCTCGACCGGTCCACGATAGAATCCGTCGGAGGCATCGATGGCCGAGTAGAGAATTCGCGCCTTTTCACTGTTGATTTTTACCATGTTGTCGAGGCCGCCAATGGTGTTCAGCAGCCACTTGAGCGTAAGGTTAAGAATGTAGATTGAGAAGCAGGGCGGTGTGTTGTACAGCGAATTGTTCTCCGCGTAGGTGCGGTAGGAGAGCATCGTCGACAACTTCGCCTGCTCTTGCGCAAGGTTGTAGAAGTCTTCGCGAATGGCAACAACTGTGACACCAGAGGGTCCGAGGTTTTTCTGGGCGCCGGCGTAGATAAAGGAAAATTTATCCGCAGGGAAGGGGCGCGAAAAGATGTCGCTTGACATGTCGCAAACAAGAGGAACTTTGCCCACATCAGGCCAGTAGTGCCACTGCGAGCCGAAGATTGTGTTGTTGCTTGTTATGTGCACGTAGGTTGAAGCAGGATCGATCTTGATCTCGCCCTGTTTCGGAATGCGCGTGAAGGTTCCGTCGGGGTTCTCAGTGGTGATTACGTCGAGAGGGCCAAAGCGTTTTGCTTCCTTGATGGCTGCCTTGCTCCAGTGGCCAGTGACGAGGTAGGTCGCTTTGCGTTCGCCGAAGAGATAGTTCATGGGGATCATGAAGAATTGGCTCGAAGCACCACCGGTGAGGAAGAGTATTTTCCATTCCGGTCCCATGCCGGCCAGTGTGCGGAAGAGGTCTTGCGCCTCATTGTGCATCGCCTCGTATTCTTTTGAGCGGTGCGATACTTCCATGACGGACATACCGGTACCGTTCCAGTCGAGCATCTCTTCCTGGGCTCTCTGGAGGACTTCCATGGGAATCGCGGCAGGCCCCGCATTGAAATTGATCACTCGCTTCATGATACATTCTCCTTTTGAATCATTTGCCTGTGTATTTCTTGAGTCTCGCGACGATCGAGTCGCCGAGGCGCAGCAGGTTCTCTTCGGTTGATGCCCCGAGATGGGGCGTCATGACTACATTGGGCGCATTCATGAGTGGCGAGCCCTCGGGCGGTTCCTTGTTGTAGACATCGGTGGCATAGCCAGCCATCGTGCCGGATTTGAGCGCGTCGGCGATGTCTTGTTCCACCACTACCTGGCCGCGGCAGGTATTGATAAGGTAGACGCCTCTCTTCATCTTGGCGATGGTCTTCACATTGATCATGCCGCGTGTCTCGTCGGTGAGCGGCGTGTGGAGGCTGATGTAGTCCGATTTTGCGAACACTTCGTCGAGATTGACGAGGGTCGCGACATCGCTGCTCGTGACGTATTTGTCGAAAGCGATCACCCTCATGCCAAAAGCTTTCGCGCGCAGGGCAAGTTCGCGTCCAATCCGGCCGATACCGATAAGGCCGAGAGTCTTGCCATTGAGCTCAGTGCGCTCGAGTTCTTTCTTAAGCCATTTGCCCTCTTTCATCGAGGAGTCGGCGCGTGTGATATGGTTGGGCATTGCGATCATCAGCGCAAAAGCGAGCTCGGCGACCGCGATGCTCGATGCCTCGGGCGTGTTGTCGACGGCGATTCCTTTGGATTTTGCGTACTCGACATCGATGGTGTCGACGCCAACTCCACCTCGGATAATGTACCGGCACTTCGGCGCCGCGTCGATCATCGCCTTATCGACCTTTGTTTTCGATCGAACGATGAGCACCTCGGCGTCTCCGAGCCTCGACAAATCAGAAACCACTTCGCCGAACGCGGCGAGCCGGCCCGGCAAATCGGGGGCGAAAGCATCCGCGAGCAGAATGACCATCGGTTCCTCCTTACGAATTAAGGTTCAAATAATGATACCACGGTTGCGATATTTGGAACAAGCGCGATATGCATCTGTGCCCGAGGGGCGGCACAACCTCGCAGTTTGAGGCAGAGCGCTGTGGCACATTCAGCCCCAAACAATGCGGCGAGCTGTATTTCATCTCGTTATTCCTTTACGATGCGGCGAGCCTCGATGTAGAAACGCTTTTCGGATGCCTCGCCCATCGAGAAGGTCTTGCGGGGCATCACGCCATCGTGGACCACCACGCTGAAAAATGAGGATTTGTCGACGGGCGGTAGATAGAGCCCAAGATTGCCGCGCTTCTTTCCCAAGGCCTCGGTACTGGTCGTACCGTGGATGTAGTCGATGCCGACCTCGGGGTGAGTCTTACGGTAGGCATCGATCTGCTGCTGAATCGTCGCGACGGCGAGCCTGGCGGCGGGCGCGTGGAAAGAGATGATGCCGGCGCGGTGTTCGGTCACGAAGGCAAAGCGGTGCTCAGAAGCGCCGCTCGACGCATCGTGCTGGCTGGGACCGCCGCGCCCGTTCTCGGTCGCATCGCGGGCAGATGCCGCATCGACCTCCGCAAAGGCCTGGGTCGCATCCTGCGTGTAGCGTACCTCGGCGCCTGCGCGTTGGACTGCGCCTAGAAAATCCTGTCCATCGATATTAAAAAGCACACGGTGAATGGGGTGAAAGGGCAAACCCTCATCGTAGAGATTCACAAGCTCGACGAGCGCGTAACGGGCCGGGTGCGAGGCGAGCGTGGATTCGGCGTCCGGCCGCCCTGCATATGAGGCCTTCGTCTCTTCCCAGATTGCCTTGGCGGTGGCGAGCGAGTGGTTCCCGTCGCCCACCGCGAAGAGCAACACATCGTCTTCTCCGTACTTTCTACGGAATGCATCTGGATCGGCGAGCGCTTCCAGGGCTGCCGCGACACCCTCGAGATCGCCCTCCCCGCGCACAAACCAGCCGCGCACATGGCCGGAATTTTTCATGAGGTCGAAGTCGTAAGCGCGCTCAAAGTACTGCCTTTTACGGTAGAGTGGCTCGATTACAGTTTTCTGGGGATCGTCAATGAGAACCATAATGTGCGGCAGTTCGAGGGGCGCGCCACGACGAATCGCCATGCGCGGCGGCAGCCGCTCGACTATCGTGCCCTCAGTCGGACGGATGAGGCTCTTCGAGTCTGCCCCATAGCGGTAGCGCTCAAGATCGACCGCGACCATAAGTCCAAGCCGCAGATGCTCCTCAAACGGCGTACTACGCTCGACTAATACAAAGGCCTCGCCTCGCGATACAAGATATGTGCGCGCGAGGTACTCCGCCATGCTCTCCTGAATCTTCGCGATACGAGTTTCTTTGTCGGAATCCTCGAGATAACATTCCGGAAAAATCAAGCGGAGCGTCGAGGGAGCCGAACCGACCTCGCGGTCGACATCGTCCCAGTACTCGCGTTCCGATGAATACTGGTCGCAGGCGACCACGGCCCATTTTCGGTACTCTACTCCACTGCCCGGCAGATAGATTTCAGGTACAGAAACACCCATCCGCTCAAGACGCTCGCGCGCTGTCGCCATACAAAGTCTCCTTCGTGAGATGATCGTGTTGGGATAGTATTGCATAAAATATCGAACTCGTAAAGAAAATAGACGTTTCTGGTACAAACTCGAAAACGCCTCGCCACGTGGCAAGACGCACAATCGCACCATAATCAAGCGACGTGGTTTCGCTTATTTCTTTGTCATACCAAGAAATTCGTCGAGATGGTATCGTTCTCGGAGAAGTTTGAGGACGCGGCGATAGACAAAGGTCGATATGACGAGCGCGAGCAGAAAGGCCGCCGCGATCGCCCAGATGAGCGCCTCAGGCGGGAGGATTTTCGCGAAAAGCACCGAATAGAGCAGCATAAACAGGGCAAATGAGATCGCCATGAGGGCCAGATTGCCCAGCGTAGCGCCAAACACGAAGAGAAAGACCTTCGTCCTGTTAACCTTAGCCGCGCTCATTCGCCGCGCTCCACGTCGGCACCAGCGCTCGGTTCGGTGGACGCCGGCTTCCTCGGCTTGCGTAATTCCGCAATAATAAGCCCGACAATAAGAAGCATTTCTCCAATGGTAATAGCTGAATCCGCGATATTGAAGGTAGCAAAGCGCTGCATACCCAAAAATCCGTACATGTTGAGCGAAACAAAATCGACAACCCCCATCGGCCTGAAAATCCTGTCGATGAGATTACCGGTTCCGCCGCCCAGTATGAGGCCCATGGACCATCGCAGAAGGGGCGAGAGCTTTGAGGATCTAAAATAGTAGATAAAGACCCCTATTAAGACCACCACTGGGAATGCTATGAAGAAGAGAAAGCGCAGGACCGGCGCCGAGCTCGCACCGAGAGAGAATGCCGCGCCGGTGTTGCGCGCATGCACAATCCACACAAAGTCGCCCCAGAAGCGCGCAAAAATTCTTCCTTCGGGGATGAGGCTTACCACGAGCGCCTTTGTGATTTGATCCGAGATGATGATAATCGCCGCGATGATAAGCGGTGCCCAGAATTGAAGCTTTTTCATATCAGAGCCCGGTCGGCACATCGATGAATTCGGTGACGAGCCCGAGCTCAGCGCGCGCCTTGTCCGCTACTGCGCGCACGCCCCAGGTCTCCGTGGCGTAGTGCCCCGCCGCGATAAAGTTCATGCCACCCTCAAGCATGGAGTGGTAAATCGAGTGCGAAGGCTCACCGGTAATGTAGAGATCGTAGCCTGCAGCGAGTGCCTCGAGCGATTCGAAAGGCGCCCCGCCCGATACAATTGCGACACTGGTAATTTCACGTTTTCCGGCTGCGATGACGGATTTCGGCGCTGAGCGGTCGGGAAGAATTTTAGACAGTACCTCATCGATGGAAGATGGCTTGGGCAAATTTCCCGCCCAGCCTATTGTGATACCATGGTAGAGGCCGAAGGCCTTTCGATCGCGCAAGCCAAGGGCGTCCGCGATTCGCGCGTTGTTGCCGACTTCCGGGTGCCGGTCGAGAGGAAGATGACAGGCGTAGAGTCCCATGTCCGCATCGAGGAGCATCCGCACCCGCTCCCTCAAACTGCCGGAAATCGGTTCGGCTTTGCCCCAGAACATGCCATGGTGCACAAAGAGCAGATCGGCACCCCATTCGCGCGCTCTTCGAATGCTCTCCGCGCAGGCATCGACGGCAACTGCGAGTTTCTTGATCGCCTTGCCGGCGCTGCAGGAGACCTGCACACCATTGAGTGAATCATCAATCTGTCGGAGTTGCTCGATTTCCAGAAAAGAACGCGCCCACATGTCAAATTCTGCAATTGTCATGGAATGAGTATAAAAAAAATGAACCCTTCATGGAAGGAGGCAGACCATGAAGGGTTCAAAAGCTATGTAATGTCGTTTCGCCACCGACACTCGCTTTTTGCTTTCGGATAGAATATACCACGCTCGAATTTTTTCGTCAATATTTTTACCTACTTTATTTATGAAAAATTATGAAAACCTTGCGAAATTCCGTTATTTCGTAGAAAACTTAACAAAGTATGTCATAATCCGCGTTATTGTGCAATACGGACGCAAGCAACATGGTTCAGGCCAGAAATGACTTGCCCCTTTTCTTCTCAAGGCGCTTATGCGCTATACTGGTGGCATGATCTATTGGAACGCCGATCTCGCTGAAAAAATCGCGTGTACACGTCAGGAGATGGACACACTTCCCTCCCACATCGACCATCTCATCGAACTCGCTAAGACCATTGATCAGTCGGGGATTCAGCCGAGCGCCGATCAATTCAGCTCCGAGAAGGATTCATTTCTGCGCTACGGCCTGCGGCTCTTGGGTGAAGGTTTCGCTGGTGAAATTCTCGAAGAGATACTCGCGGTACTTCTCTACGTGAGCAGCGCAAGGGGCTTGGAATTTCTGCGGCAGTGCATTGACGCTGAGGCGTTGCTCTCTATCGCGAATGATGAGGATCAGGACACGCTGACCCGGAAGCTTCTCCCCTACTGCGGTATTGATACCGCCCTCACTTCGTACGAAAAGAGGAACCAGAACCATGCTAATTGAGCGTTTGGCCCAGATGTATGTGCACTGGGGCGACGCAGGGTCGAGAAGCGAATCGAGTCGACATAGAGACCAGGCGATTTCTTCTGTGCGCCAATTTTTCCAGGCGATTGAAGACAGTTCTGAAGATCGAAAACAACTCTTTACGCAGTCGCAGCAGTCGCGTCGCAAGGCCATAAAGCTGGCGTACCTCCTCCTTGCGAGCGAGAGCGAGCCTGCCGCGATTCGCGACGCGTACCTACGCTCAGGCCTGCTCTCCGAGGGACAGCGAGGAACACGCGCGGATGTCCTTATCTGGCTCTCAGGAACAATGGCAATCGCGCGAGGAATGCACCCTTATATTGCATTTCTTATTATGACCGCGTTTTTCGGGCCGGAAACCGCAGAAAAAGAATTTCTATGGCTGCGAGAGCGGGCAATCGCAACAAAAGTGAATCTTGAAGAGTACATTGTACCCGGCGATCTCACCGACTTTATCGAAGAGGCAATTCAAGAGCCCATCAAGCTTCAGCGTACTATACGGCTCGCGGGTATGCCGCTGGCCGCGTCGGCTTTCTCGGGATGTTCGCTCTATTATATAGAAAAAATTTTCGCCCTCGTGGGGCCAATCGGCGCCTATATTCTCTCGGAGATGATGGAATCGGCGAGAAAACGGCTCGTGTCCGATGAGATCAGCACGGCCCAGCAAGCCTTTATCGATCTCTACTCGCAGGAGAAGGAAGAGGAACGAGAGCCGAATGAAGGCCTCCAAAGCGAGACTGGAGCCCGCGAGGAGCTGATGCCCCCAGATCCAGACCTCATTCGCGGCACCACCAACATTGTGATGGCGGTCGAAGCGAAGATTCTCAAAACGACTCTCTCTTCGATGAGCGATAATGAAATTGCCTCGCTGCTGCGCTGTCTCGAAGCGCTCGCACACGAGCGGCTCCTAAGCCTTATCTCTCCAGGAAGGCAGAAACGGGTGCTCGGTGTAATCCAGAAGACTGGCGACAGGCCAAGTGGCCCGCTGCTCCGCGACGCGCAGCTCTTCGCGCAGAAACTCCTGGCGACGTACGCGCCGAAAAACCTTAAGCCGGGCGAAACACTCAGCATTCCCGATGAGGTACGCGGTCTCATATCGTCTCTGCTGAGTCGGGAGTGAGGGAAGGCGCTGAGGACAAGGGTAGGAGGACTTGGCGCCGCCGCATCGCACGCACTGTGGTGTGCGGCGAAGTGGCAAGGGCAGAACGTTGGGGGCAGCGTGCAGGTGGTGGAGATCCGACGCTGAT
>DYLX01000006.1:42929-65802 GCA_020721875.1 Leptospira biflexa
TGGCAAGGGCAGAACGTTGGGGGCAGCGTGCAGGTGGTGGAGATCCGACGCTGATAGCCTGACGTCCCGGCGGCCTGACGTCCTGGCAGCCTGATATCCTGGCGGCCTGGAAATCAGGCGGACTTCACTTGTGCAGTAGCTGGTGCGCGCGCTCGCTGGCTTTCACCACCGCCTTGATCAGTGTGACGCGGAGACCGCCGTCCTCGAGCTCCATGAGGCCATCGATGGTCGAGCCTGCGGGGGTTGTGACCTGATCCTTGAGCTTCGCGGGATGCTCGCCGGTAACAAGGACAGTCTTGGCTGCACCGAGCACTGTTTGAGCGGCCAGCTCGATCGAGACTTCCCGGGGCAAACCCATCTTTACGCCACCATCGGCCAACGCCTCGATGATGAGGTAGACGTACGCCGGTCCGGAGCCCGAAAGGCCTGTGACCGCGTCCATGTACTGCTCGTCGAGGACGAGCGCTCGCCCCACGGCTTCGAAGAGGCGCTTCACTTTCTGGACGCTGGAGTCGTCGGTGGAGCGGGCTGGGGCGAGCGCGGTCATGCCCTCGCCGACCGACACACCAAGGTTGGGCATCGCGCGGATAAGCGCGACTTTCTTGGTGAAGCGCGTCTGCATCGACTCGAGGGTCACGCCCGCGGCGGTTGAGATGAGCACAGTCTCCTCAGGGATGATGTCGGCGATCTCCTGAAGCACCTCAAAAATAGTTCGGGGCTTGACCGCAATGAGGAGCATTTCCGACTGGCGCGCTACTTCGCGATTACTGAGCACCGCAGTGACATGGTACTTCTCCTCGAGGTTTTTCCTGTGCTGCTCAGTGCGTACCGACAGAATTACATCCGAAGGCGAGAGCAGCTTCTTCGCAAGCGCACCCGAGAGAATTGCCTCGCCTATTTTCCCCGCGCCAATGATGCCCAGCATGTATTTCATATTTCCTCCGCGACTCAGTCCCGAAGCGCCGACTCGAGCACTACACCGCCTTCGGTCTTCTCATCGCGATATTTTACAATACAGGGCGTCGCAAGCGAAATGCCCATGTGCCGCGCGTACTCGCCGCGCGCGGGCCGCGTTCCGGGCACCACCACTGCGCCTTCGGGCACCTCTCCGAAATATTCGGTTTCGCGCACGAGGTCGATAATCTTTGTTCCTCTGGTGATGACGACGCCTGGAGCGAGCACCGCGCGGTGCCGCACGATGATGCCCTCAAAGATACCGCACATGCCGCCGATAAACGCTTCGTCCTCGACGATCACTGGGCTCGCCTGGGGCGGTTCGAGTACGCCACCGATCTGCACGCCTGCCGAAAGGTGCACTCGCGCCCCAATGCGCGCGCAGGAGCCGACGAGCGCGTGGCTGTCGACCATTGTGCCCTGGTCGACATAGGCGCCCACGTTGATGTAGGAAGGAGGCATAATCACAACGCCCTGCGCGACATGCGCACCTCGCCGCACGGAACTGCCGCCCGGCACCATTCGGACCCCCTCGGCGGCCGAAAAGTGTCTCGGTGGAAAGGCTGGTCTGTCGTAGAATCCGGAGGCAGGCCATGGCCACTCCGAGAGTCCTCCCTTCCTGAATCCCGAGAGAATCGCTGCCTTTACCCAGGCGTTGACCTTCCAGATTCCCGACAGCTCACGCTCGACCACGAGGATGTCTCCCCGCTCGAGCGCGTCCAGAAAGAGAGCCCACTGGCCATCGTCAAGGCTGCCGTTAGCCGCGAATGCGCGTTCAAGCTCGATCGACATTTCGCTCATTCCGGCACCTTTACACCAAGCGCGGCCAGGGTGAAGCCCAAGAGTTCACGCGTCGACTTTGTTGCAGGCGCCAGAGGCAGCCGGAGTGTGTCGCCACAGAGTCCTACCATCTTGAGCGCTGTCTTGAGGGGAATCGGGTTCGACTCGACGAAGAGCGCCCCCATGAAGGGTAGAAGCTCGGCGTGAAGCTTCGCAGCTTCCTGGCGGCGTCCCGCCCGTGCCGCGTCCACGAGGGCCTTAAAGCGCCTGGGCAGCACATTTCCAGCCACGCTGATGAGACCCTCCGCACCTACCGCAATCGCGGGCAGTGCGAGGCCATCGTCGCCAGAAAGTACGGTTTTGCCGGCGGGCAGGAGCCTGCATATCTCGCCAATCTGTGAGAGGTTCCCGGAAGATTCCTTAACCGCGATAATGTTCTCGATGTCCCAGAGGGTATTCAGGACTCCTGGGGTGAGGTTGAGGCCGGTTCTCCCCGGCACATTGTAGACAATGACGGGCTTTCCCCGCGCGGCCTTGGAAACCTCACGAAAGTGGAGGCGGAGACCTTCGGGAGTCGGTTTGTTGTAGTAAGGCACCACGACGAGCACGGCATCGGCACCAAGGTCGACCGCCTCGCTCGTCATGCGAGCGGCCGTGGCGGTAGAATTGGAGCCGGTCCCCACCACGATAGGGATACCGAGCTTTCGTGCCACCGACCGTTTAATGAGCTCGCGGCGTTCGTCGGGCTCTACTGTTGCGCCTTCTCCGGTTGAACCGAGGACGACCATGAAGTCAGTTCCACCCGATTCCTTCTCCCAGAAAGCCTTGAACATCGCACGCGCGGTGGCACCAGCAGAGCCTGCTGCGCCCGGAAACATCTGCGCGGCGTACTCTGCGGCGGCGCTCTCGAAGGGGCGCCCGCAAAGAAAGTCGAGAAGTCGCTCAAAACCTGGATAATCGACGCGGCTTTCGTTGTCGAATGGTGTCGCGATGGCGATTCCCAAACCCTGAATACTCGAATTCATGGTATTACTCCTTGTGGCTGCCGGCATACATTGTGTTTGCCGGCACAGGCGCGCTCAGGCGAGGCGCCGCCCTTTACTACCGCTGCACCTCGCGACCAAAGAGCGTCGCGAGCACATCGTCCATGCCAAAAAGTCCCTTCCGGCCCACTACCCACTCCACCGCCTTGAGCGCTCCTACCGCAAAGACGCGCCTATCGCGCGCCCTGTGGACGATGCTGAGCTGTTCATGCGGCGCGTCGAACACAAGTTCGTGCACCCCCGCTTCGCTCCCCGCGCGCATCGAGGCAATGGGAATATTTTCCTTCAACCAGGGGTCAGACCCCGACACGTTCCAGCCAGTATAGCGCTCAGATGCACCGACTACCGACTGCGCGAGCGCCTTCGCCGTGCCGCTCGGGGCGTCGAGTTTGGCCGAGTGGTGGTGCTCGTAAATACCTATGTCGCCCTGGCCGTACCAGTCCGCAAAGCGCGCGAGCTGTGCGGCGATAGTGCGCATGAAGGTTACCGCGAAGGAGAAATTCGGGCTCACGAGGATCGCTGTCTTCGTGCCCACGCGGACCGCGAGGTCGGGGATGTCCCAGCCGGTTGTCGCCACCACGAGGGGGACACCGCGCGCAATTGCCCATTCGATGTGCGACTCGACCGCGTTTGGCGCGCTGGCGTCAATCGCGGCGTCGAGGGGGGAGTCGGGGATGGCGTCACCGAAGTCGACCATCCACGCGAGGGTGAAGCGTGCCTCGGCTGCCCCCGCGCCCGCAACCTTGGCATCCGCGCCGGTTGCGGCGCCCATTCCGGCGCCTGTCATAGAGGCCTTCGCCGCGCCCGCAGCGGCGTTTACCGACTTCATTTCTTCGACGATCGCGTTCGCGAGTTTGCCCGCCCCGAAAATGCCGATTTTTAGACTCATGCCGCACCTCCCTCAAAAAAGGCCTGGTGTAGACTGCGCATGGCGCGTTCGGCGTCCTGTTCCTGTACGATGACACTCAAATTGATGGCGTTCGCACCCATGCTGATTATGTCGACCGGAATGTGGTCAATCGCGACAAAGGTAGTCCGGAGCACTTCAGGCGTCTTGCGTAGAAGGTCTCCCACCACGGCGATCACCGCGCGCTCCTGCGCAATCGAGACTTTGCCGAGCTTCTCGAGATCCTGCATAAGCGCGTCGAGCGGAGCGCCTCCGTCCAGCGACACCGAAACGCAGATCTCGGAGGTCGAGACGAGGTCGACCGAGACTCCTCTGCGCCCAAAGACATCGAAGAGTTTGGCGAGAAAACCTGCCTGCTCGGTCATCGACTCCTGTGTCACAGAGATAATTGCCACATTCCGCCGCATGGCAATTGCGACGCAGGGCCGGCCGCTTGACTCGCCTGGGCTTATGGTCGAGTACATTCCTTCAGGCTTGAAGGTGCTTCTAATCGTGACCGGCACACCCGCATCGAGGGCGGGACGCACCGTTGCAGGGTGGAGTACTTTCGCGCCGTAGGAAGCGAGCTCGGCTGCTTCGTCGTAGCTCAGAATTTCCACAGTTTTCGCCGAGGGCACGATGCGCGGATCGGCAGTGAGAATGCCCTCGACATCGGTCCATATCTCGATCTCAGAAGCCTGGATCGCCGCGCCGAGGAGGCCAGCGGAAAAATCCGAGCCGCCTCTGCCGAGCGTTGTTGTGTCCTCAGCGTCGTCTGAGCCGATGTAGCCCTGGGTAACAATAACATCGTAGGAGTCGAGAAGCGGTGTAAGGTACAGGGACACTGCCTTCTTAATCGAAGCAGCCTTGGGCCGCGCGCGGCCGAAATGGCTGTCGGTTTTGATAACCTTGCGGGCATCCAGCAGCGGGCACTTCATAAAGGCTGCGGCGAGGATCGACGAGAGGCGCTCGCCCGCTGAGGCAATTTCGTCCATAATGCGTGGGCTGAGCTCGCCGAGGAGGTCGATGCCGCGTATTCGCCGCTGCAGGTTCTCGATGATTTCTTTAATGCCGCCGATGGTGTCGGGGCTCGCGACATCGAGGGATCGCGCCGTTTCAATGTGGTTCTGCTCGATCTTTGAGAGGAGCTGGACCGCTCTATCGAGATCGTGATGTCGTGCAGCTTCGGCCATTTCGAAAAGTGTGTTCGTGATGCCCGACATTGCGGACACCACCACGATTCGCTTGCTGCCGTTCCGCGAACCGACAATCCGGGCCACGTCTCTGATACGCGCTGCGCTGCCCATCGACGTGCCTCCGAATTTCATGACGAGTGTATTCATTCGCCGACTCCCGGGATTACACCCATCGCGAGCGCCATTTCGGCATTGAGTACCGAGGCGCCTGCCGCGCCGCGCTCGGTGTTGTGCCCGAGCGAAATAAATTTGTAGTCGAGAATTTTGCAGGTTCGGAGGCGGCCTACGGTAATGCGCATGCCGCCGTCTTCCTCGACATCTTTGCGAGCTTGGGGTCTGTCCTCAGCGTCCGAGAGAAGCATGAAGTGCTCAGGGGCGCTTGGGAGCTTGTAGGGCGCGGTCTTCGGAACAAAATTTCTGAGCGTATCCGCGACTTCTTCGAAGGTGGCCGGTGTCTTCAGTTTTACGGAGATCGAAAGCGTATGCCCATCGATTACAGGGACGCGGGTGCAGGTGGCGGAGACCACAAAGGACGCAGGAATGATGGAAGCGGGTTCCGTGTTGGAAACAACCTTGCTATGCCCTGCCCGGTCCTGCGCGGCGCCGTGCTTCTGAGCCGTGCCCTGGCTGTCGGCCGCGCTCCCCTGCGCAACACCTTCTCGCACCGAGATTGTGCCGAGTATCTTGTTCGACTCGGACTCGACTTTTGGCTCTTCGTTGCGGATAAAGGGTACCACATTTCCGACTATGTCGAGTGCGGACACCCCAGGGTACCCAGCGCCGCTTATTGCTTGCATGCTCGTCACCATGACCGCGCGCAGGCCGAAGCGAAATTCGAGGGCCGCGAGCGGCGCGGCGAGCACAACTGTGGTGCAGTTGGGGTTTGTAACAATGGCACCCGGCCAGCCGCGCGCTGCCTTCTGAGAGGAGAGGAGGCCGAAGTGTTCGGGATTGAGTTCGGGGATAAGAAGCGGAACATCTTCGTCCATTCTGAAGGCGCTTGCGTTGGAGAACACATAGGAACCAGCTGCCGCGAAGAGCGGTTCGATCTCACGCGCTGGTCCTGCGTCCAGTGCGGAGAACACGATAGGCGCAAACGCCGCCTCGGGCGTGCAAGGAGCAACGATTGTATCGCTAAGCCCTGCGTAGGGAGTGCCTCCGAGGTGCCACTGGCAAGCATCCGCGTAACGCTTGCCCGCCGAGCGGTCACTCGCCGCAAGGAAGGCCGGGTAGAACCAAGGATGGTCGGCGATCCGCCTGAGGAATCGCTGACCGACGACGCCAGTGGCGCCGAGAATGGTAACGGGAATTTTCTTTTTCGGGGAATAGGTCGCTGTGGTCGTAACGTTCATCATGGCACCTCCATGCCGTGCCGGTGGAGGTCCACGTTAGCCTCTCTTAAAAAAAGAGCGCCGAAAAAAGTGTTCCGCGACCCCGACTCAGTTCGGGATTCTCAGCGCTTTCGTCGGCGAAAGGCTTACGTCAGGCGCTCCGCGGAACTCAGTGTTTTCCGCGACAGCCGCCGGGTATTAGCCCGGACGTCCAAGAACCGGCTCTCGAGAAAAACACGGTTCCTTCGGCGATTCTCCCCTTTCCGGTTCCTTCACGGGCTCTCTATGCCTCCGGTCCGTACTCATGGGAATCGCTCCTCCATCGGTGAAATCACCTTAGCATAGAGCTTTACGCCTGTGCAAGGGGTTTCACCAATACCTTGGCGCGTCATGGTATTAGCGCTCCAAGGTATTGGCGCTACAGGGAACTGACGCGTCATGGTATTGGCGCGTCAACAAGTTCTCGCGTAAGCTCGCTGGCGCGACCGCCGGCCGCTGTTGCCCTGTATCATCGCCCTTGGTACGATAGGAGCAATGAAATTCCTACGCCGCCTCTTGCCCTGGTTTTTTGTTATCGCGATTGTGATCGCGGCGATATATCTCCCTGATCTCGGGCCGGAGAACTACAAAGATTTCGACACGCTCTTCACGACTGAGCGAGGGCGTCAGGGAATCGCTGGTTACGAAATCGTGGTGATCAAAAATGGCAAGATTCTTTTCAATCGGGCCTATGGCTTCGACGGCCAGCGAAACAACCTCGAACCATCAACTCCGCTCTATATAGGCCCCAGCTCAGAAATTTTTACCGGTACCCTGCTCTCCCAGATGGTCAATGAGCGGAAGCTCTCCCTGGATGTATCCATCGCCCAGTTCATCCCGGAGCTCGCCTCCTTGAAGGCACGCCGCTCAGGCAAGGCCTCGCTCGATATGCCGCTCACGTTGCGACAGCTCGCGGCGCACCGCGTTGCGTTTCCAGAAAAGGATTTGCCGACATTCGACCCCTCGACGATTGGACTCGAGGCCGGCCTCCCCGACCCGCAGCTCTTTCTGAAGTCGCATTTTCCCACCGACACTTACACGCGTAGCCGCCTCTCCTATAGAATTGTCGGGGCGATTCTAGAAAAAGCCTCAGGAAAGACCTACCAGCAGCTCCTTGAGTCGATGATCACGATTCCACTCGGGATGTATCTCACCACCGCGAAGCCTTCATCGCTCGAGCACATCGCGGTTGGTTCGGGAACCTTCTTCGGCCTGACCTTTCCTTATGTCGAAAAAGTGCCCTACGACGCCGCAGCCTCGGACGGCATCGTAACCACGAGCGAAGATTTGGCGAAATTTTTGCGTTTGATTGTCGCGCCCGATCTCGTCCCGGCACTCCCAGGGCTCGACACCGCACAGGTCGCTGCCCTCTACGAGCCCCTCTATAAAAATGGGGACACAGGTTTTGGCTGGCGTATTTTGGAGAGTAAAAAGAAACAATACCTATTCCAAGGCGGATCCATCCTGGGCTACTCATCGCGCATCGCAATTTACCCCGATCATCATTCTGCCATCGCGATTCTTTGCCCCCAAGACGGGATACTGATCTCGAATTTTATTCTGCCCATGCTCATATCGTCGGCCGAACAGATTCTCTTTGGGGGAGAAAGTAGGCGCCCCTTCCCCACACAGCGCGCGATGATCGTAGCGGGCATTATCTTCTTTATATATCTTTTGAGCATCATCCTTCAAACACGGGGCGCGTATTCATGGGCGCGCGATCTGCTCAAGTATAAGGAGACGAGTATTTCACAGCTCTACGCTCGATTTGTCCTTCTGAGAACGATCATCGGACTCGCAGTAAGGCTCCTAATCTTTGTATGCGCGCCAATCGCGGCTGGAGCGCTCGTAGGTCGCCACGTCTCCTACCAAGAGCTCATCGCCTTTGAGCCTGGCATTGCATCGGTGCTGATGACCGCGCTTTTTTTCGGCGTGCTGAGGAATATCAGTCGGCTTGTGATTGTGGCGAGGCTTAGACGCTCATAGCGGGCGCTCAAAAATGAAGGTGGCAGCCGCATTGAGGGCCGCCACCGCGTACTCAGACTTTTGAGGCTGTTTTCGTGTTACTGAGCCTCGCCGAGATATGCCTTCCGAACCCTGTCATCCATCAAAAGATCGCGACCCGCGCCTTGCAGCGTGATACGTCCTGTCTCGAGCACATACCCGTAGTCGGCCACCTCGAGCGCCGCTTTCGCGTTCTGCTCGACGAGAAGAACCGTGGTACCCTCCGCGTTGATCTGCTTGATGATCTCGAAGATCATCTTGACAATGAGGGGCGCGAGTCCGAGCGAAGGCTCGTCCATCATGAGGAGCTTAGGCCGCGACATAAGACCCCGCCCGACCGCGAGCATCTGCTGCTCGCCTCCGGAGAGCGTGCCGCCCTTCTGCGTCCGTCGCTCTTTGAGACGCGGGAAAAGCTCGAAAACGTGTTCGAGATCCTTGAGGACTCCGGGTTTGTCGTTACGTGCGTACGCGCCAAGAGCAAGATTCTCTTCCACAGTAAGATTCGGGAAAATGCGCCTGCCCTCGGGCACGAGGACGAGTCCCCTCTGCACGATATCCTGCGTCGGCATGCCGGAAATTACCGTGTCGTGCAGCATCACCTTCCCCTCAGTGGGCTTCACCAGCCCGACAATCGTTCGGAGTGTCGTGCTCTTACCGGCGCCGTTCGCGCCGATCAGGGTGACAATCTTGCCTCCGGGCACGGTGAGATCGATCCCTTGGAGCGCGTGGATTCCACCATAGTGCACAGAGAGATTCTTTATTTCGAGCATCAGTCCACCCCCAGGTAGGCTTCGATGACCTTCGGATTCTTCTGAATCGAAGCTGGATCGCCGTGCGCGATGGTCACGCCGTAATCGAGCACGTACATGTGCTCGCATACGCCCATCACCACCTGCATGTGATGTTCGATGAGGAAAATCGTCAGGTCGAATTCGTCGCGGATTTTGCGGATGAAGTCCATGAGCTCGAACGACTCTTGAGGATTCATGCCGGCCGCCGGTTCATCCAAGAGCAACATCTTAGGTTTCGTGGCGAGCGCACGCACAATCTCGAGCCGGCGCTGCTGCCCGTACGGCAGGCTCGTACCCTTCTCATAAGCCAAGTGCGACAGACCGACCTGCTCCAGCAGTTCCATCGAAAAGCGCCGCGCCTCGGCCTCGCGCGCGCGGTAGCCCGGCAAGTGGAGTGTCGCTGCGAATATGCCGGACCGTATGCTCATGTGGCAGGCAACGAGCACATTCTCCAGCACCGACATCTCCTTAAAGAGGCGGATATTCTGGAAGGTGCGTGCGACGCCGAGCGCGGTGATGCTGTGCGGCTTTAAGCCAGTGATGTCCTTGTCTTGGAAGAATATCTTGCCCTCGCTGGGGTTGTACATGCCGGTAATGACATTGAATGCGGTGGTCTTTCCCGCTCCGTTCGGGCCGATGAGACCTACAATCTCGTTCTTACCGATTTCGAGGTTGAAATCGTTCACCGCGGTGAGACCGCCGAATTTCATCGTGAGGTGCGAGGTGCGTAACATGACTTTCGAGGAGGTCTCAGACATGATCGCTCCCCTTTCTGCCGCGCTTCACAAAGAGCCTGTTCAGCATGTCCCAGCTGAACTCCTTGCTGCCCATAAGCCCCCGCTGACGGTAGATGATAATGATCATCAAAAGCAGAGAGAACACCACCATGCGCAAGCCCGGGAGCCCGTCGGTCTTGAAAATGATGAGGTCCATCGGCTCATCGAGGAATCGCAGCACCTCCATGAGAATGGTCACCGCGATGGCCGAGATCACCGAGCCCGAGATTGAGCCTATGCCGCCCAGCACCACAATGAGGAGAATATTAAAAGTGAGCATGAACGTGAACATCTTCGGATCGATGGTGGTAATCATGTGGCCGAGGAGCGCCCCTCCGATCCCCGCAAGGAAGCTCGACGTCGTAAAAGAGATCACTTTGACCTTAAACACATTGATGCCCATCGCCTCGGCCGCGAGCTCGTCGTCGCGGACAGCCTTGAGCGCCCGGCCGAAGCTCGAACGCATGAGGAGTACCATGAAGAGCGTCACGAGGCCTGCTGCCACCCACACTGCAAAGGTTGTCGAATAGCGGGGCAGCCCCTTGAGCCCTTGCGCGCCGTTTGTGATTCCCTGCGCGTTCGTAATAAGCACCCGAATGATCTCGCCGAAACCGAGCGTTGCAATGGCGAGGTAGTCATCGCGCAGGCGTAACACCGGTGCCCCGATGAGGAAACCGACGAACCCTGATACAAGCCCTGCGATGATGATCGCTGGAAGGAAGGGCATCGACACGTGGTGGAGCCAGGGTACGATCGGCTCGAGAAAGTAGTTCATATCTTTGAGCTGGGTCGACATTGTCAGAAGCGCGCTCACATAGGCGCCCACCGCCATGAATCCGGCGTGACCCAGCGAGAAAAGCCCCGTGAAACCATTCAGAAGGTTGAGCGAGAGGGCCAACACGATGTAGATCGCGCAGAGGTTGAAGACCCTCAGCATAAAGGCGTCGAAGAAGATATTTGCCAGATACGCGAAGACAACGAAGGCCGCAAGTGCGACAATGGTGTACCGTTTGCTCTTTAGCAGAGCTTTCTTTAATTCCGCAGTCTGTTTCATGATCACACCTTCTCCGCCTGACGTTTACCAAGGAGGCCTGTCGGTTTTACAAGGAGGACCACGATCAACAGCACAAAGGCAAAGGCGTCGCGGTATCCTGAGAGTGTCGGCAAAAATGCGACCGTCATGATCTCGATAAATCCCATGAGGAACCCGCCGAGCACCGCACCGCCAATGCTGCCAATGCCGCCGATTACCGCGGCGATAAAGCACTTAAGGCCCGGCATCACGCCCATGAGCGGGTTGAGCTGCGGATACTTGAACGACCACATGATGCCGCCCAAAGCCGCAAGTAGCGAACCAATACCGAAGGTGAACGAAACTATCTTGTTGACATTCACCGCCATGAGACGGGCCGCCTCGATATCCGTAGAAACCGCGCGCATGGCCATACCGGTCTTCGTCTTGTTGACGATCCACACCAGCACGCTGAGCAGCACAAAGGTAAAGAGCGGAATGATGAGACTTATCATGATTATCGAAACCGAACCGAGATGGATCACCTTCGAGAGCATGTCCGGAACGGGCACCCCTTTGGGCCTACCGCCGAAAATCAGCACGCCGAGGCTCTCAAGGAGGAAGGACGCACCGATGGCACTGATCATAATGGAAATGCGCGGCGAATCGCGGAGCGGCCTATAAGCTGCGCGCTCCAGTCCGATTCCAAAAAGCGCAGTGAACACAATCGAAACGAGCAGCGCCGCCCACCAGGGAAGGGCGACAATGGTCATACCGTAAAATGCCACATAGGCGCCGAGCATAAAAACATCGCCGTGCGCGAAGTTAATGAGCCTCAAAATGCCGTACACCATCGTGTAGCCGATAGCGATGAGCGCGTAGAGGCTGCCAAGCGAAAGCGCGTTGACGATATGCTGGAACAACAGTGAGATTGTCATGGTTCCTCGTATGTCATAAAAAATGAGCGGCGCCGTCGACTTTCTGTTCGATCGCGGTCCGCTCCCCGCGTGTGAATTCGCTACGCGGGCAGTCTCCATCGGCGATGGAAACCTGCCCGTCAGCGCAAAATTAGACCCTAAATCAGAAAGGCTCGACAGTGGCGAGATAGCTGAACTTTCCGTCCTTTATAGTCTTTATCACCGCGCTCTTGACCGCGTCGCCATCGGCATTGAGCGTGATTATACCGGTTGCTCCGGGGAAGTCCTTCGTCGAGGCAATTGCAGCGCGGAGTTTTTCCTTATCGAGGCTACCGGCACGCTGGATCGCATCGCGGGCTACAAGGTAACCGTCGAAACCGAGGGCGGTGACCGCCGCGGGCTCCTTGTTGTACTTCTGACGATACGCGTCAAGGAAAACTCTGGAAGTGTCGGTGATCGGCGTTTCGGTGGCGAAGAAGGTTGAGAACACGACACCCTCAACAGACTGCTTGCCGACATCGATAAACTCAGGGGTTTCCCAGGTGTCGCCGCCGAGGAAGGGCGTCTTGATGCCGAGCTCGCGCGCTTGCTTGATAATGAGGGCGCTCTCGGTGTAGTTGCCCGGCGCGAAGATGACATCGGGTTTGAATTTCTTGATCTCAGTAAGCTGCGCGGAGAAGTCCGTGTCGCCGGTGTTGTAGTTCAGCTCAGCGAGAATGGCGTTTTGGTCGTTTGTAAGCTGCTTGAAGGCGTCGGCAAAGAATTTCGCGAGGCCTACGGAGTAGTCGTTGGACACTTCACGGATGATGACCGCTTTCTTGGCGTTCAGGTTCTTAAACGCGTAGTTCGCCATAACCGTGCCTTGGAAGGGATCAATAAAGCATACGCGGAAGTAGTACTCATTGTCTTTGGTGACGAGTGGATTCGTGCAAGAGAGGCCGATTGCGGACACTTTCGCGTTTTTCACGATGGGGCCGGCTGCCATGGAAAGCGAAGATCCCCATGAACCAAGTACGACATTGACCTTGTCCTTGTCGACGAGGCGCTGAGCCGCATTGGCGGCTTCTACCTTGTCGGACTTGTTGTCGGCGATGACAAGCTCGATCTTTAGCTCTTTGTCACCCACCTTTACCGTTGGATATAGCTCGTTCGCAAGCTTGATGCCTTCGACTTCGAGGGCGCCGCCTCCGGCGTTCGCGCCTGTCAGTGGCTCAAACACGCCAAATTTTACTGTTTTCGGGGCCGCTGGTCCGCACGCGACAATGAGCGCGGCAATCCCGATGGTGAGCACCATAATTCCTACTGCTTTCCTCATGGGTACCTCCTGTTACGTCCGTTTCAATTATTGATCGGACTTTTTAAATGGTAGAACGCAAGCGACGATCTGTCAAATGTATTTTATGCAATTTAGCTGGTTTATCATAAATCTTTGAAGCAAAACTTACAGAAGAAGCATAAGATATACGCGCTTCAACGTGGAACGCGCGTTTTTGTGTGGGGTGGTCGCGGGCATCGTTATTTCGGGCAATCCCGAGTTGCAAGGTTTTGGCCTGCGTGGTTAAATAATCGTTCGTGCATCCGCTTGGCTCATGGAGATAATCGAATGGAACGCTATGATGTCATCATCGTCGGGACGGGACCCGCGGGCCTCGGCACTGCCTTTGAACTGCTCGAAAAGAAACCTTCGCTGAAAATCCTGCTCATGGACAAACTGCAAACCTCCTCGGGAGGCCTACGGAACGACTGCAAGATGAACTTTACCTGGCCGATCGGCTTTCCCTTCGAGTGCTGGGACGAGAAGCTCGGAAACTTCTACCTCGAACGCGTCGAAACATTTTTAAAGCCGAGAATCATGGAGAAACGCAACATCAACATCTACAGGCAGCGCGCCGAAAAGATCGGCGTGTACCTCCTCGATGTGCGCCAGTCGCACCTCGGCACCGACGGCGGGCTCGAACTCATCCACCAGCTCATCGCCCGGCTCTCGGAGCTTGGCGCGGAGATCAGCCTTGGCGAAGAGATGAGCGGTGCGGACGCTTCAAAGAAGGTCGTCTTCACCACCATGCGAGAAATTGCGTATAATTCGCTCGTCGTGGCGCCGGGGCGGAGTGGTTTCGCCTTTCTTCAACGACTCATGGAGGAGCTCGGTGTCCAGTATCGCGACAATGTCGTGGACATCGGCGTCCGGGTCGAGACGCGCGAAGAGCACTACTCCATCGTCCGCGACTATTATGACCCAAAATTTCTGTTCCCCAAAAAAACGCGGACATTCTGCACGAACTCACGTTCGGCACACGTGGTACAGGAGCGCTATGGCGACGAGCAGGAAGGTTTTTGGTATTCGGTGAATGGGCACGCCTGGTCGGAGCAAAGGGCCGCGAACGGTCTCGTCAACTTCGCCATTCTGAAGACTGTTACCCTCACTCAGCCGCTCGCGTCGGGCCAGAAGTACGCCCAGATGCTCGGCCGTCTCGCCGCCCTCCTCGGCGGAGGCAGCCCCATAATGCAGCGCATCGGCGACTTCCGCCTTGGCAAGCGCTCCTTTGCGGATTCCTTCTCGGGCGACCTCTACGACTTCCAGCCGACGCTCGCGTCGTGCACACCTGGAGATATCAGCCTCTGCATGCCCGCAAAAACCATGCGCGCGATCTGGAACGCCTTCAAGCTTCTCGACACTGTGGTGCCCGGCGTAATGCATCCCTCGACTATCATGTATTACCCCGAGATCAAACTCTATGCGAACCGGCCAGCCTTTATCGACGACCACTTCCAAGTGCTGCCTGGAGTGTATTTTGCCGGTGACGGTGCGGGTACGAGCAGAGGAATCACGGCGGCTTGGGCATCGGGGCTCAGGGTCGCCGATGGCATACTCGAATCGCAATAATCGAGGCATCGCCCACAGAGGACTATAGAAGTATGGAAGAACGATCAAAAATTTTAAAAAAAGCGAGCTGGATCGCGCTCCTTGGCAACATTATTCTCGCCTTGTCGAAAATAATCGGAGGACTGCTCGCGGGCAGCCTCGCCGTACTCTCCGACGGCATCGACTCCGCCACCGACGTGCTCATCGCCGCGATGACACTCTTTGCCTCGCGTATATCTTCGAAGCCCGGCGACCGCGAGCACCCCTATGGGCACGGGCGCATCGAAACTGTGGCGACCGCCCTCATCTCTTTCGTGCTTTTCTTTGCGGGCGCGCAAATACTCTTCAAAGCACTAGGCGGCATCATCTCCCCTGATCCCAAAACGATGCCCTCCACGATAGCGATTTGGGTCACAGTACTCTCCATCTGCGGAAAGCTCGCGCTCTCGTGGAGCCAGTTTTACTACGGCAAGAAGAGTGGCTCGTCGATGCTGATGGCGAACGGCAAAAACATGCGCGGTGACATCGTGACCTCGACCGCGGTTCTCCTCGGCCTCGGTCTCGCATACATTACGGGCATTCCAGTGATGGACAAGGTGCTCGCCGCGCTCGTCGCACTGTGGATACTCAAGAATGCGATCGAGATTTTTATGGAGGCGAATACAGAGCTCATGGACGGTACCGACAATCGCGAACCATACCGCGACATTTTTGCGGCAATCTCAAAAATACCCTCAGTCGATAACCCCCACCGCGTGCGCCTGCGGCGCATCGGCTCGATGCTCGTCGTCGACCTCGACATCGAAGTCGCGCCGGACATGACCGTCGCTGCCTCGCACGATATTGCCCTCCAGGTCGAGAGCGCAATCAAAGAGTCATTGCCCGATGTCTATGATGTGATTGTCCACATCGAGCCCTTCGGTAATATCGAGAAAGAAGAGAAATACGGGCTCACCGAGCGCGATCTGAGGCACTGAGACATGGAACGCATAGACGATATGATGAGAGCGCGCCTCGTAAGATCAAAGATTTTTTGACCTGTAACATCGGTTACATTCGCGATCCCCTTCCATGAACTATACTTATAATAAAAGGAAGGGAACTATGAGCGAACACTTTACGATCGACACTGAAAAACAGGAAAAACTTAAAAAAATTATACTAAAGCTCCACAATGGCGCATCCGTCTCCGAGGTGAAGAAAGATTTCGGTGCCCTTATCCAGGGCGTGAGCGCAGCAGAAGTCGCGGAGATGGAGCAGGCACTCATCGACAATGGCATGCCTGTCGAAGAGATCCAGCACCTCTGCGAAGTACATGTCGAGGTCTTCAAAGCCTCACTCGACAAAGAAAAAATATCAAGTAAGGTCGAGGGACACCCGGTGCAGACCATGCTCGAAGAGAATAAGCTGGCACGTGTCAAGGTCCGCGCCCTCAAAAAAGCCGTCCTTGCCTGGCGCTTCGCGGGCGGTACTCAAGAGAAGGTACTTGCCGCCCTCGACGATCTCTCGAAAATTCTCATCCACTACACGCGCAAAGAGAATCAGCTCTTCCCCTACCTGGAGAAAAAGGAATTTACCGGCCCCTCGCGCGTCATGTGGGGCAAACACGATGAGATTAGGGCGCTCTTCAAAGACGCGCGGGCAAAGGTGGAAAAAAACGACAAATCGGCGATCGGCAGCCTGCACCCGCTCGCCGGTAAGATCAAAAGAATGATCTTCATGGAAGAGCATATCCTCATTCCCGAGGCGCTCAGGCGCTTGAGCAATGAGGATTGGGCGCGCATCCGTATCGGCGAGGATGCGATTGGGTTCTCGTGGCTGCGGCCTGGCGCGATGTACGATCCGCATCTTGTGCTGGCTGGCGCAGTACGCATGGCGCCGAAGCCGCCTTTGGCGAGTGGACCCGCGGTTGAAACTGTGCGAGGGGCAACCCCAGAGGAGGCGCCACAGGAACCCTTGGCGGCGACAAACGGCGGCGCGGGTTCAGTGGCGGGAGCTGAGGCTGCCGAAAAGGTACCAGAGTCGGCGTCGGCGCCCATGGCGGCTGAGATGCCACCCGAGGCTCTTATCGAGCTCGCAACCGGCCAGGTGCCACGCGAACTCCTCTCGACTGCGCTCGCCGCCATGCCGGTCGACATCAGCATCGTCGATGCAAACGACAGAGTCGTGTATTACTCCGACTCACCACACCGCATTTTTCCGAGAAGCCCCGCAGTAATCGGCCGAGCGGTTCAGAACTGCCACCCTCAAAAGTCGGTGGCGACTGTAAACCGCATTCTCGATGCCTTCCGTAAAAAGGAGAAGAAAAATGCACGCTTCTGGCTCGAGATGGGGGGGCGCTTCATCCTGATCGACTATATCGCGCTCTACGACGCGGCCGGAGCGTACGCGGGCACACTCGAGTTCAGCCAGGATCTCACGGAGCTGCGCGCCCTGCAAGGCCAGCATAGACTTCTCGACTGGGAGTAAGGCGAGCGCGGCGAAAAGACCTGAAAAAACGTAAAGGGGCGCGCCTCGATTTTGAGGCGCGCCCCTTTGTGCTAAAGCGAAACTCGCATGAGCCGAACTCCTTGGCGCAAACCCAGGGTTCAAAACAGAAACGGGAGCGGCTTGTCCGGGTTTTTTCCGAAGCAGGTGAGCTGGTCGATATCTTCGATCCTGGAACCATGGAGGAGCGCGAAAAGAACGCGTTCGATCCCGAGCCCTCCGCCGAACACCTGCGGAAAGAGGCCGCGCCCGTTCGTATCGCGCATGTGCGCAACCGCCAGGAAGGGACCATAGCCCTCAAGCTCCGCCATGTTGAGCAGATTTCCCTCCGCGTCGAAGCGGGGTACCGACCGCAATATTCCGTTATCGAGAAGCCTCGTCACAATCGCGTCGTATACCCACTCGCGCAAGCCCCCGGAGAGCACTTCGTAGGCCTTTCCGAGCGTCCCGTCCGGGTAGAGAGGCGCCGCGCAAAGATCGTAGTTGAAAACGTTCCTTGAGGCGATACTCTCCTTTGCAGGGCGGGAACCATCTCTTTTTAAGTATGGATATACGAGGTCATAGTTTTCTCGCAGAAGACCGAGTACCCAAAAGAATTGGACACCGGCCTTTTTACCCAATTTTTCCTCAAGCCCGGCGCCGTCGTGTTCGTCTTGTTCATCCTTGTAGAAACGCGGAAAGGGTTTCTGGGGCACCGCAAGCGTCACACCAAGGGCTTCGAGGTCCTCTGCCGCGAGCGCGAGTATTTTCTTGACACTGTAAATAATGAGGTCTTCGAAAAAATCAAGAGCGGCATCCCGCGCTCGCCCGAGCGTCCCGGTGGTCGCCTCGGGCCGATCGAAGTAGTCGTCTTCGCTGATGTACTCGCCGCGCTTCAGCTCGATGTCCATCTGCGAAAAATCGATGAGATACTTATGGCGCGGGGCTTTGGAGGGTAGTTCCAGCCTGATGTTCGGAGAGTCGATGTAGACGCCCGCTATGGATGGATTGATGCAGGCGAGCATCTTCGAGTAGATCATCGAGTGGGTCGTACGGTAGGAGGTACCCTGAAAGAAGATTTCCGGAACATGCTCGACACTGTGGCAGAGAGGATCGGTAACGGGGGAGAGAGAGACGCGGTCGATGTTCACGATGCCTCTCGACACTAGAAACTCCTGAAGACCAAGTACGAGGGCGGTGCGAATCTTGAGCGAGTGCGCAAGTGCATCGCCCGTCCACTTTTTCACATACGCGCGGTCGATATATCCGCTGAAAGAACTGCCCTGTTCCGATATCGCTTTCTGGAAACGCTCAAGAGAATCGCCGATCGCGGAAGTGGTTATGTCCATTGTTTCAACCAATTTCATAGATATACTCCCAGTGGAGAGGATCGTTCAAACACCGACACGCCTCGGCGACGCCGCCGGCAATGTCAGTCGACTAGAACGATGCTCCATTACCACCGGGGATGCGGACTCTGTCCTCCATCCCCTTCACCTCCGTATTCCGCCGTCGGCGGTATGCTGGCGCGAATAAAAAAAGCCGGCCCCGAAACCGGAACCGGCTGATATATCCGCGCGATCTATGCGCTTATAATTTCGGCCCCGGCTCCCCGTGTCGTGGATTATTATTATTGAGGAAATTGCCGTTATTGCCGAAAGAAACACACACCATGTAGGTCTTATAGCGCAAATGCATAACTATGTCAACTACGGTGCGCTCTTGACCAAGATGATGCATTTGGGACATAGTCCGCGCTATGGAGAGCATCGATTCTAAGTTGACACGCGCTATAATGGCATGCCTTTTCGCGGCCTTGATTTCTCTGGGCGCATATATCGCAATTCCCATCCCCGGTACGCCAGTGCCAATCGTGCTGCAGAATATGTTTATCATTCTTGCAGGCTTCATTCTTGGGCCTTGGTGGGGGCTCGTTGCCGTTGTGTTCTATTTACTTTTAGGAACAGTCGGCATACCAGTATTCTCAGGTGGCACTGGTGGACTAGTTAAATTCGCCGGTCCTACAGGCGGCTATCTGATCGGTTATCTGCCGGGCGTCATCATTTTTGGCCTACTTTCGCGTCTCGGAAAATCCAAGTGGTTCTTTAACATCATTGCGGGGATACTCGGCATGGTGGCGGTCTACGCGCTTGGAGTACTGAGGCTCAAAGCGGTACTCGGTATAGACTGGACCAAAGCCATTGCAACAGGACTACTTCCCTTTATTCCCGGCGATATCGCGAAGATTATCATCGCCTCGATTCTCACCCCTCCGATTCTGCGCATGCTCCAGCACATCGAGCGGTCTGCCTCGAATGAGTGAGCTCTTTCGCGCCTCCGCGCTGAGGCACCGCTTTCCTGACGGTACATTGGGTCTCAATGAGGTGAATCTCTCGATCGAAGAGGGAGAATTCGTCATCATCGCTGGGCGAAATGGTGCGGGAAAATCGCTTCTCATGCGGCACTTCGTGGGGCTCTCCGCGCCCAGCTCGGGCGAAGTGTTCTACCGTGGAGAGCGTGTCGCGACATGTATCCCTCTCATACGAAGAGAAGTCGGCTACGTATTCCAAGACACAGAGGCACAGATTTTCGGCCAGACCGTGCGCGAAGACCTCGCCTTTGGACCTGCAAATCTCGGCGTCAGAGGCGAAGAACTTGAGCATGCGATCGACGCCGCGCTCCGCGACGCGCGCATGGTTGGCATGGGTGACCGACGCCCGCCCACCCTCTCAGGCGGTGAGAAGCGCCGACTCGCGATCGCAGGCGTGCTCGCCATGCGTCCACGCTGCGTCATTCTCGACGAGCCCTTCGCGAACCTCGATTTTTCTTCGGTGCACGACATTCTCGAGGTACTCTCAACGCTGCGCGATGAGGGAGTCACCCTCGTCGTACTCACTCACGAAATCGAAAAAGTGGTCGCGCGAGCCTCGCGCCTCATTATCCTCGACGCTGGGAAAGTCTCATTCGACGCGCCTCCCCGCGAAGTACCGAAATCGATATTCGAGGCCAGCGGACTCGTGTGCCCATACCGCGAGTGCTACCCATGGCATATCGACTGACGAATCCCTTTGCCTTCGAGCCTGGCGGGAGTGCACTCGCGCGATTCCATCCACTCGCCAAGCTGGGATTTCTCCTCGCCGTCACATCGGCAATGATGCGCGCGCGCCTTGAATTCGCCTTGGCGCTTTTCGTGCTGGCCTTGATCCTTTCGATCCGGATTCCGAGAGCGGGAAGCGGCCCGCTCCGAGCGATCGCCCTCCTTGTGCTCTTCGCGGCGCTCGTCCGTGGTATCCTCCCTGGGGATGGTAGACTCTTCGATGTCGGCTCCCTGCCTTATTCCGCTCTCTATGCCGCACGCCTCTTAGGCGTCTATCTGTATTCGAGGATTTTTTACACGACGACGAAAGTGAGCGAGATTGGCGACTGGTTGACCATGGTGGTTCGCGCGGCGCGAACCTCGTGGCAGCGCCTCATCGCGCTTCTCTGCCCGCGCTGCGCGCTTCCTCGGCGTGTTCCCCACGCCGCGTCCTCCACCGCAACTCCCCACGCAGAGCCCAGCATTCTCTCGGATCCCGGTATGCTCTTCTCAATTGTGCTTCTTTTCCTGCCGAGAATTTTCGATGCCTATAGTCGAATTCGAGAGGCCGGCGAGGTGCGGGGCATTTCTCTTTCGCGACGGAACGCGCGCCGCTCGCTGGCGATGCTCGAGCATCTCATTCTCGAGAGCATGTTGATCGCGTTCAGAACCTCGCTCGCGATGCAGGTCCGCGCGTACTCTCCCGAACGTAGCTTGCGTCTCTCTCCGCTCAGGGGATTGGATTGGGCGCTGATCGCCGTGTCGGCGGGACTTTTCGCACTGCGTTGACGCACACAATACGCGCCTACTTGGAAATGGTCCTCGGGTCCTCCCATGGATCCGGCAATCCCCTCTCCAACCCTAGCACCGAAGGATCGAACTCAATCGTCCACAGCTCCACAGGGAGAGTCTTGCCCTGCACAAAGGCAGGCCCTAATTTTTTAAGTACAATGCATTCGCCATTGGCGAGTCGAAGATTGAACGCGGGCGGTAGCGCGCGGGACCCAGATAGAGTCGCGGATATCGCCGCCGCTACCGTTTCCCTCATCGTAAGCACACGGGTTCCCACCGCCTTGTTGGCCGCCTCGAGCCGGCTTGCGACATTCACCGAGTCGCCCACCGCCGTATACGCAAATCGCAGGCTCGAACCGAGATTCCCGACCACCGCCGGTCCCGTGGCCACTCCAATCCGCGTGGTTGGCGCCACTCCATGCCGCGCCATAAAGCGGGGTCCGGCTTCTGCCAACTTCCGCTGGATGTGCGTCGCAGCGGCAAGTGCGCGCACCGCGTGATCCTCAATGTTGAGAGGCGCGTTCCAGAATGCCACTACGGCGTCTCCCACGTATTTGTCGAGTGTGCCGCCCTGTTGAAGAATCTCGGCGCTTATGATGCCGAGGTACTCGTTCATAAAGCGCGCGAGCTGTTCCGGTCCCAAGCGCTCCGAGATCGACGTAAACCCCTCAAGGTCCGAAAAAAGCACTGAAATCACACGCGACTCCCCGCCAAGCGTGAGCTTCTCCGGCGCCTCCACCAGCGTCGCGATCACCTCCGGCGATAGATACTGCGCAAATGCCTTTCGGAGGTAGGCTCGCTGGCGCCCCTCGGAGCGATACCCCAGGCCTATCGCCGCGATAAACGAGCCGAGGCCGGCGATCGTCGCCAAAATTGGATTTAGGAATATCGAGCGTTGAAAAAGCATAATTGAGACCGCAACAGGCGCGCCAAAGGCGACCACGACTCCGATTACCGCTACGCCTTTTTTTCGGATAAGAGGGAAGGCACTGATCGAGGCAGCCGCCGCAAGTGCGATAAAAAGCTCGATCCACCACTGAGTCCTGGTCATAAAATCGCCGGCAAGCGCGTCCGCGATGAAGGTCGCGTGCACTTCCATACCGGGAAGCGCAGGGTCGACAGGGGTCGCCTGACGATCCATGAGCCCTGGCGCCGTGATGCCCACCACGACAAATTTTCCGCTGAGATCGATGGGTACATTCGTGCTCTGCCCCGCACTCTCTCTCGAGATGTCGGGTCGCATTGCCGCCGCGATGATCTGCGCGGCGCTGTAGCGCTCGAAGGCGGATCGAGGCAAGAATTTCAGCAATTTTTCAGCGGGCGAGCCAATTCCGTGCGCGATGTCGACGTTGAGCACCCCGCGCTCAGCCACTTCAAGCGCCGCGAACCCCAATGCCGGCAGCTTTTTCCCAGCACGATCCACCCACACGCGATATTTTCTGCAGATACCATCGCTGTCTACATCGGCAACGACATGCCCGAGCACGAGATTTGCTGCGTCGAACACCGGCGTCTTGTCGACGAGAGTGGCGAGCGCCACGTTCCCCGCCTCCGACATCGCCTTCGCGCAGCGCGCATCATCCTCTGGACCGTAGGTCGATGCTTCCGTAAAGAGAATATCCCAGGCTTGGGCGCGCGCGTCGCGCAAATAGCCGGCCATCAGACCATAGAGTTCGCGGGGCCATGGCCACCCGAGTCCCAGCACATTTTGAACCCAGTTGAGGCTCGATTGGTCGATCGCGACGAGGGCTATCGCAGGGGACCCCGCGTCAAGACTCGCGGTGTCAATATTCGAGGCCGCACTCGGTTTCGCGCTACCCGCCGATTGCGCTACGGAGCCATTTTCTTCTTCCGTGCCGCGCGCCCTTATGGCGGTGACCTGCCAGCGCATCCGCGCGTCGTACAGCGCGAGGCCCGCTTTCTCCGCGAGCCCGCTCCAAAGCGCGG
>DYLX01000062.1 GCA_020721875.1 Leptospira biflexa
GTGCCATAAAGTCCTGCATGTCGGTTTCGTCATGCGCTGGTTCGGGAGGCTAACGATCAAGCTAAGGGGCCGGGCGGCATTTTGCCCGGTCCCGCTTGAGCGGATGGTTCGGCGGCATTTTTACGGGAGATAGGACATGAGCCTTTCGTGCTCTTGCGATGCAGACGGCGCGGATTGGTACTACGAGCCGGCAAAGGATTTCTCTGTTCTTGAAACGAAGCGCGGGCGGAAGTGCTGCTCGTGCGGGGCAAAGATTCAACCCGAAGAAGAAGTGATGAAGTTCCGACGCTGGCGAGAGCCTTCGGATCGTTGCAACTACATCGAGGAATCGATCTACGGCGACGAGGTTCCGATGGCGCCGTGGTTCATGTGCGAGACGTGCGGCGGCCTGTACTTGGCCGTGGATGACCTCGGGATGTGCTGCGACATAAGCGAAAACATCGCGCATCAGATCAAAGAGTACCGGGCTGAAGAAGATGCCTACATGAAGCGGCGGGCCGAGTTCCACGCACGGATGATGACGCCGAACGCTCAGCACCAGCGGTGGCGCGCAGCGCCGTCCGTTGCATGCTGTTGTTATGCCGCTCACATCTCTAATCCACCTGGGCGATTTCGGCTCCGCAGTGCTTGCACTTACGCGCCGCCGCTTGGATGAGTTCGGCGCACTCGGGGCAGGTTCGAGTTGGCGTTGCCGATTCTGGCTTCATTTCCCGACCGATGAAGTACGAGACAGCGAACCCGATCAGGCAGACGAGTGCCATCACGACGGCCACGCCGCCCGTTAAGGACAAAAGGAAACCAGCGCCGATTGTCGCACCTACCAGCTCAGCATCGGTGCCGCCTCCCTGCCCGACGGTTCCCATGAGCACCTTTCCGTTGAGAACGAGGCTGACGGGGATCATTGCGAGCCATTCAGCCGCTCCGATGAGAAACCCTCGAGAGAATACCTTGGATATCGTCCGAGCGCCGCGGACCATGACCCAGGTGGAGAGGCCCCACCCACCGAAAAACGTCACGAAGACGAACGCCCCTGACGGCTTGCCACTCACGAAGAGCGCCGCGGCAGCCATGTAAGCCAGGAAGCCCGAGAAGAAGCCGAGAATGATGCCAACGAAGACCTTCATGATTTACCTCCTTTGGGGCTGCCGCGGCTACCTTCGGCAGATGCGGCATAACGTTCCCGTTCAGCGGCGGGCCGCGCAGCGGACCGTCCGCTGTAACCGGTGGTTAGGCGGGCTCGTGGGGCGACCTTCATTACCCTCTCCCATGCGAAGCAGCCAAAGGATAGACGGCCAGAAAGACGCTGGCCTCACCCCGGTCGCGAGGCCACCGATACGCGCGGCACCGAGTGTTAGGGGGGAGAATCATGAAGTCTCCCGGCCGCAATAGCAGCGGCTCCAAATCATCCCGCTCGAACTCGAATCTGAGCTCCCCCTGCACAACCAGAATCAAGTCCACTCGACCCTGGCTGAACCACCCCGGGTCGATTTCCTCATGCTCCTTCGAAACCCATACGGCTTCAACACCGTCTCCGGTGAACAGGCGACCAACTGTCCCGTACGCTGATGGGGTCAGCTCCACGGCTTCCCCGCGCAGAACGTTGAACACCACGGGTTCGTTTGTCTTGGCGCTGCCAGTTGTCACGTGTTGACTTCACCTCCGCCTAACGGCAGGCATGAACCGCGGCGGAAAACGCGAAGCGTTTTTTGCCGTCGGATTCCAGGCCGTTGTTAAAGCGCTAGCCGGATCGGCTGACGTTCGCACCGAGTTGCCTCGACTAGCGACACCTCCCCAATTCCATTGCCTGTGTAGTGGAAGGACCAAAACTCGTCGATACGGTCTTCATAACGAATCGAAAGGTCATTAATGAAATGCATGGACATTTCACCTAGATAGTCAAAAACACTAGCACGCCTGAATTTATAAATGTGAACGAAACCAAAGTATCGCAACCAATCTAAGTAAAAACCGGTTGGCACCGCCAGCACCGTTTGACCTTTTCGTTCGTAATTAGCGAATTTCTGCTCGACGTCCACAGCCAGTTCGATAAGTCGCCTACGGACGGAGAAGTCGTCGTAGTACGTGGCTTCATCTAAGTCTACAGTGGCGTGTTTTGGGAAATATGCCGAATCGAGTGGTCTTGAGGAGCGCTCGGGACTGAAACTCTTGACCTCGACGAAATAGTCTCCGACCTCAGAGCAGACGAGCAGATCGCAGTTCTTGCCACGACGATCGATTGGTGTTGGTTCATAAACGAGACGATGTACGGATTTATGATGACACAGATTATCGATAACCTCTAACTCAAAGCAATGGCTTCTAATCTGTGCTTCCAATGTACTCGGTTCCCGTTCCGTGCCGATTTCCTCAAGCCTTTGACACCACTTCTCAATTCCTTCCACATGGGAACACTTCCGATACGCATCAGAAATCCGAACAACGTAATACCCCGGCATCATCCCGAAGCTGTTTAATGTTTTCTTGATGTTCTTCATGTACTCTAACCACTGATTAACTTGCCATTTTGCCCTGATAATGTGATAATAAACGGGT
>DYLX01000007.1 GCA_020721875.1 Leptospira biflexa
TTTTGCCCGATTGTCGCGGACCAGTGATGCAGATCACCGGGAAACCCTTCTTAAGACGTTTGAGGGTATCCGCCGCTTGTCTCGCTATCATGGTTTTATTGTACTTTGTTTTTACAAAATGTCAATTATAATGACAATATGTAAAAAATAAAGAACAATATCGCTGATCTAGTGTCTCGTAGTTCAGATTCCGGTAAAACCGATGCTGGTTATGGAATTCGGAATATGAATCATTGTGATCCAAGAGACTGAGCAAAAGATCACTTCTTTTATGGCCTCAGAGAGTGGCTATGCAAAGGCCAAAACGCTACGGGATGAAGGCGGAACCAAACTTGAAGTGCGGGTATAACCAGACCAAGTGTTTGGGCTTATACACGGCAAAGCCGGAGTAATTACCTACGCGGATGGCAAAAGAACTAGCGTTCTTGGCTCAGCGAATGAAACCTGGCCCGGGGGTTGCTCAATTACAAGTTAGTGTGGGAGGATTATTCGAACGAAGCGTGCTACTGGGTGCAATCGGAATTCAACCGGCTCTGGCTTCATCCCTCAGCAGTTCTTCTCGCCCACGCGGTTGTTCAGAAGGAGAATTCACACCGCTCCACCGTGTAGGTGACCCCATGAAAGGCACTGATTTTCCTGCCAGGGCAAAGAGATGTACAGGTGACTGATAATCGATATACATCCGGTTAAAGAAATTACGTTTTGAAAACTTTTATGGTTAAATACGACGGTTATTGGGCAGCCTGAATTGTGTTCTAAAAATAATCTGGTTTATACTGACCTTAATCGCGAGGGATCCCGCTCTTCTCATCAAATAAGCCTTTCTTCGCGAGAAATTTATAGGAGGTGTATATGGTAGTGAATTGTACACGGAACGCGAAGTTGAAAATTGGAATCGCGATTTTCGCCGCGTTGGCTCTCTTCTTGTCTGTCCTTCCGTTGAGCGCTGCCGAAAGCGCGTCCTATCAAGCGGGTTTTGCGGTCGGCGCTTCGCAACTGTCGCAGATTCAAGAGCAGATTAAGGAGATGAAGGTTACAGCGCTCAAGCGGGGCGTGGATTACGCGGCGGTGCTCGCAGCAGCGCGAGCGAGAGAAGCGCTTGCCATTCAGGTTCTCCCAGATAAAGTGGAGTGGATGCATGGTGTCGCTGACGCCTCTGGTATTCCCTACGAAGATATCCTGGTGTACAACACCGCCGATAAATTAATGACAGGATATGTAGGCGAGTGTACAACATTCGTCGCCAACGGCACTGTTCTCGCGGCTGGTAAAGGGAGCATCATCTCTAAAAACCGCGATCTCGGACCGAACACCATCTCCGAAGTGGTCAAGGAAAATGGGAGCGACCACGCTTCGAATGAAATATACAAAGCCGCTTACATTGATATCCCCCAGGCATCTCGAACCTACTCCTTTATTGGCTCACGCTCAGCCGGTCGCTGGGGTTATGGAATGGGCATCAATGAGTTCCAGGTTATTGTAGCCGATAATGACGCGCCGACACGCGATGAACTCGCATTCACAAACGGACTTCACGATAACGATTATGTGCGCCTTGTGCTTGAACGGGCAAAAACCGCACGCGAAGGTGTCCAGATCCTCACCAAATTGACGGAAAAATATGGTCAGGCTTGGAATGCAATCATGTTTGAAATTGGCGATCCACAGGAGCTTTGGATCGTCGAGATCACCGGTAAACGCTGGGTTGCCCGTCGTTATCAAGACACGTACACCGCAAGATCCAACCAGTTCCAGATCACCGATGACTATGAAATTTGCTCGCACGACTTGATTTCTTATGCCCAGTCGATGGGTTGGGTTGGCGCCGATGTCACAAAGATAAATTTCCGCGCGGTCTATGGCACGACTGAACTCTATCCCTCTGACAACAATAACATCGCTTCACGCCCTGCGGTCGAAACGCTATACAACACTGAAATGCGGTACGAACGCGCCATGGAGCTTCTCAAAGGCGTCGCTGGGAATATCTCGGCTCAGACGCTTATTCCCTGCGCCCGCGATCACTACGACACCTATACGCTTCCAAGCGGCGCGGTATTAAAATTGAATCAAATTCCTTACTACAGCACAGACTATGTGTACGACAGACAGGAATGGATGCTCCAGCAACCAACAAAGGACACGATCGAAGTTTCGATATTCCCGCGCGCGATCTGTCACCACGCGTTCGAGGGTTCGACTGCCGCGACTGGAATTCTTATTGCCAGGCCTGATGTACCGAATGAGCTTGGAGTTATGATCCACGCTTACGATCAGCCCTGCAACAGCCTCTTTATGCCATTCTATGTGGGCACCACGTCTGTCGATTCTCGTTTTTCCACGCCAGAAGTTGGTTCAAAGTTCCTCACGATCTCAAAGCTCGCTTTTGGTTGCTATAAGACCTACCACGATGGGATTAGGGCAGTGTTTGATCCTTATGAACAAGCTCTTTTCACCGAAATGCCCTCTATGGAGAAGGCCTATGTCGATCTGAAAGCTGCCGGCAAAACAATGGCGGCTCAGATGCTTCTTGATGATTTCTCGGAGCAACACTGGCTCAATGGGATCCATCTCGCCGACATGGCTCTGTCGACAATGGTCGAAGAGACCGCTACTACTTCAGCCTGGAAAAAGTAAGATTCAGTATTCATGAGAGGATTGTCCCGGTCGCAATGACCGGGGCACCTCGCTTACATTTTAGAAATCCTCGATCAGCTTCCAGGCCGAAGTTTCCTTTTTGCCCTCGATGGTGTCGGAGGAAAGGTAATCCACCGTGCCCTTCTTGAGCAGCTCGATCGCCTTGTCGATCTCGGTGATGCGGAAAATGAAGACGGCGTGGTTGTCGCTCTTTTCGCCGAAGCCGTAGACGTACTCGATGTTGAGGCCGTTCGCCCGGAGCACTTCGAGCACTTTCATGAAGCCGCCGGGTTTGTCCTCGGCCTTGAGCGCGAACACATCGGCAGAGTTCACAAAGTATCCATGCTCCTTGAGGAGTTTCATCGCAAGGTCGAATTTGTCGACGAGGAGGTGGATAGTGCTGAATTCGTGCCCCTCGGTGACGAAGAGGCTTCGAATGTCGATATCGGCACGGTGAAGCACCGAAGCGAGTTCGTAGAGCTGGCCCGCAGTATTCTCAAGCACGATGTTGATCTGTTTGATTTTCATTGGAATTACCTCGAATTACACATCGAATATCTACTATAATAATACCAGATCGTGGGAGTGTAAAAAAGTGCCGTCGTCACGGCGCTTCCCTTCAAACTTGCTCGCAACCTTGAACTAAACTAGTTAAATATATAAAGTATTAAATATTCAAAAGGGAGAAACACCATGAACCTGTCCAATCTCATCGATCCCAAACTTGTCCAGGTCGACGCGGATGTTGCCACCGTTGATGCTGCCATTGAAAAGGCGATCGACATGATCTCGACCGTGTATTCGCACGAGATTCATCGCGATGAAATCGTCGCCCGGATCCGCGAACGACAGGCACTCGGCAGTACGAGCTACGAATCTGGAATCGCCATTCCACACGCACGGATTCCTTCGTTCAACGACTTTCTTATCGCGGTCGTTATCCCGAAAAAACCTTTCTCCGAACAAATCGAAGGAAAACAGATTCAGATCAGAATCGTCTATGTCATTCTCATATCGAACACGGTATCGACGCTTTATCTCAATACCCTTGCGACCCTCATCGATTCTTCAAAAAATACCGATTTCATGAAAAAACTACTGTCCGCCGAGTCGGGTGTCCGCTTTGTCGAAATTTTCGAGAAGGCCGGATACTTAGTGAAAAAGGAATTGACAGTCGCCGATATTATGTCCAAAGAGGTTATCTCGATACGCCGCGATGCCTCTCTTAAGGAACTCATCGATCTCATGTTCGCACATGGCCTGCGCTATATTCCTATCACCGACGAAGCGGGGAAATTTGTCGGCGAAGTGGGAATCATCGACCTCATCAAGGCGGGTGTCCCCGATTACGCGTTCAGAATTGGAAGCTTGAGTTTTCTCTCCGAACTCGAACCAATGACCCAGCTGCTTTCCAGGGAGAACATCATCAAGGTCGAAACATTGATGAGCAAGAATCCGCCGAGTCTTTCGCCTTCCACTTCGGTGATCGAGGCAGCTTTTCTCATGACCAAGAATATCAAACGCCACTACGTGGTGCTGGATGCGGGCAGAATCGTCGGGGTTGTCTCGGCGATGGATATTCTCAATAAAATCCTGCGCGCGTGATCCGCGTTTGAAACTGGAGCAGTTATGAATTCTCACATGATACTCTCACTCGTGATTTTCGGTGCGCTATATGTCGTGATTACCACCGAAATCATCAATAAAACGGCTGTGGCCCTGTTTGCCGCCATGCTCACCGTCGTTTTGGGAATAAGCGATCAAACTAAAGCCTTCGGCCACATCGATCTCAGCGTGATTTTCCTCCTCATTGGTATGATGGTTATTATGGGAATTACCAAGCAGACGGGTGTGTTCCAATACATCGCGATTAAGATTGCCAAATTTGCGCGTGGTGAGCCTGTTGCTATCATTATTCTGCTTTCTCTCACTACCGCGATTATCTCGGCCTTCTTGGACAATGTGACGACAGTGCTTATTATCATCCCGATTACAATCCTCATCGCGGTTGAGCTCGGCCTCTCACCCACACCTTTCATTGTCACGCAGGCGATCGCCTCCAATGTCGGCGGCACCGCAACGCTTATCGGCGACCCGCCTAACATTATGATCGGCAGCGCGGCGCATCTGTCGTTTACTGATTTTCTAATCAATCTGGCGCCTGTGGTTCTCATCATCCTCGCAGTAAACACATTGATCATCATGCTGATTTTCAAGAAAAAAATGCAGGTGACCAACGAGCGCAAAGCGCGCATCATGAATTTTAACGAGACGAAGGCGATCGAGAATAAGCCTTTGCTTGTAAAATCGCTCACTGTCCTGGGGCTCGTCATCATCACATTGCTCTTCCACTCACTACTGAATCTCGAACCCGCGACCATCGCGATGACCGGTGCGGTGCTACTCATGATTCTTTCCGGCAGCAAGGATGTCGAGCGTCTCTTCGCCGAGCTCGAGTGGAGCACGATCTTCTTCTTCGTGGGGCTATTCATTGTCGTTGGAGCTCTCGTCGATGCTGGAGTGATGGGGTTGGTATCAAACTGGCTCATCACCACAATCGGTAATCGTCTTAAATTCGCGCAGATCGCGATTCTCTGGGTGTCGGCGATTTTATCGTCCGTGGTGGACAACATTCCATTTGTAGCGACGATGATCCCACTTTTGCAGGGTGTCGGCAATCACCTCGGGCCCGAAGCGATTAGACCGCTGTGGTGGGCTCTCTCTCTGGGCGCCTGTCTTGGCGGCAATGGCACGCTGATCGGCGCGTCGGCAAATGTGGTCTCCGCTGGCTTGGCGAACAAGAGCGGTCACCCCATCAGTTTTTGGGACTTCACAAAATATGGAATTATTTTCACGCTCGTGTCGATTGTGGTGAGTTCGATATACTTGTTTATTCGATACTAACGGGAGCGTGTAGGCGCTTGAGAGGGCGTGGCTGACGCCCGGAGTATCGGGCGCGTTTAGGTGGCGCGCCTCTCAGGTCCTTTAATATCAGTGCGTGTCAGATTAACGTGGGCGAGCTAGCCGCGCGCAACCTTCTCCAGAAAGGCGGCGACCGACGCGCCATCGGGCGGACAGCCTTTTACCCAATCGCTCGCCCCGCGTGCGCATACACCGCATCCCACCCCTTCGTACTTCTGCCCTCGAAAACCCCTGCCGATCGCCACGCGCGGGGCTCGCATCCCGTCCAACGCGCCATCAAGCCGTTTCAAGAGCCCGCGCTCCTCCATACGAGCGAGGCCGTGCACGAGGGCAGCGTAGCAGGCTGAACAGGCCGATCGCTCCTCAATCCGCGCCGCGAGAGCCCGCACACGCCCGCTGCACGCGGAAAGGTTCGGAGCGGCCTCTTTGTCGCCGAGCTCGATGATTTTCGCTGACGTGAGGTCGGCTGAACCAACGCCGTATCGCTGGGCCAACCCGATGTACGCGACTTCCTCGGAATCGTGTCCCATGATCCTGCACGCGTAGGCGTCGAGGAGCACTGGGTCGAGACCAGCCACGAGACGATTCATCGACACGGGATTGCCGCCTTCCTCGAAATCGAGGTCGCCGCAGATAGCGTCGGCGAGGATAAAGCCTGGCTTGAGTACGCGGTTCAGCCGTGCGATGGGCTCGTGGAGCCCAAGCTCGTGGAATCTCGATTTTTCATCGTCGGGCATACAGCCTTTGAGGTTCTTCAGCGCGCAGGTCACAGTAGTCTGGCAGTGTCCCTTTACCACGGGAAGATTAATGATGAAGTCGGCAGCCATAGCTTGGTCGCACACCGCGATCTTAAGGCCGCCGCCCGCGTCGTAGCGTTTCCATGAATCTTGCTGAAGATCGATAAGAGGTACGCCAAGGCGCTTCGACAGCTCCGCGTACCCCGCAACGATAAAAGCCCGCGAAGTACTATCGCCCACCCATGAGCCTTCCATAATCGAAATGCGTTCGAATCCATGCTCGCGTAAATATTCAATGATAGCACCGACTATCTCCGGGTGGGTCGTCGCGCCGGAGGAAGCCGGTTTTGCCACAATGAGGTTGGGTTTGAGGGCAATGTGCGCGCCTGAGGGTATCAATGTCTCGATGCGGGCAGCGGCGAGTGCCTCGCGCGTCATCGAGGCGATATCGCCGCCGTGCACAACAATCAGTTCATTCTTGAGCATGGACGAAAGAATATCAAAAAGAGTACCGCTCGCCCATGCCCTCAAAATTTTTCATTTCATGAACATATTCGGAAGTAACTCGGTGAACCAGGGCACATACATGATGTGGAAGAGCCCGAACAGCATTGCGCACGGCGCAAAGGCCACTCACCACAGCCCTTATCCACGCCCGGAGTGCTGAGGTGCCGCGAGCCCTCGGCGGATTAAGATAAAAAACTATTGACTCCTTGCGATAAGACTGCTGATGACATACACTAATAGTGTTGCTCAGGGGGCAAATGGGAGGTGCAATTATGATTGGAACTAACGAGCTGCTCATCATCGCGCTGGTAATTCTTGTCCTCTTCGGTGCGAGCGCCATTCCGAAGTTCGCACGCTCGCTCGGACAGGCGAAGAAGGAATTCGACAAGGGAGCGAAAGAGGGTTTCAGCGGCAAAGACGACGATAAGAAGGGCGAAACCTCTTCCGAAGAGAACAAGAAAGCATAAATTTACCCTGCACTATGGCGAAAAGAGACGCGAATCCCGACAAAGAAATGACCATCCTCGATCACATCGCTGAATTGAGGAATAGGTTCTTTGTCTCACTTATTTGCTTCGTCGTGGCGACCATTGTCGCGCTTGTGTTCTACAAAAATATCATCGATCTATTCACCGTTCAGTTTGAATCGATCAAGAGCGGCTTGGGCATGAAACTTTTTGCCAATTCAATCGCCGAAGGATTCATCGTCCAGCTGAAGACAGCCGCCATTTTCGGCGTGATCCTGTCGCTGCCGGTGCACCTCATCAACATCATACAGTTTGTATTCCCTGGTATCGACAAGAAGTATCGCCGCATCATCGTGGTGGGGCTCATCATTAGCTTTTTCCTCGCCGCGCTCGGCGCGTATCTCGCGTATTTTCGCATAATTCCGTTTTCGATCAATTTCCTGACCAACAGCGTCTTTATCCCCAAGGACGTGGGTTTACTCCTCAATTATCAGCAAAGCATCGGTTATGTGCTCTCCTTCCTACTCTGGGCGATCATTACTTTTCAGGCGCCACTCATCCTCGAAATTCTGTTGGCGCTGAATGTGATCAAGCGGAAGTCGGTGTTCAAAGCGAGCCGCTTTGTTATCGTGGGTATTGTGGTGCTCGCCGCCATCATCACTCCGTCGGTGGATCCGGTGAGTCAGCTCTCGATCGCCGCTCCCTTGGTAGTACTTTATTTTCTTGCCATTCTTGTGGCGAAAATTCTTCGCTGGGGGGAAGGCTGATGTTCGGGATCGGCTGGTCTGAACTTGCGGTGATTCTCTGCGTTGCGATTATCTTTATTCATCCCAAGGACCTCCCCGCTCTCTTTCGTAAGCTCGGAAGGCTCTACTCGAAGGTAAAGAAAATATACACGGAAATTGTCGCCACCAAGGACCAATTCGTGAAGGACATCGAAGAGGCAGCGGCGCTTGAGGAAACAAATGATGCCCAAGCCAAAGTAGATACGACCAGTCCCGCGGGCAAGGCCGCGGGAGCGGCATCGACTGCCGCGCCTGAAGCTGTCGCTACAGCCGTGCCGGCAAGCGCAATGCCACCTGCTGGCGATCAAGCGGCCACGCCTGAAACTCCGCTCGCCGCTGATGCTGACGCTAAGCCCCACGACGCGTCCATCACCGAACCCTGTGAATCCTCACCCTACACCAATACTCACGAAAAGGCCTGAAAATCTTCCCGTGTATGCCTTACAGTAATCTTCCTTCCCAGACTTTGGCCGTCCTATATACAAGGTTCGTAGCAATATACAAAAAATTCTGGAATTAGAGCTCGAAAAACCAAATAGCTCGTGGATCGATACACAGATACCGATCTTTCGGCTTTCGGCGACAGCCTCGATATTTTGGAATGCTGAATAGTGATTGTAGGGCTTCAATTGACTTGACCCAGCATTCGACTATCATAAGCTCATGAGTCAACACGAAATAACATCGAGTATCGAATTGCTGGACGACCAGGGGCACCTCGTTGAGGAAGGATGGGCTCGGCGCCCATTCTGGCGCTACGACAGGTCGCGCATTAAGGCACCCTGGTACCGTATCAAAGAATGGGATTACTACTGCGTGCTTTCGCAGAGCCGCGGCTACGGCATCGCGCTGACAATATCTGATCTTGGCTACGCAGGGCTCTCGAGCGTCGTGTGGCTCGATTTCAACGCGCGTACCTTTGAGCCCCTCGACAGCCTCTCGCTGCTCACGCGGGGCAAGCTCGGATTCGCGCCCACTTCGGCGCGCGGCGATATCCACTTCCGCGACAACAAAATGAGTATCAGTTACGAGATCAGCGAGGGAGAGCGGCACATTCTCGCGGATTGCCCGACCTTCGGTGGCGGCAAGGGGCTCAGGTGCGACCTCAGGCTAATACAGGACCCTCGTGCCGACTCCATGAACATCGCCACGTCCTGGAAAGAAAACCGCCGCGCCTTTTACTACAATCAGAAAATCAACTGCATGCCCGCGCGTGGCGAGGTCGTGGTCGGCAGCGACCATTTCCCATTCGAGCCGAGCGATGCTTTCGGAGTGCTCGATTGGGGCAGAGGATACTGGACCTATAAGAATCGGTGGTTCTGGGGCTCGGCTTCAGGACTCCATGAAGGCGTATCCTTAGGCTGGAATCTCGGTTACGGTTTCTCCGATCGAACTCCCGCGTCTGAAAATATGGTCTTCTACAATGGAAGAGCCCACAAGCTCGAAGAAATCGAGTTCAAAATCGACCCCGCGAACTATCTCGCGCCATGGACTATCACAAGCAGCGATAGACGATTTGAAATGACTTTCGAGCCAGTATTGAACCGCCACAGCAACTTCAAGGTTTTCGTGCTCTCGTCGCGTCAGAATCAGCTCTTCGGGTACTACTCTGGGAAAATCATACTCGAAGACGGCCGCACCCTCCAGGTGGACCGGATGCTCGGCCTCGCCGAGGATGTAATGAATGCATGGTAATTGAGAACCTATAGAGAGCATAAAACGCAAAGCGCTCGTTGCCCACAATGACGAAAAGCGCGAACTCGCTGAGTCTGCCCCCTGTGCATGCTACGCCCGAGCGCGGACGGGACTGCGGAACAAAAACATGTTCCTCCTTGACTTCGAATGGCGCATCACTGAAAATTTCCAGCGGAGCAGCACATGCAAATTACCGTCGAGTACATCGGCTTTCTTAAAATTGAAGATGTCAAATCTGGCTCGATCGTCGAGTTTCCCGAGGGTACGTGCGCGGCCGACATCCTCGACCGCTTCAAGCTGACTGGGCCCTACCGCAAATTTATCATTCCTATCGTGAACGGCGAGCGTTCAGCCCAGGACCGAGCGCTGAAAGATGGCGACCGAGTCTTTATTTACCTGCCCGTGGGGGGAGGCTGAGCGTGGGCTCCGCGGTGTATGGGACGGGCGAGAATCAGCGCGGCAAGCGTAGGCGGTCTTGGGCGGCGCCAGCGGGTGGCGGCGACGCAGGCAGAGGGCGCGGAATTAGTGCGCAGGGCGCCATAACAGGTTGGCTTAAGCGCAACCCGCCCGAGCTGGGAGGCATTGGTGGCGCGCGGGTGGGAATTGTGGGGCTCGGGGGGCTTGGGTCGAACGTTGCGATGATGCTCGCGAGGGCGGGCGTCGGGGCGCTCCGACTTGCCGATTTTGATTGCGTCGAGCCCGAAAACCTCAATCGGCAGCACTACTCGCCTGGCCACATCGGCCTCCTCAAAACCAAAGCGCTGGCTTCTCAGTTGCGCAAAATCAACCCCGAAATCGAGCTCGACCTCTGGCCGCGGCGCATCGAGGAATCCGACCTCTCCGCCTTCGGCGCGAACTGCAAAGTCGTGGTCGAAGCGGTTGATGACGTGGCGACGAAATCGATGATCATGAACTGGTTCCTGGGGCGCCGATCTGCGCCCTGGCTCGTCACTGCCTCCGGACTTGGCGGCATCGCACCCGCCAATACCATCCGCACCGCATCGCTGGCTGAACGAATCGTCGCCTGTGGCGATTTCTCAACACCCTCTGATTCCGAAACCGGAGTGTGCGCCCCGCGGGTCATGCTCGTGGCATCGCACCAAGCGCTCGCCGTCCTGAGAATCCTGGCAGAATTGGACCCAGTTTGAAAACACCCGCATATTATAGAGCAAGGAGCACACCATGATCGAACACCTTTATCAATTTACACAAACTAACGATTTTACTATGGAAAAAGTTATCGACGATGAACATGTGAACATCAATCATATCGTTGTACAGCCGGGCGGCACGGTCCCCGTCCATGTCGCCAACTCACATGTGTACCAGATTGTAGTGCGCGGTACGCTGAGCCTCAGTCTAGAAGACGGCGCTGCCCACCAGTATCCAGCGGGGAACGTCATCGCGGTGCCTTTTAACACCAAGATGGCCATCCGCAACGAGGGCAGCGAAACCCTCGAATTCTTCGTGGTCAAAGCGCCTAACCCTCGCGACATGCCCGCGGTGAAGAAGATTTAAAATTTTTTATGCGCTGGTCTGCACTATGGCAGCATTATCATGCGGTCACTTCCGAAATCCACGCAAGCGCGGAAGCATACATGGTCCTCTTCTTCTCATAGGCTCGGAAAAGATCCCTATCCGGCTCGAAGATCTCGACTTCTTCTTTATCTCTGCGCTTTGATTCCAAAATCGATCTTGCCGTATCAAGACCCTCTTGGAGTGAAAGAGCCATCAGCGCATCACCATATGCCGCGTTTGTCCGCTTAAATCTTTTCAGTGTAAGCCCTGTCACATTCGCGATAATGTGCGCGAATGCCGGGTTGGAGGTCAACCCGCCAGAGATATGCGCAAATAAAGGGACGGATGCTATTTTTGACAATTTCCCGCAGAGATCATATATTTCACATCCCATCGCCTCAGCACCCGCCCGCCAGAAATCTTCCTTTGTAGTCGCGCTGCTCATACCATACCACAGCACTCTATACTCAGTGTTCTGGTACGGAAGACGCGCGCCGTCGAGGAAAGGAACCATAAGTAAGTCGCTCTTCCGCGATGGATCGATTTCGGCCGTCCTCTCGTCGAATCCAAGCGTTCTGTTGAGCCACTCCAGATAGCGTCCGCCCGATGAAGTTGCGCCACCCAATCGGTAGGTCCCCGGCAGAATGGATGGTCCTGTCAGAAAGCCGGGTATCTCACTGTAGGTTCCGGTCGTGTAGAGCGTTGAAACTGTCGAACCAAACACAAAAAGAAGGCTTCCTGGGTCGAACGCTCCGCATGCGAAAGCTTCCGCGTTGATATCGCAGGCCCCCACACTTACTGGTATCCCTGCGGGGAGCCCCGTCAGGCAGGCTGCATCTTTTCTGACCGCTCCGAGACGCTCGAGGGGAGACCGCAGAGGAGGAAATTTTTGAAGATCTATCCCGAGCTGGGCGAACAGTTCGCCGGGATATTCTCCATTGCGCATATCGAGCAGGTGTGCACCCGCCGCGGTTGGCCTGTCCCACACATATTCGCCTGTCAGCCATGAGGCGACGAAATTTGAACTCTCCACGAAATACTTCGATTGATTAAAGATTTCAGGTTCATTCTCTTTCAGCCACAGTATCTTGGGCAGAATCGAGTGGGAGGTGAATCCGGAACCGCACACAGAGGCCATGGTTTCCTTCGGAAGGGAGGCGTTAAGTCGATCGATCTGCCGTGCAGCCCTCGTATCGATCCCATAGAGGATCGCGTTGCGGAGCGGCTTGCGCGCGGCATCGATGGGCACGAAGCTCGCACAGACGGAGCTTATGCACACTCCTTCAGCGCGTGATACAATCTCCGCACCGAGTTTGTTAATAGCATGCAGGAATCCATTGAACCACTGACGCTCTGCGTCTATTTCAAAAAATCCCGGGCGGGGAGATTCCATGGAAATCGGAATAGCTATATTTTTCAAAAGCGCACCGCAATCATCAATTGCTGCGGCTTTTATTGATGAAGTACCGAAATCGAATCCCAAATAGATTGCCATGTCGCTTGCTCCGCTCCGACGATTTCAAAATAGCAGTTCCCCCAGCGCCTCACAACCGGAGAACGCCGGGGAAGCTCTTATCTCAAGCGTTATTATGGCAAGGTATTCTTGTCTACGAGAGGCGCATCCATGTAGATAATCTTCAGGGGAGCAGCCTGCGCAACTGGTAGCTTCTTGACTACGATCTTGTCTACCAGTTCAATAGCCTTGGCGGCCATATCCTCGAAGGGCTGGGCGATAGTAGCGGTCATTTTACCATCTTTTATCCTGGTGAAAGTCTCTTTGTTGCCATCGACACCGGTCACAATGACATTCTTCAGCCCATGTTCCTGGATCACATCTCCAGCAACATACGCGAGCGCATCGAACGCGCACCACACACCATCGATCTTATCGCCGAACCGTGTGACAAAGGTTTCCATGGCGTTGCGGGTATCGGCAAGGAATGTCTGCGGCGAAGTAATCGTATATTCGCCGAGCACTTTGATTCCAGGATACTCGGAAAGTTCGACATCGAACACTTTGCCTCTGCGGCGGGTACCGTAGTGCTTTTCGAACTTGATGACGATGATATTCCCTTTCCCTCCCAATTTATCCATGAAGTATGTTGATATCTTCGCGCCCATAACGAAGTTGTCCGCCGTGATGTCCGCCACCACTCCATCGACATAGCCCGAATCGATGGTGATGACGGGAATCCCCGCCTTGAACGCCTCATTGAGCGCATCCTGCACTTCGAGAGGGTGTGCGTGCGCGAGAACGATGGCCTGCACCTTTCTCTGGACGAGGTTCTGCAGCTGGTCGGCCTGCGTCTTCACCGATCCTGCGGAATTAAGCATGATCGGATTCCAGCCCTTTGCCTTCGAGTACTTTTCAAACGCGTTCGCCGCTCTAGCGGTGGCCTCGTTCGCAAAGTTCGTGGCGATGAACCCTACGGTGAGCCCTTGTGCGGCCGCTGAGAAGATGAGGCTGAATGTCAGCAATACCGCATACACAAACATAAAATGTCGCTTCATATGCTCCTCCTTCGAACAATATTGCTATGCACCCATTCGCTTAGACTGAATGGATGAAATAACCACCGCGAGAATGATGATGAGACCTTTTACGATATCCTGCGTAAAGTATTGGGCACCCATGAGCGTGAGCCCATTGTTCAGGACACCGATGATAAGGGCGCCGACAAATGTGCCGATTGGGCTTGCCCGCCCCACTGTATAGACTGTTTGGCCAAGCAGGACGATCGCGAAGCCTTCCATGAGAAATCCGCCAGCCCCTTCCGGATTCGCCGCACCGAGCCGCGCGGTCAACAGGATACCGGTCAACGCCGCGGAAAAACTGCAGATGACCAGCCCGAGCACCTTGTAGAATTTGATATTGATGCCGCTGATGTATGCCGCGCTCGCATTTCCTCCCGTCGCTTTCAGGTTCGATCCCGCGACGGTCTTGTTCACAAACACGTGAAATACCGCAAGATCAAGTAGCATTATTATGACGAGCACAGGTATGGCGCCGATGCGTCCTCGTCCGAGATACAGGAAGCCTGGGGGTAGACCCGAGTAGAACGAAACCCCTTTCGTATACATATAGATAAGACCATTGGCAACAATCCCCGTGGCGAGGGTTGTAATCAGGGAGGGAATTCCCACCTTCGTCACAAGGGTTCCATTCATCGTGCCGAAGGCCACACCTCCCAGCAAGACCAGAAAGATGGCGACTAGCGGATTCATTCCGTGGATAATGAGCCCTGCCACGAGCACACTGCTCAGGCTGGCCAGATTCGCGAACGAAAGGTCGAGCTCACCCACAATGAGCACCATGGTGAAGCCCTGCGCGATGATCATGAGCAGCGCGATCTGAGTCAGGATATTGATCAGGTTGTTTGACTCAATGAATCCGGGGACGACTATCGCAAACACGAGAAACAGTAGCGCAAGGGCGATCACTGTCCCAAACTGGGTAAAGAATTTATTCACATTCATGGAAGCACCTCAGCAGTTTTCTCGGCATTCCTGCCCAGCATGGCTTGCAGGATTTTTTCGCTGTCGAATGGCCTTTCGAACTCGCCCACGACGCATGATTGGTACATTGCGTAGATTCTGTCGGAAATCGCGAGCAGCTCCCGCAGATCGGAACTGATAAACCAGATGCCTGCCCCCTGCGACGCGAGCCGCTCCATGATCCGGTAGATCTCGCTCTTCGTTTCCACATCGATCCCCTGGGTTGGCTCATCGAAGATCCACAATTTCGCGTTCGCATCGAACCACTTCCCCAAGGATACCTTCTGCTGATTGCCACCGCTCAGCGTCCCGACCGATTGGGCAGGCGAGAACACCTTGATCGAAAGGTCCTTGATTATCTCTGCGCAGCGGGCATTAATTCTCTTCTCGCTCCGGAATCCCAACCTGGAAAGATAAGAGAGCCTTGAAAATGAGAGGTTCTCTTTCACGTCGAAAGTGGGGATGAGGCCCTCGTTCCTCCTGTCTTCCGGGATCATAACGATGCCATTCTTGATGGCAAATTCCGGATTCTTCGGGACAAACGCAGAACTCTCAAGAGTCACCATGAAAGAATCCTCCGCGGGTCCAGCCATCACCGTTTTCGCCAATTTAGATCTCCCCGAACCGACCAAGCCGGCAAATCCAACAATTTCCTTCGAATGAATGATGACACTGTCCGTACCTTGATTCGCCGCGATCCTCGATTTTCCCATCTTCTTGAATTCGATCCGTAACATCTCGCGCTCAGGGGTTAGGAATGTCTTCGGGTACTGCTGCCCAAGGTCCTTCGCGATCATCAGCTTGATAATTTCCTGTTCATTGATGTCGCACACCTTCACGGTTTTCACTTTCTCGCCATTTCTGAGAACACTCACTCTATCCGCAAGCCGCATCACCTCCGATAGATGGTGAGTGATATAGATAATGGAAGTACCGGACTCCTTCAAATCGCGTATCAGTTTGAAAAGTGTCTCACACTCTTTTATGCTGAGGGGAGCTGTGGGCTCATCAAAAATGATGATCTCTGGCGAGCGGAAAAGTATCTTCAATATCGAAAGCATTTCCTGCATGCCGCTGCCCAGACTGGAAACTGGACTCTCCATATCGAGTTCGAGCCCATATTTCTTCATGAAATCCAAGGCTTTCTTTCTCATCTCATTCTTTCTCAAGAATCCAAGCGAGCTCATTTCCTGGCCGAGAAATAAATTGTTTATACCAGAGTAGAACGGAATCAGTTCTCTTTCCTGATGCACTACACCTATGTACGAAGAAGCTTCTCTCGGAGAAGGGAATCTCATTTCTGAATTTTTAAGAAAGATTTTACCGGAAGTCGGCTGATAGACGCCAGCGAGTATTTTTACAAAAGTCGATTTCCCTGCACCATTTTCGCCAACGATGGCGTGTAATTCTCCTTTTTTGAGATCGAAGTCGACATTGTGGAGCGCCAGTACTCCGGGAAACTGTTTTGACAGACCTTCCGTCCGAAGACTTTCCATAGGATATCCTTTATGCCTGCCCTCTCATGGACCTGATCTTCTTCATAAATATCTTGGCCCGCTCGGGGTCGATCGGTCTGAAGGTGTCCCCATCGACTTTGAGCGATGTGCCCACGATGAACGCGTCGCCATAGGGGTACATGGACTCGAGGTTTTCAATGGATACTCCAGTGCCGATGACCACCGGTGTCGTTCCCGCCGCGGCATTTCTGGCCTGCTCTAAATCTGCAATATCTATTTCACTGCCGGCGGTCGTTCCTGCGAGACAGACCGCGTCCGCCAAACCAAATTTTATTGCACCGCGTGCGATATCGTAGGTGCTTCGATTGCCAAGAGGCGCAGTATGACCAGATATGTTCGCGAATATGGCCAATTTCGAACCCAACTGCATTTTGTATCGCTGTAGCATTCCCGCGTCAGGACTAACTATGCCCCAATCGGACGCGAAGACCCACGATAGAAAGATCCTCACAAAATTCGCTTCTACTGCTTCCCCAACGGATATCGCGGCGAGAGGATCGGCGAGCACGGAGACTCCGAAAGGCTTTCCGAACTTCTGGCTGATCTCGGAAACGAGTCGCGTCATTGCGGCCACCGTGTACTTGGAGACATCGGACAAATAGGGTCTGTCCCCCTCATTACTGAACATGAAACCGTCGAACCCAGCCTCGGCGAGCGCCTCGGCATCTCTCAGTGCAATATCTCGAACTCGTTTCAGCCCGCCTGCGACATCGAACATTGGTGTGCCGGGAAGCGCAGGGAAATGTACCATTCCAAACACCGGCTTCTTCACATTCACGATTTTTTCGAGCACAGCGAATGCCTCACTCATGGTCTCTCTCCTCCATTGCAAGAATTGTTTCGCACGTAATAGCGTCAGAGACTATTACATTGACTATTTTAGATTTTAGTGCAGACTGCAGAACTCTGATCTTGGAAGCTCCGCCGGCGATACCGATCCTCATAGGGATATTTGCTAATTTTTCTACGGGAATTGACATCATTCGTTTATTGATGTTGTTGTTGAGAACAGTGCCGGATTTGTCGATGAAACGACCCAAAATGTCTCCGACAGCCCCTTCCTTCTTGATATCCGCCAAAAGCACTTCACTCTTTCGAAGCTGCGGGTAGCTGGAAGCCTCGACTTCTCCACCAAGGGAGAATACCGCCATATCCAGCGAATCCCATTTATGCAGGATCTCTTCAATAAGCGGTTCGCGCATGAGCTTATTTTTCAACTCTTCGCTGCTAAGCAGTGCGGGACAAGGCATGAGCGAAAAATCGCAGTGGAGCTTCGATGCCGCAGTACTCAGGAGCCTATTCACTTCATACGCCAGGCCACCTATGCTCCATCCTCCCATAAGCGGTATGAGCGTAATTCCCGATCTGAACTGGCGCGGATCGATTGCCTCCACAAATTCGTACATCGTGCTGCCCGGTCCCATGCCGATCGCAGATCCGGGAAGAACCTGGTCCATCAGATAATCGCAGGCCGCTTTGCCCAGGAGTTTCTTCAAATACTCGGCGTTCGGGCTGTCCGGCGTCGCGACGATTATTGCATCGCTCAAGCCATAGGCATCTTTCATCGCGCGCGTGAGATTGGCCGTTTTATGTTCAACATCGACGATTTTTACTTCTATCAGCCCGGAGTTGAGAGCTTCCGAAAGAATTCTGGAGACTGTGGCGATGGAGATCCTAAGCATCTCTGAGATTTGTTTCTGCTGTAATTTTTTGTAGTAATAAAGCTCGGTCACTTTTATCATCAAGGCATAGTCATGCATAAAAACTCCATGTGGGTGAAAATATTTGCCGCAATTTTTTTCACACATTGCTAAGCATATGCCCTGTTTTCTGATCTGTCAAGTTTTTTCTCACTGCGATTCGACTTCGTTCGCTTCCGGACTGAGGCGGAACATATGAAACATCTCCGTCTTTTATACCTCTTAGAGATACAGCCTGCCCCACGGGATATTTATATCTTCTTCATATTCTGAGCTCGGCTATGTCTCTGCCGCCCCCATAGCCTATCCACCGCGTCTCCCACGGCCCAAGAACAAGCTTGTTGGGCTCTTCGCTGCCTTTTTGCGTTTCCAGGTCGGGAAGCCCCCTCAAAACCCCTGAATCGGGCACATTCTCAAGCCCGAGGTTCGCCCTCTTGCTCCCAAAGTTCTGTGCACAGAGCACGCGCCGACCGAAGCGGTCGGGACCTCGCAGGACCGCGAAAATCTGCTCTTCAGCCGGCAGGATGGTCTGAGGTGCGTAAGGCGAGAATGCGGCCTCTTCTTTGCGGAAGGTGAGCATCTTTGAAAAACCATCATAGACCGCTGCACGCAGGCTGTCCCTGTCGCGTAGTTCGGCTTCGACTTCATCGATCGGGAGCTTCTCCCGATTGATGGCCCGTTTGTAACCCAGCATGGAAGGCCCCTCGGTCCACTGTTCGGAGCCAATCCATGAGTGGAAGTATACGGCGGGAAGCCCGGCGAGAGCGAAGAGCACTCCGTGACAGCAGAGAAAAACCCTAGCCCGGGTTCCCGCCCCACCTAGAGATGCCGGCGCTACCGCGCTCAGATAGGAGCAATTGATCTCGTAAGGCACCTGGCCATCTTTCGTGCCTTTGTAAGAAAGAAGCGAACCTCGCTCCAGCACCGTCGAGAGGGTCTCACGGAAACGCTCATCGTCGATCAGACCTTTGGCCGGCAAAAGCCCTATTCCATCGTGGCTCGCAAGAAAATTGAAGAATACAGGGCCTTCCCCGGATTGCGGAAGGGTTCGCGCCCAATCTCGAAGCGGCGACGCGTCCTCCGACACCGCCGCGTGCAGCACGAGGGGCGGTAGTGCGAAGTTGTACACCAGGTGCGCCTCATCGCCATCGCCATAGTAGGAGATGTTCTCGTCGTGCGGGACATTGGTTTCGGTGAGGATCAGGAGATCGAGCTCAAGATAATCGATCAGGGCGCGGAGGAGCTTGACGATCGCATGCGTCTTTGGATGATGAATGCAGTCCGTGCCATCTTGCTTCCAGATGTAGGCGATAGCGTCGAGTCGCAGTATGCGTGCTCCATGCTGTACATATTCAAAGAAAATCCTGATAAATTCGAGTAGCACTTCCGGATTTGCGAAGTTGTAATCGACCTGGTCTGCGCTAAAAGTGGTCCACACACGGATACGCTCTCCATTAGTCTTGGTAAATTCAGTCAACAGCGGGTGCGTCCGGGGGCGGAACACCACGGAATCGTCAAAATCAGAGGGCCTCGTGATGTACCAGTTCCGGCGCGAAGGTTCGCCGCTGAGAAAATCTCGGAACCATTCGCTCTCCACGCTGCCGTGGTTGAGCACCAGGTCGAACACGAGTTTCTGGTTTTGAGCAAGGGCGCCGATATCGTCCCAGTTCCCGAGATTCGAATCGATCTTCCGATAGTCAATCACCGAAAATCCGTCATCCGAAGAGTAAGGATGAAAGGGAAGTATATGGAGATAGCTGAAGCTCCCTCGATTCCAGCGTTCAAGGAAGTCTCTGAGATGTGCGAGCGCGGTCTCTCGTTCGCCATCCTTCGCTCTTCTGGGTGGACGCAGAATGTCCCCGTAAGTAATGAGGCATGCGTCCTTTTCTGAGAGCCCTTCGTGTAGAATGCCAGCGCCCTGCTCTACGGATTGCCGCTTCAGATTCCCGGGAATAAGCCGAAGAAGCGCGTCGTATGTCGCTGCTCCTTGATCGTTGCCATAGATGAACTTGAGGAGTTCTTTGATGCGTGTCAATTTCGACTTATTCATCCGCGTCTCCCATCAGCATGTCGAGTACTATGGTGGACCAACTCTGCGTACTTGGACACTGTTGCCCATACTTTGTGCCGCAATCTCCTGTCTCAGGATTGAAGAATTCGCAGAAGCCCGACTTCTGCACGAGCGCCAGACTGCTGTCCGCAATTATTCGCGCCTCATGCTCTCTTTTATATGCGCGTAGCCCCTTCCAGATGAGCCAGTTCACTGGCAACCATACATTGCCGCGCCAATACTCACTCGGGTTATAGAGAGGTTCGTTTCGAGATGTCGAAGGCACCGCATATGGCGATGCAAATCCGCCCTCAGGATCAAAGAGCGCCGCGCTGAGGGCGCCCGCCTCTTCGGATGTCAGGCACTTGCCAAAGAACAGTGTGAATATGCCCGCATGGTGGATTCCGCTTGGCCGCTCTTCTGCGCCGAGCAAATCGTGGGCGAATATTGCGCCACTCTCGCGCGACAACATCTTCTGACGGATTGCAGTTCGTACCCCTGCAGCCCGAGACTCAATATCATCAGACTCAACGCGCGCTCCCAATTCCCTCGCGATTTCGGCCAACGCGGTGAGATCAGCAGCGCGGATCGCATTGAAATCTACAGGCTCAACGTAAAAGCCCTCTGGGTCTTGAGCGATCTCCCGCGCGTCGTAGGCGTGTGAAGCGCTTAGTTCGATAAGCTTGATTCTCCGGCGTTCGAGCTCGCGCAGATCTTCCTGTGAGCGGGCGCGCAGTCCCATGAGCTCATCCCAGCGTTGCGACGCGTCCCATCCACTTTCCCAGGGATGGATAATGGCTGCAAGCCCATCGTGATCCTCGTCGCGACGCCGGTCAAACCAATCGTGAAATGCGAGGATTTTCGGATAGATTGAAGCGAGGGCAGCCCTATCGGGCGCCTTTCGGTAGAGTTCTAATGTCGCCACCGCGATGAGTGGTGGCTGTGTGATTGTGCTGCGATCGCGCTCGCCGAAGAGTGTTTGCGCTGTAGTCGCGTCATTCTCAGCCAAGTACGCCATGTGCGGCACCATGCCTGCGTCGGGTCCCTCCGCGAGCTGGTGCACTAAGAGACTCTGGAGCTCTTCCCACCCCATGTCGGGATCGAACCAGCGGTACACTATCGCGTGAAAACATGAATCCCAAAGCCACTGCGGAAGGTAGGTCCCCTTCTCGCGAGCGGGACAGGTATACCGGAAGCGCAGTCTGTTCAGCACAGAGGGTTCAGGGAGATTGCCGCGCAAAATTTTCGCGCATGTTCCTTTCAGTCGCTCTCGAGAAAGAGTGTCCATCGCCTATTGTCCCAGATTGATCCTTTTTTTCGTCTCTGTGTCGTAGAGCATGATGTTCCTCGGATCGATGTCGAGCGAAATGTGTGCGCCTATTTTCGTGTCCGAATCGCCCTCGATCATGATTTTCCACTCGCTTCCAAGCACGGTTGTGACAAGAATTGTGTATGCTCCCTGGGGTTCAACGATCTCCACTGTAGTTTCATTCACCCCTCTGGGCGAGGAAACACGAATGTTCTCTGGTCTCACCGCGAGGAAGACCTCCTTCCCCGCGAGGCGAGCCATCCCAGGAAGTGCTTCGGTTAGTCCAAGATAGAGTGAGAACGCCTGGCTCCCCTCCTTCGCTTTCGCGAATAGCTGAGCGCCTTCGGCGTGTATCACCACCTTTTGTATGTTAGCGGGTGGGGTGCCCATGAATTGAGCGGTGAAAAGACTCCCACACTCGTTGTAGATCTCGCGCGTACTGCCTACCTGCTCAATGGATCCCTCGTTCATGACCACGATGCGGTCGGCAAGCGCCATTGCCTCAGATTGGTCGTGCGTCACAAAAATGGTCGTAGCTCCGGTGGTGCGGTGGATCTCCTTGAGGAATGTACGCACGGAGACGCGGAGTTTCGCGTCAAGATTCGAAAGCGGCTCGTCCATCAGCGAGAGCTTAGAGTTGACTGCCAGGGCGCGGGCTACAGCGACGCGCTGACGCTGCCCGCCGGAGAGTTGCCCCGGATAGCGATCCAGATAGTCGGAAATCTTGCAGACCTTAGCAACATCCTGGACTTTCGCCGCGATATCCGATTTTTGCATCTTTCGCAACTTGAGCGGATAAGCGACATTCTCAGCGACTGTCATGTGTGGCCACACGGCGTAGGACTGGAAAATCATCGAAATGTCGCGTTGCCGCGGCGGCAGATGTGTAATGTCGCGTCCATCGAGGACGATCGAGCCCTTCGTGACCTCCTCAAGGCCGGCGAGCATCCGCAGTGTCGTCGTCTTTCCGCAACCTGAGGGCCCCAAGAGTACCACGAACTCGCCCCTTTCGATCTCTAGATCGATATCCTTCACGGCGGTGATACCATTGGGGTAAGTCTTCTTCAACGCATGCAATGTCAGATAAGACACCGTATTCCTCCATGAATGCTATAGTGTGACCTTGCCCCATAGCTGATTAATGTAATTCTTTATTATAAAAGTAAATATTAACGATGGAATGAGCAACACCACCGCTCCCGCCGCCGGAAGATTCGGGATTGTCGATGAGCCCACGGTTCTATATACGAGAAGCGCGAGCGTTGGATTGTTGTTTGTCATGATGAGGGCTGTTATTGAATCGTTCCACGCTGCGAGAAAGGCATACAGCGATGACGCGACAATCGCGGGGAACGCAAGAGGAAGGGTGATGGTGAACAGTGTTGTGACCCTCGTGGCGCCAAACACCATCGCCGCCTCCTCGAGTTCAACGCTGATTCCCTTGAAAATCGAACTTGTGATCCACGCGGTGAGCGCAATATTAGGAACCGAGTACACAATGGCGAGCGCGAAAGGTGTATCATAGAGATTCATGCGCACAATATAAACCACAAGCGGAAGGGAGAGCGCCACCGCGGGAAACATCCTCACTATAAGCAGGCTCGTGCTGAAAGTGTTGCTGAACTTGAAGCGGTAGCGCGCGAGAATGTACCCCGTCACTCCCCCGAGTACAAGGGAGATGAGGATGGTCCAGCCGGCAGCCTTGAGGGAATTGAACAGCGCTCTCATTGTGCCCTCGGCGAGAATGAAAAACACGACATAGTTCCTGAAGAAATCCTTCCTCAATCTCACGGGAAGCGGTTGATTAGATTCCTTGGCCTTATCGAAAAGCACCTGCGCTGAGGCGGGCGAAATGATCACATTCAGTTGGCTCTTCGCGTACTGCGAAAAATCGGTTGGATCGGCTGTCGTTTTCACCGCTTCGTAATTTAAGCCATTCTTAAGGAGGAGCGTGTAAGTGCCAGCGTCCGCATTGTAGCGGATCTGTGCGGAGAACGCGAGGTTTGGAAGTACTCTCGCGGGGAACTGGTACGCCTCATAGTTCGACGCGAAGGAAATTGTTAAAAAGTACAGGATCGGCAGCAAAACGACACTTGACACAGTTACCAAAATCAGCAAAAAAACGGTCCTGGACCACAACTTATTTTTACGCGCGCTCATACTGGTTCGCTCCCCACCTTTTTATCGGAAGAGGCCCGCAGATACAGGGAGACAGAAATGAGCACAATGGCGGCGACAATGACTGAAATGGTATAAGCATCTTTGCGCGCATACTTGGCGAAGGTAATGACATCGACATTATATGCGATACGCTCGACAAGAAAAGGCACGACATTGTAGCCAAAGATCATCACGGCAATCAACCAGACTTGCACCGCGGCGATCATCCTTAGAATCATCGCGGTGATGATGGTCGGTTTCATGATCGGAATCACAATATCTTTGAGTGTTTGGAACTTCGTAGCGCCAAATACCCAGCCTGCTTCCTCGAACTCTTTATTAAAATTCTGAAGACCCGCGAGGAGAATGATCATCACTGAAGGGAGAACTGTCCATGTGTCCACCACAACGAGCATGAAAATAGCGCTGAGATTTCGATATGCCATCCAGTCCACCGGATTCGTGGGATTCATGAGCCCCAGCGCGCAGAGAAACGAGTTGATCCACCCAAAACGGTAGAGGCCTGTCTTCCAGAGAATGCCCACCGCCGCGGGTGGAAACGCCATTGGGATGAGTGTGATGAACAGCACAAGATTGGAAAATTTGAACTTTTTATTCAACCATAGGGCAAGGGCGAAGGCGAGCACAAACTGTATGAGCGCCGAACCGATCGTAAACAGAACTGTATTCAAAAACGCGGTTCTGAAAACGGACTGCGAGAACAACCTGACATAGTTTGAGAATCCAAATATCCCGGATTTATCGGTGAACGATTCGATAATGACGCTGATGATCGGTCGAATCCAGAATGCCGCATAGTAAATGACAACCGGGACGAGAAACCACACAGGGCTTTTATAAAGCGCGGATTTCCGCGAAATTCGCATCCTCTACCTCACAAATTACAATAAAGGGAAGCACTGCTTTCTCTAAAGAGACGTGGCAGCACTCCCCTATTACTAAGTCTACTCTACTTTCAGGCCTACTAGTTCTTTTTGTTTCTGATCAAGATATTGTTTATTAATGTCCTTACCCGCGAGAATGTCGGCGATTACCTTTTCGTACAGCGCTTTGACCTGACCCCAATCCTGATACTCGGACACTCTCACACGATCGATGAGCGTCGGACCGGTTAGAGTTGCGAGTCCCATCTTCATAATCTGATCCGAAGGGTCGTTCGTCAGCTTAGAAATGATCTCGGCCTTAGAAGGAATCCACGGACCAGTATTCTTCATGACCGCGTACAGGATATCATCGCGTAGGAAGAAGTTGACGAATTTATCCGCTGCTGCTTTGTGGGTTGATCCAGCGACGATACCGATTCCGTGACCACCGATAATAGTTCCGCGCTTTCCAGAGCCGCCGATGGGCACTGGCGCTACAATGAATTTATCTGGAGCCTGGCTGAATGATGTATTCGCGTATGCTTGGTGAAACACCGTGATCCACGCTTCTTCGGTGGCGAGCGACGCGGTCGGGAAATCGATTGTTGGCGATGAGGGCAAAATGCCATCCTTCATCGACTGGATAACCTTGAAAGCAGCCTGCGACGCCGGAGTGTTGAACGAGGGAACATATTTATCGCCATAGGCGAGCTGAACCGCGTTAAACTCATAGGTTGCGAACTTACCCGCGAGCGCCGGGAACACATACTTCGGCATCCCCGTATCCTTCTTGATCTGTAGCACCCATTCGGCTAATTGTTCCCATGTCAGATTATTGACATCGTAGCCAAGCTTCTGAAGGTAGGGGAGTGCCTTCTTGTTCACGATGGTCAGATATACATCGGCCTGTAGGGGCACAAAATAGCGTTTCCCACCCTGCACGAAATTGTCGTCGAACTGCGTAATGTAGGTGCCGGCCGGCATTTTTGTGTAGGGTTGCACAGCGTGGTACTCCTGCACCACGGGCACCGCCACTGAATCGTGGGCGATGAGCACATCTGTACTCCACTTGCCGGTCTGCTGTTGGGCTTGCAGTACCTTGTAGAGCTCGCTCGCGTTCGCCACCACCTGTAGCTCCACCTCGATTCCCGTCTCCGCGGTGAATTTCGGTAGAATCTGCTCCTTCACATACTGCTGCTGAGCTGGGTCATAGAACATCTGCGAAACAATTTTGATCTTCTCTCCCTTCTGTGCCATAACAAAAAATGGACTTACCAGACTGATCAAAATGAGACAAACCACAAAGATCGTTCTACGTGATTTTACCATTTCTTCTTCCTCCTTATAAATTCACGGTTCTCCGCGTATAATTGGTTCCCCGTGTAGATACCCATTTGTGCTTAAACTCTTCGAAGTCGACAAAGTGCCTTGTCTTTCTGGATTCTTCAGCCGCAAAGGCCATCCAGTGTCCCTCAAGCGATTCCCCAATCGAAGATCGACTCTGCTGCGATCCCTCCACATCCGACCGCAGTAGCTTCGCGATGTCCTTCATCAACCCATCGTCGCCCCCATTGTGTCCGCCCACAGAAGCGCCGAGTTCAATTCGCTCTCGTTGAGCCCGAAGGAAGTCGTGGATCTCAAGCCAGCCCTCGTCGAGGTCGCCGACAATTTCACCTTTAGAGCCACGAACCTGGATTATTCTCGTTTTATCGTACGTCAGCGCGTTCATGCTGAACGAGGCGCTGACGCCATTTTTAAAGCGTATGAGCACATCCTGATGATCCATCACATCATTGTCGCAGTAGTACACACAGCGTCCGTACGGACCCGTTTCCAGCGCCCGACGCCGCGCCCCAAGACTGTGATCATTGCTGATCACCGAAGTAGGCCATCCCGTGTTGTCGGTGAGATAGAGATCGGGGGCATACCACGGACAGAGCTCAGCGTGCGCACATCCATCAAGACAACGTTCGGTGGCTCCCTCTGGCGCATGTTCACCTTTAAACCAGCTTAGTTCTCCCATTGACACGATGGTTTCAGCGGGAGCCCCCGCAAGCCAGTACAAAATATCGAGATCGTGCACACTCTTTGCGAGGATCGAGGGCGAAGAGAGCGCCTCACTGCGCCAATTGCCGCGCACATAGCTGTGCGCGAAGTGATACCAGGCAATATTCTCCTGCAGATTAATACTCACGACCGAGCTGATTCGTCCTTGTTCGATGACTTTCTTGAGGGCGGAGAAAAAGGGAGTGTAGCGGAGCACATGACACACGATGATCCTATTCGCCTCCGTGCCGGCAAGAGCCGCAAACGCCGCGCAGTCTGCGGCATTCGTAACCACCGGCTTTTCCAGCACAATCGTGCAGCCCTTAGCTGCGAATGCTGAAGCTACTTCAAAGTGTGTCCGATCGGGTGTGCAAATGAATACAAGATCGCGCTCTGTGGTAAAATCCAACGCCTTTCGCCAGTCGTCGACCACTCTCTCCGATTCGATGTGGTGAGCATGCGCAAAAGCCGCACGTCGATCAGGATTCGATTCCGCTACACCAGAAAAACGGAAGAGCCATGGGTGCGTGATCGCGAATTCTCCATAGACCTCCGCGCCTCGGTTGCCCGCGCCAATGAGAATACTCTGAATCGGCTCCGCACCAGCGGCCATGGAGGCCTCCTTCGCTATGGATGTGGCGCAGAATCATTGCGCCCAGAATTGATTTGCAGTGTTAATTTTAGAGGCATTTCATCGGAATGCTTGCACTATTTTGCACGGTTTGCCGTACGAATTTGCACTATTTGTCCATTTACGCTATACTCCAAGCCATGAATCCTGTGCGAGAAATCGTCTATCCAACACCTGGTTATTCTTTTTGCATTCAATACTTTGATGACAGACGCCTACACTTCAACTGGCATTACCACGAGGATGTCGAACTTGTACTAATCAACAAGGGAGAAGGGCAGATCCACATCGGCGACCTCGTGAAGTATTACCGCGCGCCGGCTGGCTTTATGATCGGATCATCGCTTCCGCACGGAATCCTCAGCATCGGTTCGCTGCAAGGTTGGATCGTGCAGTTTCAAGAAAAGAGTATCAAATATCCCAACGCCCCTACAGAATTTTCGGCAATCGCGAATGCTCTTTCGGAATCGAAAAAAGGGCTCTCTTTCAGTCAGGTGGTTGTAGCAGAGTGCCTATCGCGCATGGACTGCCTCAACACTTCAACCGGCCTCGAGAAGTGGCTCTGCCTCCTTCAAGTACTCAACACACTCTCGCTCGATAGAGATCGAGAGCTCTGCTCGCTTCTGCCGCACAACCAGGAGGTGCAAACCGATCGATTTGAGCAAGCAATCACCCATTTATTCAACGAGATCGACCAGACACACAATCTAGAGGAAATGAGTGCGAAAGTCGGCATGAAAATCAGCACTTTCTGCAAGACATTCAAGAAACGCTATGGGATCTCCTTCATCGAGTACGTCCACTCGATACGGATCAACAACGCGAAAAAGTTGCTCATCCAGACAAATTTCTATATCGATGACATTTGTTACGAGTCGGGCTTTCACAATGTTTCCTTCTTTAATCGTAAATTTAAAAAGATCACAGGACTCACCCCTTCAGCGTATCGAAAACGCTACCGAGAGGCATAATTAAAATGAAGAGATGTGTAGAGGCGGAAAATACCTTAGGGGAAAAAGTTCCCATAAACTCTGTTGCGTTAAATAAACCGTTCGAGACGAAAAATAGGGCCGCTTTCCCTAATAACTTCGGCGGAAAGTCGAACCGCTTCCACGCGATCGCGCGAATCGAGGCGGCCATCGACGATGCGCCGCGCCTGGAAACCGCGATTCGAGAAATTCTCGCGGCTGCGCGTGTGCGCGCACTGCGCTGGAGCGACATCGATGGCGCCAGAGAGCGATTCGCGGCGCAAAGGCTCTTCGAGTATGCACTGCGCGAGATGCGAGCCGGGGCGCTGCGTGTCGAAATTGAAGTGCGGGACAGGAGGGGCACGCCACGCGTGTGGCACGACACGCGGTCTTCGCCGGGGCTGGTGGCGCCCAATGACGGTGAGCGCACGTATCAGCGTGACGCCGGCGAATTTCGCACCATGTCAATTCGCGATGTGTCGCCCCTCTCGCAGCTTGCAGGTCTTTTCGCCGGGCTCGTATCATTTTCGTACGAGAAGCGCGACGAGTATGCGGCGTGGCTTCGGAGAAGCGGGCCGCAGTGCGCGCTTTACAGCAACGAGGTCGCTGAGTTTTTGCCTTCGAAGGTATCGACTGAGCGCTTTCAGGTGCTGCGCCATTTTCTCGACCTCTGTGATGCCAATGGGATCGCGGTGTCGATGGAGGGGGCGCGAGGGCTTACCACACAAGGCGGCTTACTGTTGAATGCCCGCACGCGGTCTGCGAACGAGCCTATTGATGGCGCCCGTCCGCTGAGCGCCGTCTTTAAGCACATTCGTCAGTCCAATGGTGAGCCTGAACCCAACCGCGGGTCGCCTTCTACGCTCATTCCACTTCAAATCTCTTTGAAGGTTGACTGATCTTTGTTCCTGGTCGTATAATTTTAGCTCGAATTATAAGGGGGTTCCAATGAAAGGCAGAAAATATTTCGTGGCGGTCGCGGCAGTGATGTTCCTCGCCGCGGTGATGAGCGCGTTTGGCGCGGGTCCGACGGTCAAGACGGACAAGGTCGTGTACTTGATCAATGGCGCGCTTGGCGACAACGCGTTCTACGATTCGGGCGAAGCGGGCATTAAGAATATCGAGAAGCAATACAAATTGCAGTCCCGTACCATCGAGTGCAATTTCGACGCGGGTAAATTCCAACCTGCGCTCGACGCGGCAGTTCAGTACGCGGACGTAATCTTTGTCATCTCCTATGGTTTCGAGGATCAGCTTAAGGCAATCGCCGATAAATATCCCAACAAGGTTTTCGTGAACATCGACACTGTCGTCGAAAACTCGAAAAGAACGATCACCTCGGTATTCTTTCTCGCCGAGCAGAGTTCCTACCTCGCCGGTATGACCGCGGCGCTCGCCACGACAACAACTTCGCTCAAGGGCATCAACAAGGACAAAATCATCGGCGTCGTCGGCGGCGATACCGACCCGATCGTCAGCGCCTTTGTGTTCGGCTTCCAGAACGGCGCCAAGTCGGTCGATAAAAACATTAAAGTGCTCACCAAATCACTGGGTGGCGCATGGGACGATTCCGCGAAGGGTAAGCAGGCCGCCCTCCAGCTCTACGACCAGAAGGCTGATGTGGTGTACCAGGTCGCGGCAGCGGCCGGTATCGGTGTGCTCCAGGCCGCGGCGGAGCGTGGACTCTATGCCATCGGTGTCGACACCAACCAGAACGATCTCGAGCCGGGCCACGTCATCGCCAGCGCGGTGAAGAACGTCGGCGCCACGATCGAAGAAGTCTTCAAGACCATCAAAGACGGTACCTATAAGCCGGGTATCACGATCAACGCCGACCTGGCGAGCGGCGGCATTGACCTAGTGTTCGACGCCAAGCAGCAGGTGCTTCCGAAGAGCCTCATGGACAAGGTTCTTGCGGCGCGCAAGCAAATCATCGATGGCAAGCTCAAGGTTCAGCTCTATAACGGAGAAAATGTCTGGCAGCAGTGAGGCCGGATCGCGCATGGTTTGTATGTGCGGCCTGCTTGGGGTGCTCAACCTGGGTCGCCGCATGTCTCATTAAAGGGGCGCGAACCGCGCCCCTTTTTTACAAAGTGACAACTTATGAATGACTTCATTTCGCTCGAACATATTGTCAAAGTGTATCCGCCCAGCGTGCTCGCGGTGGACAATGTCTCCGTCGAGTTCAGGAAAGGCGAAATTCACTCGATCGTAGGAGAGAACGGTGCGGGCAAGAGTACGCTCATGAAGCTTCTCTACGGCCTCATTCCCTTCGATTCCGGCACCGTGAAGATGAATGACGCGCCGGTGCGCTTCCACAAACCCGGCGACGCGATCGCCCGCGGTATCGGTATGGTCCACCAGGAGATCGAGCTCATTGCGCAGTACACGGTGTGGGAAAATGTCGTACTCGGGGCCGAGCCGGTACGGGGCCTTGCCGGCACTCTCGACACGAAACGCGCCATCGAGCTTGTGCGACGGAAGATCGACGAGTTCCAGTTCAACCTCGATCCCCTCGCGCAGGTCGACCGCATCTCCGTCGCCGCCCGCCAGAAAGTCGAGATTCTGAAGCTCCTCTATCGTAATGTTTCGGTGCTGATCCTCGACGAGCCGACGGCAGTGCTCACTCCCCAGGAGATCCCTCAGCTTTTCACCGAGCTCAAGCGCCTGCGCGACAAGGGGAATACGATTCTCTTCATATCGCACCGCCTCGACGAGGTGCTCGAGCTGAGCGATCGCATTACGGTGATGCGCAAGGGTAAAAAGATCGCCACGGTGGCGGCGTCCGAGACGAACAAGGAAGCGCTCGCCCAGATGATGGTTGGCCGTCAGGTGATTTTCACATCGAAGCGGACGCCGCATGCGCGCGGCGCCAGCGTATTTGAGGCGAAAAACCTGAGCGTCACGCGGCGCGACGGGCTCAAGAAGCTCGATGAGGTGTGCTTTGAGGTGCACGCGGGGGAAATCGTGGGTATCGCGGGCGTCGAGGGAAACGGCCAGTTTGAGCTCGTCAATAGCATTATGGGGTTGGCGGAGCCGAGCGCGGGCACGATGATGGTAGGCGGCAAAGATATCGCCAAGTTAAGCATATTGGAGCGACGCACGCTGATCTCGTTTGTACCGCAGGATCGCGGGAAGATGGGGGCGAGCCTGGCCGCGTCGATTTTGGACAATGCGATTATGACGCACCACAGGCTCGAGGTGAGGTTTTCGTCATGGCGCGGGCTGGTGCTCAACTACAAGCATGCGCGCGAATTCGCCGACTCGCTCGCCCAGCGCTTTTCGGTGCAGATGGCTTCGCGCCAAAATCCGTTTCGCTCGCTCTCGGGCGGAAATCAGCAGAAGGTTATTCTCGGACGCGAACTTTTGCTCTCCACGCCCTTTTTCCTAATGGATCAACCTACACGCGGGCTCGACGTCGGTTCGATCGAGTATGTGCACGGCGAGATTCTCGCGATGCGCGAGGCCGACCGCGCGGTGCTCGTCATCTCGGCAGACCTCGAGGAGCTCTTTCTCATCGCGGACCGCATTCTCGTGATGCACCGTGGACAGATTGTCGCGGACCTCGCAACCGAGCAGACCAGCATCGAAGAGGTGGGGCGCTATATGCTCGAGGGGAGGGTGAGCGCATGACGCGGAAAATCGTAAGCGGGCTCCTCGGTGTTGTGATCGCGCTCGCGGTGGGCGCGCTCATCATGTTCTTCCAGGGCTACGAGCCTTTTTCAACCTATGCCGCGCTCGCGCAGTTCTCGCTCGGAGGCATCGCGCCGCTCGCGACAACCCTAAAAAACGCGGTGCCCCTCGTCCTCACCGGATTGTCGGCGGCGATCGCGTTCGCGTCGGGGCCGGTGAACCTCGGCCAGCCCGGCCAGCTCGTGTTTGGCGCTCTGGCCGCGACCCTCGGCGGCCTCTACATCAACCTTCCACCAGCGCTCGAGATTCCTCTTCTCATGGTGCTCGCCATTCTGGGCGGCGCACTCTGGTCGGGGTTGGCGGGCTTTTTACGCCAGGCCTTCGACATGAGCGAGTTCATTGTCACCCTCATGCTCAATATGATCGCGGATTTCTTTACCGCCTGGGTAATCGCGTATCCCCTTATGGACCACAAGGCCTTTTCACCGATGACATCGCCCATCGCGCAGTCTGGCTGGATGCCCGACTTGGGGTTGCTCAACTCTTCGGTGCTGGTACTGATCGCCGCCGTCGCGGTGATGTGGTTTGTGTTCCAGCGCTGGCGGGCAGGCTACGAGTGGCGTATCACGGGGCAGAATTCACTCTTCGCGCGGCTTGGCGGCTGCGATGTGCGCGGAAACTTTATGGCGGTGATGCTGGTCACGGGCGCGCTCGCGGGGCTTGCCGGTGGGCTTGTCGTAATGGGCGGTCCGCATCGTTTTATCAAGGGGCTCGGCGCCAATTATGCTTGGGATGGCATCATGATCGCGATTATGGCGAACAATGGCCTCATCGAGACGCTGATCTACGGCTTTTTTGTCGCGGCAATCCAGACCGGCGCTCTCGGCATGGAACTCATTACGAATGTGCCGAGCGAGATCGCGCAGGTACTTCAGGCGGTGCTTGTGCTTGTCATTGTCGCGACGAGGGAGTACGCGGCGCTCATCTTCGACCGGCTGGCGGCGCGGCGGCAAGCGAGTGCGCGGAAGGGGGGTGCGGCATGAACATCCTCATCGGTCTCATTACGGGCATGATTTCGGGCGCAACGCCCATTCTCCTCGCGGCGCTCGGCGGCACGCTTACGTTCTACGCAGGGATATTCAATATCGCCATGGAAGGCATGATGCTGATGGCCGCCTTCTTCGCGGTGCTCGGCTCTTTCGCGCTGCACTCTTGGGTGCTCGGGCTTCTCTTCGCGGTCGGCGGTTCGATGATCCTCGCGCTCATCTTCATTTTTTTCTCAGTGGTGCTCGACACTGACGAATTCGTGACGGGCATCGCCCTTAATCTTTTCGCCCTGGGGAGCACCACCTACCTTTTGCGTCAGATTTTCAAGGTAAAGGGAGTGTTCACCAGCAAAGCGATCGTCTCGGTTCCAAACATTCGCATTCCACTGATCGACAAGATTCCCTTTTTAGGACCAATCGTGTCGGGCCGCAACCTCATCGTCTATCTTGCGGTGCTCGCGACGATCCTCTGCTGGTATCTCGTGTTCCGCACGCGCTTCGGATTGCGGCTGCGCGCGGCGGGCTACAACTCGAATTCGCTCGATTCGAGCGGCGTGCGCGCGTCGCGCATGCGCATTCTGTCGCTGCTCATCTGCGCGGTGTTCTGCGGGCTGGCGGGCACCTATCTTTCGCTTGGCTACGTGACGCTCTTCGCGGAGAATATGACGGCGGGGCGCGGATGGATTTCGCTCGCGGCGATTATTCTCGTCGATGGGCACCCGTACGGCATCGCGCTCATTTCCCTGCTTTTCGGTTTCTTCGATGGGCTGGGGCTCTTCCTGCAGAGCTACGGTGTGAGCTCTCAGTTCACGTCGATGGTGCCATACATCGCGACACTGGGAGCGCTCTATGTGTATGCGCGCCGCAATCGCGAGCGCGAAAGGAATCGGCTATGAGCATGAAAGAATTTGCAAAGGGCGGCGGTGCGGAGCATGAGGGCCGCGGCGCGTCTAACGGCAGTCTGGCGCCCACCAGCGGCGCGCCGCCAGCTTTTGGCGCAGCACCGGATAGCGACGCGGCACCAGGCAGCGGCGCGCCGCGCGCATGGCAGCTCGACCGACAGCTCAGGCTCTCCGCCGTGCCCCTCGACCGGCGCACTCACGACTCAAACTGGTATACGAGCGAGACCGCCTTCCCGACAGGCGACGACCTCATCGCACTTTTCTGGTTTTCCTCTGTGCCTGGTTCGGGTGCGCCAGAAATTCCCTACCTCGAGATGGTCCAGGCTATGGGAAACAAGGGCTACGACGTCACCAAGGCTGAGATTCTTTTGTGCCGCGGCATGGAGCTCGCTGATGCGCTCGACCTGCGGCACACTCGAAAAATCACTCCGGAACTACGCGCTCTCACCTCGGAATTGCTGCACGAGATCCACAACGCACCTCGCGATCCGGAACACTCGTATTGGAACTACGACCACCCTCTCAGCTGGGAAGCGGTCTGCGACGCGATGCCCGCATCGAGAGAGAGCCCTGCGCTCTTCTCTGGCACTGCCCTTTCCACCGCCCGACCAGCGCTTCCCGCCGACCTCGGCGCGCGCATTCACGCCGGCTGGCTTGGCCAGCTTGCGGGCGGAGCCTTCGGCACCGCAATCGAGGGCTACCACGGCGTTCAGCTTGAAAATATATACGGCCGCATCGACGCATATATCACCCAGCCCGAAACTGTGAACGACGATGTCGTGTACGAACTGGCCTTTCTCGACGCCTTCGAGCGAGCGGGTCGCGCTGTAACCTCACGCGACATCGGACGCGAGTGGGTCAAACAGATCCCCTTCGGCTGGTCCGCCGAGTGGATCGCCCTCCATAACATGACGGATGGAATTCTCCCCCCGCTCTCAGGTTCCTGGCACAATCCATACTCGAACTGGATCGGCGCGCAGATGCGCGGCATGGTCTGTGGCCTCGTCGCACCAGACTGGCCCATGGAGGCCGCGCGCCTTGCCCACATCGATGGCCTCGTTTCACACGCAGAAAACGGGGTCTATGGTGAAATGTTCGCCGCTGTGCTAACCTCACTCGCCTTTGATAGCGATGAGCCCCGCCAACTTCTCAAACAAGCTGCGCGCTTCATTCCAGGCAAAAGCGAGTACGCCGCCGTGCTCTCGACCTGCTTCGAGGTCTGTGCGCGCAGCGATTCCGCCGAGGCGGCCTGGCGCATTCTCGACAAGCGCTTCGAGCGCTATAACTGGATCCACGCGTATCCGAACATCGCGGCGGTCGTTGTCGCGCTCTGGTTCGGCGGCGGTGACATGACCGAGTCGTTCAGGATTCTCGCTCACGCTGGTCTCGATGTCGATTGCAACGCGGGTCTCGTCGGAACAGTGCTGGGCATCATTGGTGGCGTTCCTGAGAAATGGCGCGACCCCATCGGCGATACCCTCGAAACCTATCTCCAGGGCAAGGAACGGCTCAGCATTATCCAGCTTGCGTCGCGCACCGCGCAACTCGCGATGTATTGAGAGCTTATATTTATGCCAGATTCTTGACACTATATGCAAATCGCCATATCCTCGACATATTACAATTTGCGATAACGCAGATTGATATAAAGGAGCAAGGCTATGAAAAAATTCTGGTCAGTTCTCGGTACGGCCATGTTGATCGCCCTCGTCGCATTAACCGCCGCGAGTCTTTTCTCGTGCGCTAAAAAGCCAGCAAAAATCACTGTCGCCACCGATGCCACATGGCCCCCCATGGAGTTTGTGGACGAAAACAAGAACATCGTCGGCTTCGACATCGATCTTGTGAATGAGATCGCCAAGGCCGAAGGTTTCCAGGTCGAAATTAAAAACACCGCGTGGGATGGTATCTTCGCCGGTCTCGCCGCGGGTAACTACCAGGTCATCGCTTCTTCCGTCACCATCACGGACGAACGCAAAGCGACCATGGATTTCTCTGACCCCTATGTCAACGCAGGCCAGGTCCTCGTAGTGCGCAAGGATAGCAGCGGCATTTCCTCACTCGCGGATCTGAAAGGTAAGAAGGTTGGCGCTCAGATTGGTACCACCGGCGCCATCGAGATTGGTAAGGTGCAGGGCGTCGAGCTCAAAACCTACGATGAAGTTGGGCTCGCCTTTGAAGACCTCGTGAATGGTAACATTCAGGGCGTCGTCGCGGATTCGCCGATTGCCGCGAACTTTGCGCTCCAAAACGCCGCCTATAAAGATAAGCTCATGATCGTCGGCAAGCCCTTCACCGATGAGTGGCTGGGCTTCGCCTTCAAAAAGGGCGATACCAAAACACTGAAACTCTTTAACGACGGGCTCGCCAAGGTCAAAGCCAGCGGCAAACTCGACGAACTCCAGAAGAAGTGGCTCCAATAGGATGGTCCAACAATAAAAATGAAAGGATCTCCGCTTACGGATCGCACTACCAAGACTTCAGAAAAAACGACTATCAACGTCACGGACGGCACCCTCATCCCTTTAAAGGATGAGGGGAGCCTCCTCACTTCGTGGAATATTTCATTTTTTGGAGCGATTTTTCTTCTTGTTCTTCTTCCAATATTGAGCCCCGACCCATATCTCCGCATACTCTCTTTTGTGCCGGATGGACTAATCGCGACATTCTCTGTCACCTTGGTCTCGATCTTCTTCGCGCTGTTAATCGGGCTCTTCGCGGGCCTTGGAAGAATTTCGCAGAAGCTGTTCATCAACCGCATCGCGACGGTATATGTCGAGGTGATTCGCGGCATTCCGCTGCTTGTGCAGCTTTTCTATATCTACTATGCGCTGGGGCCGCTCCTCAAGCTCAAAGGGCCCGCCGCCGCGATTCTGGCCATGTCAATCTGCTATGGAGCCTACATGGCCGAAATTTTCCGCGCAGGAATGCAGGCCATTCCCCGAGGCCAAATGGAAGCCGCACTGGCGCTCGGCATGTCGCGCTCGATGGCAATGCGTAGAATCATCATTCCCCAGACGATCAGAATAATTCTTCCGCCAATCGGCAATGAATTCATTGCCCTCCTCAAGGATTCGTCACTCGTGTCGATTTTAGCGGTTTCCGACCTGCTCCGACGGGGGAGAGAGTACGCGTCGACTTCATTCAGATATTTCGAGAGCTACACCGTCATCGCGCTTATTTACCTTGTAATGACGCTCTTTTTCTCACGACTCGTCGCTCTGATGGAAGAAAGGTTGAGGCACCGTGGAAAAGTACATTGAAATCGTCGAGGCTGTAAAAACGTTTGGCAGCGTCCAGGCGCTGCGCGGCGTAAGTCTCACCGTCAAAAAAGGGGAAGTCGTGCTGGTCATTGGGCCATCAGGCTCAGGTAAAAGCACGCTTTTGAGATCAGTTAACCGTCTTGAGCGCCTAGATTCCGGCGAAATCTTCATCGATGGCGAGAGCGTCACCGACCCCAACTCGGATATTCGCCATATCCGCGAAGAGGTCGGCATGGTGTTTCAGAGCTTCAATCTCTTTCCGCACCTGTCCGTGCTCGACAATATCACCCTTGCGCCTATTTCTGTGCTAAAAAAGCATAAAGACGAAGCGATCGAGATCGCCAAAGCGCTACTCGCGAAGGTCGGCCTCTCCGACAAAGAAAAGGCTTGGCCCGAACAGCTCTCCGGTGGTCAGCAGCAGCGCGTCGCCATCGCGCGCGCCCTCGCGATGAATCCCAAGGTCATGCTCTTCGACGAACCGACGAGTGCCCTCGATCCTGAAATGATCAAGGAAGTCCTCGACGTTATGACAGAGCTCGCACGCGAAGGCATGACCATGCTCGTGGTTTCGCACGAGATGGGCTTTGCCCGCGCGGCCGCCCACCGCATTATCTTTATGGACGCCGGCCAGATCATCGAAGAGGCACCGCCCGAAACCTTCTTCACCTCGCCGCGCGAAGAGCGTACGCGCAAATTCCTCGAACACATACTCTGAACACATTCTCTGAGCCTGGTCAGAATAAAGCGCCGCTTAATGAATTGACTCATTGTTGCAATGTTGATATAATATTCAACAATTGGAGAAAGAAATGGCAAAGAGTAAAAATTGGCACGGCGTGCCGCGTTCCGAGGTTTCCTGGTATCCCATTATTGACTACTCCAAGTGAACCAATTGCGGCTTATGCCTTCTGAGCTGCGGCTCGGGAGTGTTCGCGTTTGTCACGAAAGATGGCACATACCGAGTGCATAGCCCACAGTCATGTGCAATTGGATGTACAACATGCCAAAGAGTCTGCCCCGAAGATGCGATATCATTCCCCGCTAATGCGAAATCTGTGGTAAAAAACCTTATCATCAAGTACAAAATCTTTCCTGAAGTAAAAAAGGAGCTTCAGGAAAGGCTTTCAAAATTTCCTGATCATATTGTCGATGCATCGTCCACTGTTGAAAAATGAAGGCAGAATAATGGCAACAGATACATTTTTTTCGAAATGGCATGGTCTCGAGAGAAGCAACATTACCTGGTATCCCACCGTCGATCCGGCAAAATGCACGGGTTGCGGTCTCTGCGTGGTGACATGTGGTGAAAAGCGAAACGTGTTCGGGTTTGATAAAGCCGCCAATACAGTGGTCGTGCTTTATCCCGACCACTGTATGGTGGGCTGCAACAACTGCATGGTGGGCTGTCTTTGGAACGCGATAAGCTTTCCTGATGAGCGGATCGTTCGCGAGCTGGCAAAAACGATCGCACCCGAGCAGATCAAAAAGGAACTCGATGCCAAATTGACCGCGAATCCGGAATTGCGTATCAACGAGTAATCACAATCCCTTTTTCGCGCATCGTGGACTTCTCTGTGTGGCGTTTATTCCTTTGCGATTTTTACTTCGACATTGGTATCCGCGCGGATATTGTCCGTCACAGGGCAACGATTCTCGGTCTCTTTGAGCCATTCCTCGATTTGCGCATCCGAGGCGCCTTCAAAGTCAGGCACAATGTTTACAAGAATTTTTTGGAAACCTGCCCTCTCTTCAAAAGAACAGCCGAGAAATGTGCATGGATTCATCACACCTTCGATGCGGATTTTCATTCCATGTAAATTCAAGCCCCGTTGCTTCGCGACTTCATGCCCCGTCACATTGAGACAACCCGCAAGAGCCATAAGGAGCATTTGTACGGGAGACGGCCCCTGATCGGTTCCTCCAAGTGATTTCGGTTCGTCGATTACCACTGTAAATTTTCCGGACTTAAGATTTATTTTTGTCGGATTTTCACTCTCGCCTGTAATGAGCACTTTCATCTCGCGTTTTGTTTATTACATGATTACTCCTATACAACATCAATTCTCTTAAAACATCTATATATAATAATATAGATATTTTCGAAATGAATCAATGTTTCACAACAATGAAAAAATTCACGACTTATGTATAAATCTCCGGATTGAGACAGTCGCGAGGATTCTTAAGGTCCAGCAGCCTACCTACTATTATAAAGACGTAAAAAAATATATTTTAAAATGCTTCTATGCACAGAAACTCGAGTGATAGGCTTATGAATACCACCATGAAGGGCCCACAAAAATTATTCTTTGATAAATATGTCCTCACAAAGGGGCTTTCTCGAGTTTGTACACTAATAATTGGAGCGAGTAGCACAAACCGTGACACTAGACAAGTCAAGTTGAAGCAGCAGTTTTAAGATGAATATGCTTACCCCAATGCAACATCAAGAAACATCATCACGGCAAAACCTATCATTCCTCCAATTGTGGAGAAATCTGAACTCCCATGCTGTTGCGCTTCCGGTATTAATTCTTCAATAACCACATATATCATTGCGCCAGCAGCAAATGATAGCGCATAAGGGAGTATTGGCTGAACAGTTATAACTAATAATGCGCCCAATACGCCTCCAATAGGTTCAACAAGCCCAGAGGCCTGGCCAAATATAAAACTTTTAAATCTCGATATACCTTCTCTGCGAAGAGGGATGGAAACAGCAGCACCTTCCGGGAAATTCTGAATCCCGATTCCAAGCGCAAGAGCTACTGCAGCTCCAAATGTTGCAGATGATCCCGCAATCCCAATTGCACCAAAAGCAACACCGACCGCTAAACCTTCAGGAATATTATGGAGAGTTATCGCTGTTACAAGAAGTGTGCTTCTCTGCCATGATGTTTTTATACCTTCCGCTTTATTTGTCTCGAGTCCTATATGGAGGTGTGGTAATAAGCGATCAATAAGAAAAAGAAATAGACCGCCACCAAGAAATCCTGTAATTGCTGGAATAACAGGAGAAACACCCGCAGCTTCAGCCATAGCAATGGCTGGATTTAATAATGACCAAAAACTTGCTGCTATCATCACTCCAGCAGCAAATCCTAACATCGCATTAAGAATTTTCTGATTAATACTTTTGAAGAAAAAAACTAACGCAGCACCCAATGCTGTAACGCCCCATGTAAATAGTGTCGCAAAAAATGCTAGCAGTATTGGATTCGATGCCTTAAAAGAATTAATCATATTTTCCTCCTAAGGTAGTATCAAGCTCTTTCTGTATATTGGTGGAGGTTTAAAGCGTTGGGCTGATCCGCTCTTCCATGTATTAAACCAGAACTTAAAGAAGGAACCGAATGGCCCACCACATCAAGAGTAGCATCATCGAAGAGCTTTTGAAAGTGCTGACCCTGCAGGAACCAAATAGCCTTAGGATCACACTTAAAATGTTCCTGGACGCCGCCATAAAGGCAAAATAGGAGCAGGTACTGAAAACCGGGCACTACGAAAGGAGCGATAAATTAGGAAGCATACCGAAAGGGGTACAAAAACAACACTGTCTCGGCACGGCTGGGCAAGGGTCACCGTACAGGTGCCGCAGGTCCGGGGTGGAGTGCCATTTTATCCCAACAGCCTTAAGTATGACCATGTACGGCAGGCTAACACCGTCGCATCAAGCGCTGTATTGATTGGGATGGAAATAATATACGAAGGCCAATGCGAGTTATTCGGCGTATCGGTATCCCTGAGCGAAGCCGAGACGCACTGGCGACAGTTTTTGCAATCGCTCATGGAGCAAGGCATGCACGATTTCCCAGGCACCCACCACTCACTGGCGCATGCTCTGGACAATAAACATGGTCAAGCTATTAAATAGAGAAATCAAAAAAAAGGGCCAAGATCGCAAGTATATTCCCGAACCCGGAATCTGCTTTGCGACTACCCGCAGCGATGCTCACGGAAACATCGGAACAGTGGCTTGATGGCAAACGGTATCTACCGACTGAAAAGACCCTTTTGTGAATGTACAGAAGAAAGCTTGACTAATCAGTATTGCTTCAATTATATGAGGCGATTTCATAAATCGCCTCTCTGGTATAGAATTTTTTCAACATTGTAGCTTGAACATGAGCGGCTGTGCGCCGCCTTGAGAGGAGTATTATGCAACAACGAACTCACAGTTCCTTTCTTCTTGCGGTAAAACCGCAACTCACCGATATCATCTCGCAGCTTACATTGCACTTCGATTACATCAGCGTGCTTGCAACCGACGATCGTGGGCTATCGTACTCTGCCCTTCCCGGAGAAACGCGTACCTCTGAACCAATGTGGGTACAGAGAGGATTTGTCTTTAGGGCGCAACGCGGCGGGAAGGTAGCCGAATACGCCTGCGCGGTGCTCCCGGGCACCCAACATGCAGGCGCTGCAGCGGAAGTTAACCTTACCGCGGGTGTCGGCGCTACAACAAGCACACTCGCTACTCAGGCTAATCACGCGGCTGATACTATCCGTGCCCGCCTCGATGCCCTCCTCGCCGACCCCTCTCTCATCGAGTTTCCCCAGATTCCCGATGAGCCCGCGGTCGCCCAGTACCTTGGTGAAATCGAGGAAGATCCCTTTGCGGCTAACCCAGAAGAAGTGCTGAGCCGCCTGGCATCCCTGCGCGAAAAGCTCACCGACGGCAAAGTAGTCGTCATGGCGCAGGCGCGTTATGAATGCGTGGATGTCTCACGAATGTTCATTTCGCCACACCGTTCTCTCATGCAAAGCTTCTTGTGGTCGCAGGCATATCTCTTTGGCGTGGCTCGTCGCGGTCAGATGTCGAAAATGTCGTACAGGCCCGCTTCCGGTCGTAAGGGCCTTGAAATTCTTCGAACAATCGAAACCTCTGTCCCTGAGCTTGCTCAAGAGCTTGCCGACCTTCTTGATGCAGTCCCCATGGAACCAGGCGAGTACGAAGTGATTCTCGACCCCGACATGGCGGGCACGCTCGCGCACGAGGCATTCGGACACGGCGTTGAAACCGACATGTTTTTCAAAAAGCGCGCACGTGCGATCGAATATATGGGTAAACGCGTGGGATCGGATCTGGTTACGATGTACGATGGCGCGGCCGAAGTCGATCAAACAGGATCCTTCCTCTTCGACGATGAAGGTGTGTTCGCTTCCAAAACCCTCATCATCGACAAGGGTATCTTGAGAAGCGGCATCTCGGATACGCTTTCGGCGCTCGCGCTTGGAATCCCGCGCACCGGCAACGGTCGCCGGGAGGCCTTTTCGCATAAAGCCTACGCGCGCATGACAAATACGTACTTTGCGCCGGGAACTTCCACCCTCGAAGAGATGATTGCCTCAGTCAAGCATGGCTGGCAGCTCTCCCAACTCAATTCGGGTATGGAAGATCCGCGCAATTGGGGAATTCAACTCATCTGCATGGTCGGACGCGAGATCAAAGATGGCAAATTCACAGGCCGCGTTGCAAGCCCCGTTGTCTGCTCTGGCTACGTACCCGATGTGCTCTCTGCGGTGAGCATGGTATCGAGCGATTTTGAGCTTGGCGGATCTGGAGCCTGTGGCAAGGGTCACAAGGAGTACGCAAAGGTCTCTTCCGGCGGGCCCTATGTTAAAACAAGAATGAGGTTAGGATGATGATCCAAACAATTCGCGAGGCCATCGCCTCGATAAATATGAAGGACTCAGTAAAGATCGCTGATTGGCGCCTCGTTGAACACGACATTTCACGCCAGGAGCGTTACTATGTCGCCGGCCGCGCCGAGCAGGCACGTACTGTCGACGATCTCAGCTACTCGCTCACCGTATATGTCGACAGCGTTCAATCCGATACAAAATTCCGAGGCGACGCGACAATCTCGCTGCAACCCAGCCTTTCGGCGGCGGAATGCGCCTCAAAGATCCGCCGGGCGGTTGTAGCGGCGTCTAAGTCGCACAATTCCTGGTTCGCTCTGCCTGAGCCCAGCGCGCCTAAAGTCGTGCTGCCTGTTTCCGGCTTTGAAGCCCTCTCCCCCGCCGATCAGGTCGAAGTGGCGCGCGTAGCGTTTTTTTCGGCCGCCACGCAATTCGAAGGTTCCGCGCGCATCAATGCCCTCGAGCTCTTCATTACCCGTGAAAAGCGGCGCCTCCTCAACTCGCGCGGCATCGATTACCCCTCGGTAGTCTGGAGGGGTTACAGCGAATTTGTGGTCGAGGCGGATAGCCCCACGGGCACGGTCGAGCTCTTCGACGATATCGAGTTTTCCGAACCCGATCCTGCGCGACTCGCCAGTACCATCGCCACGCGCCTGGCCCAAGTCCGCGACCGCGCGCGCGCCGTCCCTATGCCCCAGCTGCGCGACCTTCCCCTCATCCTGCGCGGAAAAGAGGCCGAGGAAGCATTTGCATGGTTCTATGGCAACTCGCGCACCGAAACAATTTACTCCAAGTCCTCGGCGTTCGAGGTCGGCAAAAGTGTTCAGGGCGGCGCTCCCAGCAACGCGACCGGCGTAGTGGGTTCTTCGAGCGCCGCCGGTGCAACCACCGCGCTGGTCCTCGAGCCGCTCGATCTTTGGGCCGAGCCAGTCATAGAGGGGCTTCCCTCGTCCACCGCTTTCGATCCCGACGGTTTCGCGCTCGAGCGCACGGAGGTCATCCAAGGAGGCATCCTCAAAACTCTCACAGGCTCGATTCGTCACGCGGATTGGCTCGGGGTTGCGCGCAAGGGCGCCTTCCCGCTCTTCTCGGTATCACCTGGCTCAATGCGCCTTGAGGAGATGCACACGGCGCCTTATCTCGAGCCGGTCATGTTCAGCGACTTCCGGCTTGATCCAGTAACAGGCGACTTCGGCGCAGAAATCCGCCTCGCGTACTATTTCGATGGCAAGAATGTAATCCCCGTCAGCGGTGGATCGATCTCCGGTTCGCTTGGCGCCCTCAGCACAACTATGCGTCGCAGCGTTGAAACCGAAGTCGCAAGCCACTCGCGCTGCCCTATCGCGCTGATGCTCACCGGTGTCACAATTACTGGCAGCGCTTAAAAAGAACAGGGGCTCCCTCGAACGGAGCCCTTTTTTTTTTGCGGTTACATGTACACTACGCGCGCTGCGCCGCAGTGCGCTGCGCCGCACTGCCAGTCTCAGCCGATCGCCTTCCGGAGCGCTTCGACCCTGTCGGTTTTTTCCCATGAAAAACTGTCGCGCCCAAAGTGCCCGTAGGCTGCGGTTGCGCGGTAGATGGGGTTTTTAAGCTGCAGTGTCTCCACAATGCCGTGTGGCGTCAGATCGAACACCTTTAAAATCGCCCGCTCGATTGCGCTCTCGTCGACCTTCGCTGTTCCAAAGGTTTCCACAAGCACGGAAATTGGCTCGGGTACACCAATCGCGTAGGCTACCTCGAGCTCGCAGCGCTCGGCGAGTCCCGCCGCGACCACATTCTTCGCGATGTAGCGCGCCATATAGGCCGCCGAGCGGTCTACTTTCGATGGATCCTTGCCCGAAAAGGCGCCGCCACCATGTCGCCCCATCCCACCATAGCTGTCGACCATGATCTTTCGGCCGGTAAGTCCTGTATCGCCCGCCGGTCCGCCAATCACAAATCGACCCGTAGGATTTATAAAGTACTTCGTGTTCGCGTCGATGAGTCCTGTCGGCCCCAGCACTGGCAGAATAACCTTGTCGATCAGTGTCTGCCGAATCTCCTCATAGCTGAGCGCGTGGCCGGCTCCGTTTGTTTCATCGTGCTGTTGTGAAAGCACCACAGCAGAAACGCGTACGGGTTTGTGGCCATCGTACTCCACCGTCACTTGGCTCTTTCCATCGGGGCGCATCCAGGCAATTTCTCGAGCTTTGCGCACCGAAGATGCGCGCTGCAGAATCTTGTGGGCGAGAATGATGGGTGTAGGCATCAGCTCGGGCGTCTCGTCGCACGCGAAACCGAACATCATGCCTTGATCTCCGGCGCCCTGCTTCCCCTCGTACTCTTTAAGACCGTGCCCCTCGACACCCCGCGCAATGTCGGGCGATTGATTGTGGATTGAGTTGAGCACGGCCATCGATGCCCAATCAAGACCATAGGCGGGATTGTCGTAGCCGATGTCGCGCACCACAGATCTCGCCACCTCTTGGATGTCCACATAAGTTCGCGTGGTTATCTCTCCACCAACGAGCACCAAGCCCGTTGTCGTGAAACACTCACATGCGACATGGCTGTGCTTGTCCTTCGCGAGGCAGGCGTCAAGTACGGCATCTGAAATTTGATCGCAGATCTTGTCGGGATGTCCTTCGGACACTGATTCGGAAGTAAACGGACGCAGAAGAGTTTGACTCATTTGAGCCCTCTTTAGCATGAATTTCTTGCCCGCCCGCAATTCGGATAACTCGGCGGGACCAGACCACTTGGAAGACTTCTGCTGGCCTAGTTTTCTGCGAAAGTGTAGTGACGCGACTATGCTTGGTCAAGCCTCCTGCTCACACCTTATTTCACTATTTCATATCCAGCAAATACTTTCCGATACTATGGATATGGGATTTTCACAGGCTAGGTTAGAGTCGATTACATACGCGAGGCGCGCGCTCGCGTTCGCGCTCTTCCTTGTCGCAATCCAAGCGGTGTCCGCCCTCGTATCCGCTCCTCCTCTCCTCGGGAAGGCGGGTTCAAGCGCACGCCAAAGCGTGACCCGCGCCGCCGAATCTTACCTCGGCACGCCCTACCGCTTCGGCGGCACCTCGAAGTCTGGAATCGATTGCTCAGGCCTCGTATATAGGGCGTTTCTGCAGGGTACAGGCTTCAAGGTCCCACGCACCGTCGATACGCTCGCACGGTGGGTGCTTCCAATTCCTTTCAGCGATCTCGCTCCCGGCGACCTTGTGTTCTTTACGCTCAACGCATCCTCGGGCAACATTTCGCAAGCAGCATTCAAGCAGATTTCGATTCCTCAGAACGTCGCATATCTCTCAAAGGCCGATCATGTCGGGATTTACCTTGGCGATGGCCTCTTTATTCATTCGGCGAGCTCTGGTTCAAAAACCGGTGTCATCAAGAGTTCCATCCACGAAGAAAGCTGGAGCCACAGATATCTCTTCGCTGGTCGTGCACTCCCCGCTTCCGCCTTCTCTGGATTCGCCCTTGATGGGGGATTCGGCCTCAACCTCTCCCAGCTCGAAAATATCTCCGGAGGCTTGGACGCAATTGTCCGAGGGGCATCTGGGTGGGGTGAGCTCTCCCTCCCTCTTTTCAACAATTTTTCTATCGGAGTGCGCGCGAGTGTCTCCTGGGACAGGTCGCTTGGCACACTGCGCCTGCCCTTCGAACTCGATATTGGACAAATTTCTGGAATTTCCGCATTCGCAGGTCCTGCATTCACCTTTGGAAGCGCGATGCTCGATGGTCGTGGCTACACTCCAGCGCACTCTATCCTCGGCACTGTCGGCCTGCGCTGGTCACCCATCATTTTTTCGTCTGGGGCAGAGAGATTCGGAAGCTACTTCGAAGTCCGCTACGACAACTACTCAGCGCTCCCTGGCCAGGAGAGCGCGTTCAATACCGATCTAAAAGCCTGCCTTTCTTTCAGCATCGGTCTGCGCCTCCGAAGCGTTCGGTATTAAAAAAGAGCCGGCCCCTCGCGGAACCGGCAATCTATTGTAAATGCAGAGCGGCTCAGCTATCTGGAACCGACCTGCATAACGGACTTAATCATCCTCATGTTTCGCGCCCATTGCGCTTACGCCTGTGCTCCTTCCATAACCGGCACCATCTTCTTTGTGCCAAACACATCGGTCTCAAGTAGCTTGTAGCACTTGGTGGGGCACTTCTCCACACAAATTCCACATGACGTGCACTTCGCGTAATCCGTCACGGGGATTCCGTTCACCATCGAAATTGCGCCTTCGGGGCAGGACTTTACGCAGATTTCACACTTGATGCATCCCACTTTGCAGGTCTTGATGACACTGGCCTTAAGCGTGGTCCTGTTCGAGCAGAGCACAATAGAACCCACCCTCGAGCGAGGAACGAGTGCCAGTATTTTCTGGGGACACTCTTCAACGCAGAGACCGCATCCGGTGCAGTTGTCGTAATTCACGTGTGGCAGCCCGTCTTCCCCCATCGCAAGGGCGTCGAATTTACACACAAGTGTACAATCGCCCAGGCCTTGGCAGCCATAGGAACAGGTCTTCACACTGCCGGTCGAAAGTTTTGCCGCGCGGCAGGTCTGAATACCATTATACTCGCCTTTGCTGACCGTTTTTTCTATCGTACCCTGGCAGAGCAGCACCGCGACCTTATCTTCAGCCGCGCCGCCCCCATCAATACCCATAATCTTTGCGAGAGTCTCGGCAGTTGCTGATCCGCCAACCGAGCATTTCGTCGTCACTGCCCGCCCCGTTGCTACCGCTTCCGCGTACCCATCGCAGCCGGGGAAACCGCACGCACCGCAGTTTGCGCCCGGCAGCGCTGCCCTCACCTCATCGATTTTTGGATCGCGCTCAACCTTGAATTTCTGGTTGAAGAACGCAAGCGCGATTCCAATAAGAAAGGCTAGAATCGCGGAAAAGCCTATCGTTAACAGAATTGTTGCAGCCATTTCTATATCCTTTATTTAATCAGCCCGGAGAAACCCATGAAGGCGATACCGATAAGCGCTGTCGCCATAAAGAGGATCGGAGTACCCTGCATGAATTTCGGAACTGGGCTTGTTCTCATTCGATCTCTAATTCCGGCAAGAAGAACCATCGCCAGTAGATAGCCGAGTGATACGCCTACAGAGTACGAAATCGACTGAATGAAATTATACTTGAAGGATATATTCTCGAATGTCACAGCCAGAATGGCGCAGTTGGTTGTGATAAGGGGCAGATAAATGCCCATCGCCGAGTAAAGTCCCGGCACATTCTTCTTTAAGTAGAACTCTACAAGCTGCACAAGACTCGCGATGACCAGAATAAATATGAGTATCTGAAGGAAAGTTAAGTTGAGCGGTACAAGGATATAGTGGTAAATCGGCCAGGTCGCCGCGGTTGCCAACACGGTAACGAAGGTAACCGCGAATCCCATACCTATAGATTGCCCCACATCGCTCGTCATTCCTATGTAGGAACAGAGCGCAAGGAACCGCATAACGACAATATTGTTGACCAGCAGCGCCAATATAAATATTTTACCGAGGTCCATTATGCAGCCTCCTTCTTCACGGCAAGCTCTTTTCTATGCGCGGACATTTCCATTCTTTTCTTGAGCCACAGGTTGAAGGAGATGAATAGGCTGAACACGAAGAATCCTCCAGGTGGAAGTATAAAGAACAGAATTGGCTGATAGGTAGAGGGCATTATCTGAATACCGGCTAGTGTACCGTTACCAAGAAGCTCACGTACTGCCGCGAGACCAATGAGTACCCAGGTATACCCAAGCCCCATGCCGAGCGAATCCGCGATAACCGTCGCAACGCCCTGTTTTGAAGCGAAGGCTTCGACACGTCCCATAATGATACAGTTGACGACGATAAGTGGAATGAAAACGCCCATGCTCTTCGAAAGATCTGGGAAATATGCCTTCATTACAAGGTCTACCATCGTCGTAAACGCCGCGATAACGATGATGAAAATAGGAATACGGATCATCGACGGGATAAGTTTGCGGAACAGAGAGATGATGACCTCCGAGAATAACAGAACAAAGGTCATTGCCAAGCCCATTCCAATACCGTTCGGCACGCTTGTTGTCACAGCGATCGCGGAGCAGAGACCGATCATCAGCATGAGCAGAGGGTTGTCAAAAATGATACCCTGCTTAAAAACGGAATACAGTTTTTTCATGTTCACTTGCCTCCCGCCTGTGGTTGGGCAGAATCCTCGGCTGTGCTGGTCTGCGGCTGTGCGCTACTGCCGCTTGATGCGGTGATGGCCTGCTGATCCATATACGCAATAGCCGCGTCACCGGCTGCCTTGATGATGTTCGTGATCGATCGAGAAGAAATCGTCGCCGCGGTAATGGCCACCACATCATTCTTGACCTGGAACGGATCCGTGAGTACTTTGCCCTGAAACTGACCGAGGAATGTAATCTTTTTGTCCTTGTTCACATAGTAGGTCGGATTTATGGCATTCATTCCAAGTCCCGGAGTATCCGTCAGCGCCATAATTCTAACGCCTGATATCGTATGGAGGAGATCAACCCCCACGAGGAGTGTCGCGGGTCCGCCATAGCTTGGTCCCGTCGCTTTGACCGCGATTCCCAATGGCGCCATCTCGCCTTTCACCTCATACGCAGCTTGGAACTTGAAGTTCGGATCCGAACTTGTCAGCCCCTGAATGGGATCAAATGATACCGCCTGAGGGAATATGTCCTTCAGTGAGGCCTGCAGCTGAATTTCTTCCTGCCTGTTGATGCTGTCCTTGGTAATGGCGTACACAACCGCCAAACTGGCGCACGCCAAGGACGCGTAGAGCATGAGCGTTAGCCCAAGTTTGGCCATGTCTTTTTTCATTTTGAAGCCTCCTTGGTCGGCTTGGCAGGCTTGAGAGGAGGCACGAAGCCATATTTCTTTACGCGCAGCTTATTCAAGAATGGAGTAAGTGTATTCATTATGAGAATTGCATAGGTCACACCTTCGGGGTAGCCGCCATATTTTCGAATAAGCACGGTGATGAGTCCGATACCAAAACCGAAAAGCGCCTGACCATACTGTGTCATGGGCCGGGTCGCATAATCGGTCGCCATGAAGAAGGCGCCAAACACTATACCACCGGAGAGAATACCGAGCACTGGATCCATGCCGAACAGCCATGATAAAAGAAAGGTTGAACCAAGCACGGAAACCGGCACGATCCACTGCACCACGCCGATCGCTAAGAGGAAAAGCCCGCCAAGCAAAAGGAGGAGAATGGAACTCTCACCAATAGAGCCTGAACGATATCCCATGAAGAGCTGTCGATAGAAAGCTCCAGTATCCGTCGCACCAAAGTATTTCGCGACATCGGCGATCGTGCTGCCCTGTTTGATCATGTTGAGGGGTGTCGCGGTACTCACCGCATCAGCGGCCAGAGCGAGCCCTTTAGGCATTGTCCAGGTCGTGATCGCCGCGGGGAAACTCATTAAAAGGAATGCTCGGCCAATGAGTGCTGGATTGAATGGGTTCGCGCCAAGACCGCCGAAGAGCTCTTTTGCCACCACTATAGCAAAAATGGATCCCAAAGCAACCATCCACAGTGGTGTAGCAGGCGGTAGAATAAGCGCAAGCAATAGTCCAGTCACAACTGCGGAGAAATCTCCCACCGTGGTGCTGGCTTTAATAATTTTTCTAAACACAAACTCAGCGAGTACCGAGGCCGCGATCGAGGTTACCACGACACCAAGTGCGGGCAACCCATAGAGGTAAATGCCGTATGCCGTCGCGGGAACGAGCGCAATGACCACCGACAACATAATACGCGGTGTATCAACCGGAGAAAACGCGTGGGGGCTCGAGGAAAGTAACATCTTTCTATCTGACATTCTGGGCCTCCTTCTGTTTCAATGCGCGCAGCACCTGCTTTCCAACCCTGAAGCGTTGCACCAGGTGTCGGTGGGCCGGACACACAAAGGAACAGGTTCCACACTCGATACAATCGAGAAGGCCAATCTTCTCTGCCTCGCCATAATTACCGGTTTCTACCGCGATGGCCAGGAGGGCGGGGGTAATCGCCATCGGGCAGGCTCTGATGCAACGGCCGCAGCGTATACAGGTGTCCTCTTCGTACTGCGTCGCCTCCTGTTCGCTCATCAGAAGCACGCCGGAAGTGTTCTTTTGAACAGGAATTTCGTAACCGGGAACCGCAACACCCATCATAGGGCCGCCAAATATTACTTTTCGCAGCCCTTCTTCATCGATCTGGATGTGGCCGGCCTTTGCGAGGTCCCCCACTACAGTCCCGATCGGGGCAATGAGGTTCTTCGGAGTCTTGCAGGCTCCTCCGGTCACGGTAAAACCGCGCTCAATGAGCGGCTTCCCCTCCCGGAAGGCGTCTACAATCGCGCAGAGCGTACCCACGTTCGAAACGACACAGCCTACGTCCATAGGGAGGCCGCCCGACGGCACCTGCTTGCCCGTAATCGCGGTGATGAGCATTTTCTCACCGCCTTGTGGGTATTTCGTGCGAAGTTCCTGAATGCGGATCTTCATTCCGCCTTTCACCTGAGGATTCGCGTCGATCGCCTTCTGTACAAAGGGAATCGCGCGCTTTTTGTTCTCTTCGATCGCGATCACACCTTCGGGCGCGTTCACGGTTTTCATAACGATGGCAACGCCCTCGACCACCTTTTCCGGTGTCTCTATCAGCGTACGTTCATCGATCGTGAGATAAGGCTCGCACTCCGCAGCATTCGCGATAACGAAAGAAATCGGTTTCGTGGGCGCGAGTTTGACATGAGCGGGGAAACCCGCACCGCCCATGCCAACGATACCTGCAGCGCGGATGCGCGCGAGCGCTTCATCTTTGGAACACGTAAATGGATCGAGAGGCTGCATAAACTCCTGCGCCGCTTCACCTTCTGGAGGATCCTTTGGTTCAATGACAATGCACGGACCTTCTGTATTGTTAGACTGCATGCGCGGCTCGATCTTCTTGACAACGCCAGCGATAGATGCATGCACGGGAACAGTCATACGACCATCGGCATCTGCGATCTTTTGCCCGGCTTTGACAAATTCACCGACCTTGACGAGTGGCTGAAGAGGGGCTCCGAAATGCTGATTTACCGGAATTACAACCTGAGTAACTGATGTGATCCGTTCAATCGGCGTTTCTTGTGAGCGGTCCTTTCTCTCGGGCGGATGTGCCCCGCCTCTGAATGTCCTGATTGACATAGTGGAAAGGTCTCCTTTTGAAGGTTAGCTCTAAAATTGCAAAAGAGATAAGCTCTTTCGCATTCAATGCAAAATCTTGGAAAAGTATGGCAAAATCGAGCTATACTACCACTAGATTTTAAGAATGGTCAAGGTAAAAACCGCATAAGTAGTTACCATAAAACATTAAGATAAATTTTTCTTGAATGTTATCGACAAGCGCCGCAGTAGCTCATGTAACGAGTACATCATCTGCACTAAGTCGTTTGCATGCTTTATTTTTCGCGTTTATGCACGTGTGCGCACGGGCATGCCGCACGAAGGCGCACGAAGGAGCGCAGAGGCAATGCTGCGCGCGCCTACCATACGAGGATACGCGAAAGCCTCACGGTACGCGCCCTGCCGGGCGCACCCATAAAAACGCCCCAGTTATTTACCGGGGCGTTTCCTTCAATTTCTTCGCGATTCGCGTAAAAATCGCGCGCTTATTTTCTACCTTTGAGCATAATTCGGACCTGTTTCATCAGTCCCTCGCCCTCGCTCTTTGTTTCGATATCAATGATATCGTTAAGCGTTGTATGGATGATGCGGCGCTCAAAAGGATTCATCGGCTCGAGCAGCACGGAACGGCCGGTACGCCGCACATCTTCCGCAGTCTCGTACGCAATGCGCACAAGCGCCTCTTCGCGGCGAAGCCTGTAATTCTCAGAATCGAGAACGATTTTGATGTCGCTGTGCCCGAGCGTTCCCGCATACACATTCGCGAGAAGCTGCAGGGCGTCGATATTGCGTCCCTTTTTGCCTATTAAAATCGAGGCAGATTCGGTATCAATGCGCAAACCGAGTTTTTTCGTCTCACGGAACGCGACGGTGACTTCCGCAGAATAGCCCATTTGGGAAATTACTGTCTTAGTCCATTCAAGCATCTTCGCTTCAAAATCATCCATGGGCAGCGGCTCGATTGTCCGTGCCTCTTCGTGCACGGCCTCGCGCACCGGCTCACGCTCGGACGCCGCACTCACCGTCCCGGGCACATCGCGCGTATGCACTCGGATGCGGACTTTACCCTTTTTAAACAGGCCTGCCACCTGATTCTCAAGGATCTCGACATCGAATGAGCTTGTATCAAGCCCCAGTTCTTGAGCAGCGAGTTCGATAGCTTCCCGCTCTGTTTTTCCTTCGAATTCATATATCATTTGGATCGCTCCTCACTACAATATTCTATTATTTATTGTTATTCTTTCGTTTCCCCGAAAAGTCTCGCGCACCTGAGTCACTCTTCTTTGCGTTCTGCGCTTCCGAAGCCTTGTTCTCAAGCCACTTAGTCACCTTTTCAGAAAAACCTTCCTTGCTGGAACCTCTATTTACCGGTTTTGCCTTCGTGTCGATGGCGCTGCTCTTGCCCGCGGAGAGCTTTGTGTTACCAGAAACACTGGTGCCACCAGCCCTGTCCCCGCCAGAACCACCAACTGAATTCCCCAATGCCGCCCGGGCGAGTTTATGCTTCTTCATGAGGTCGTTGATCGCAATTTGCTGGACGATCGTCAACACATTGTTCGTGATCCAGTAAATTAGCAAGCCCGACGGTACATCGTAGAGGATGAAGAAGAACATAATCGGCATTCCATACATCATTAACTTCATCTGATTGGCCTGCTGATTGTTCGTTTGAGCGCCCTGAGGAGCTTGTGTGAACTTGCCATACAAAAGCTGGCTCACGAGATAAATGATGGGCAATGCCCTAAGATCGTTCCACCCAACAATCGGGAGCCTAAAATTACCGAAATTAATCACACTTTCCGGCAAAGAAAGGTCGTTGATCCACCCATGGATGAACATGGCTCCGCGCAGATCGAAGTGATTGTTAAAGAGGTTGTACATCGCGATAAAAAGCGGGAACTGGATCAGCATCGGGAGACAACCTGACATCGGGTTGTAATTTTCGCGCTTGTAGAGTTCGGCCATCTCCTGATTCAACTTCTGCGCGTTTCCCTTGTACTTGGCCTGCAGTTCCTGAATTTTCGGCTGTAATTCCGCCATGCGCGCAGTCGACATTGAGCTCTTTTTGGTAAGCGGGAAGAAGAGCACCTTGATGAGAATCGTTACGAGTATAATCGCGACGCCATAGTTCGGAATAATGCTATAGAAGAAATTGAGCAGGAATTTTAGCGCGGTTTCAAGCCATCCGAGGATGCCTGAGCCTTCCATGGCATCTTCGAGCTTGAGATTCGAGAGTCCAAAGCCGTTCTTGTCCGCATACTCGTACTTGCCGAGTTCCTTGGAAGTCTTTGGACCAAAGTAGAAGTAGTAGGTGTCTGTACTCGAAGCCGAGGTAATAGTGCTCCGCAGTAGTCCGAGTGTATTCGTCTGCTTTATGAGCGAATCCTGCGCAGTTTCAATCTGATACCCCGTAAGAGGAGCCTTCGGAACCGCAATAAACGTAAAATATTTGCCGGATATCGCAACCCAGCTCGCGTTCGGTGCGATCATGGTGGGGGTATTCGCCTTTGGGTTCTCGTATTTCTTTTTACCGTTGACTTCTTCAATGAACTTGCGGTAATCCGCGTTCTTGGGAAGCTGATCGAAACGTGGCCCAATCTGCGGGCCAAGATCGATGCGGTAAGCGACGCCGTTCGAGTCGATTACGATGGGCTTGCCATCCGGCTGTTCGATGGACACCGCCAGGCCGAACATGTACTCGCTTTCACGGAAAGAAAAGACTTTCTTCAACACGAAGGGCACTTTCTTATCACTGCCCGCGAGCGGCGCCTCGAACATGCGGGAAAATTCAATCGTTTTCTTACCCTCGTCGAGGTACCGCGCGTACATGAGATCGCGCATAGGCGACAGCGTCGAACCGAATGAAATCGAAAGTCCGTCCGAGCCCTGTGAGCCAGGAACCACCATGTCAACTCCACCGCGAGAATCGCTCTGATCCTTGTGCTTTAAGAGGGTGAGCGAAACAATCTCGCCGCCGGCGTTGGTAAAAGTTGCACGCACCACATCCGTCTCAATGGTATACTTTTCTTCTGAGGTTGGGACCGGAATTGTGTTCGCTGTGGCGCCCACCAGGCTCGTCGCGGCGGGTGCTGGAACAATGGAGACCAGGGCGCTCTGCGGCTGAGTGCTCGTTGAGGGAGTCGCGGCAGGTTGAGCGCTCGTCTGCGCTGGCTGTTGAGCTGTCTGTTGCTGCGCGCTTGGCGGAAACAAGGCATTCTGAACTACAAAGCCCGCGCTGACTATGACTGTGGACAACACCACCGCAATTATAGTGCGGCGGCGATCCTCTTTCGAATTGGTTTGTCTTTCAAATATATCGTTCATGGTACTGGATCAAAGCCTCCTGGATTTCCTGGATGACAACGAATAATTCTCTTGAAGGCGAGCACAAGACCCTTAAAGGGGCCGTATTTTTTTATCGCTTGATACGAATACGAAGAGCAAGTCGGATAAAATCGACAGGATGGAGGAAACAGCGGAGATATAACGATCTGATACACGCGAATTGCAAGCAAAAGAGGATAAGAAAGTATTTTCTTTACGATGTTCATCGTAGCAAATCCGCCTTACGAAGCAGATACTGCATCGCGCTACGGCATTCTTGAAGTGCCGCAAATCCAGGATACAGCACGAAGGCAATATCGAAGCCTGGCTTTACCGAATGGCGCATCAGGCGCCACGACTCTCGGGCCAAACGTTTTGCTCTGTTCCGTGCAACAGCGCCGGTAAATGAACGCACCGCAATAAATGCTGCCCGGCTTTCCTGCTCCCCTCTTCGGAGGACCTGCATACGCATGCCCTTGCAGGAAAACCGGGCTCCGTCTTTGAATATCAGATCGATCTCTGCCGCCTTCCGCACACGAAGGTGCTTTGGAAAGCTGAGATCACGATGTTCCTCGTGATTACCAGGCTCAACGCTCTCAGTATTTCTTGTTCTCATCGGCAACAGAGAGCTTAATTCTACCCTTTGCTCTCCTTCTCTTCAGAACAAGGCGTCCGCCTTTTGTCTTCATGCGAGCACGAAAACCGAATTTTCTATTGCGTTTAACTCGGCTTGGCTGATAGGTGCGCTTCATAATTCTAACTCCTTACACAAACGGTTGCGATTTTCATCCCATTTAATTTTCGCAACCGGAAAATTGTACAATCGGGCGGTGGAGTATAAAACGAGCGAGCCTCTTTGGTCAATTGCCTCTTTTGTCAACTGCCTTTTTCGCCGGCTCTCCGGGCGTCTTTGCTTCGCATACGCGTAAAAATGTCGTTCAGCGGTTGGGGAAGTTCTGAACTTCGAACTCGGGAAACCGAACGGGTAGAAAATTGAGAATTCTCATCCCTGCTTTCGATGTGTGCCGCACCGGCCACCGCAACACTGCTCGTATTTTGGTCCTCGTTTGTCACTTCCTGATGCAAAGCATTCACGTTCTGCGGTTCTACTCTGGTATTGCCCTTTTCAGCGCCAATTATTTCAACCGAAAAGGCAAGGCTGGTAATCTGAAGTTCAGGATAGTACTTCGATATACGCTCCAGAATGCGCGCCTGATTCATCTGTAAAAGCTGGATCCAGCCTGCGTGGTCCGCCGCAATAAGAAGGGTGCGATGCACGACACTTTTCGGTCTCGAATGATCCGCGAATCGCTGGCCGACAATCTGCTTCCATGTCGAACGAAACGTTTCAAAACGCGACGCTTCCTGAATCGTTTTATCGTCGAAGAAACGTTTGAGGACCTCAGAGGCCTTTTTCACTCGAAAATCGTCCATCATTCACCTTATACACTATTGTATTCTCATCTGCGTACTCGTGCCACGGTTCTTCCGGAAGAAAGGTAAAAACGGCTTGTGCCCCGCTCTGGTGTGGCGGCAAAAGTGAGAAAAATCTTCTTCTTTTCGCCACATCGAGCTCGAGTAATACATCATCGAGAAGCAGCACTGGATATCGCGGGTTCTCGCCATTGGCCAATCGCGCGTAGAGCTGCATTTGCACAACTCTTAGAATGAGGGAGGCGAGTCGCAGTTGTCCAGTCGAGGCGAATGAAGAAAAATTTCTCCCTTCATGAATGAACACCCATCGATCGCGGTGTGGACCAGAGAGAGTGGTGGAGGCCTCGATGTCCTTTGCCCGCCGATTCGCCAGTTCTTTCACGATTTCTTCAACCGACGCGCGCTCTATCCAATTCGGAATATAGCGCACCGAGACTTCAGAACCGAGCTGAGAAATCTGTTCATAGCTCTCCGGAAAGACATCTGCAAAAAGCCCCGCAAGCCGCGTACGGAACGCCATCAGCTCGAAGCCATAGAGTGCGAGCTGCTCGTCGAGCGCGTCGAGCATGCTGAACGTATCAGTCTTCAGCGCCATATTGCGATGCTTGAGCACTCGTCGATACGCGCGCAGTACATCAATGTACCGCAACCACAGCATTCCGGCACACTGATCAAAGAAAAAACGCCGCTCTTCCGGAATACCCGAAGCGAAGGCAAAATCTTCGTGGCAGAACACTACCGCCGGATTGTGCGCGACAAGATCCTTTCGATCGGTGAGCACCTTTTCGTTGAGCTTGATCTCTTTGCGACCCTCCGACGAGTACCGAAGGCTTATCTGTTCATTTGATCGAGACCCCACATCGCTCCAATCAGCTCGAAGATAAAATTCTGAACTTCCATGCATTGGAATATCTCTGTCTTGGTGAGTCCGAAACGAACTTCCATAGCTGAGAAAATAGAGCGCTTCGAGAAAATTGGTTTTTCCTTGACCATTTTCACCAAGAAGAAAGATATTGCCCGCACCAAGCTTCAGCTCAGCCTCAGCGATATTCCGAAACTGAGCGATGCGTATCCACTCGAAAGCCATTTATGGTTGTTGCATCGGCATAATGATGTGGAAATAGTTCGAAGCCGGTTCAGGCCGCATGGTCACCGCTCTGGTCGGATCACTGAATTCGATTGCCAAAGCTTCAGCATCCATTACTTTGAGCGGATCTTCGAGGTATCTGAGGCTCAGCAAGATCACCACATCGTCACCCTCGTACTGACACGCCAGTTCTTCGCGGGCGGCGCCTAGCTCAGTTTCCTCCGATTCAAGAACTAAACCACGGCTCGAAACATTAAAAATCACCTTGTTCGACTTTTCCACAAAAAGCGCTACACGCCTGAGCGCAGACTGAAGCTCTTCTTTCGAAACAATGAATTTCATACGGTGATCGCGAGGTATCACTTTCTGATAATTCGGGAATTTGCCCTCGATCAAATAGCTTGTAAGCTGATAGTTACCGAAGCGGAAGAAAATATTTTTCTCGTTGACCGCCATCAGAATCTGTCCCTCATCGGAGGCGCGTTTCAACACGATCGAGAGGACCTTCGGTGGTATGATTGCACTCTGAAAATCGGGGATATTAGCCTCTTGGGTCGAAATAAATGCAAGCCTCCTCCCATCAGTCGCCACCATCGCAAGTTCGCCGCTAGGTAACTTTTCCATGAACACACCATTCATGAAAAAGCGGGTTTCATCGTTCGAGACTGAAAAGATGGTCTGACTGATCATCTTGCGGAGATCCCGAGCATTAAGGGTGAAATACTGATTTTCTTCGATGCGGGGAATCTCTGGGAACTTGTCTCCTGCGATCGTTTTGAGCTGGAATCGTATCTTCTTAGAAAGAGGCCGAATCTCGATGCTCGATTCATGCTGCTCAAAGAGCATGTCCCCTTCGGGAATCGAGTTCGTAATAGCAAGGAGTTTATCGCAGAAAACAGTGAGCGAACCTGGTTCAGCGTCCGAAATAGGTATCTCGGTCTCAAAACCTACTTTTGCATCAGTTGCTCGTATATAGAGCCTGGAATCGGTAACCTCGAGGTACACATTCGACATAATGGAAAACGCATTTTTTGATGCGATAATATCTTGCGCAATCGCAATCTCTTTTGCAAAAGTATCTCGATCGCAGATAAATTTCATTCGCGGCATCCTCCGTTTTGATGAAGCTATACTAACAGCTCACGCAAGAAAAATAAACTGGCATTCTTACGAAATAGAAGGCTTACTTCGAGATGGAGAAGGGTTCTTAACAAAAAAAGAAGTTCTCTTATTACGTGTTCTATTGATATATAAGACAGTAATAATAGTAATAAGCAAATGTAATATGTGGAAAACAACAATAATTAATATTAATACATGTAATTATATTTGTGGAAAACTTGTGGTGAACTAAGCGTTGCTGTGCACATTTTCCACAGGCTGTTTTGATTTCTACAAAATAAGTGAAGTTCTCCACAGGTTGGCAACAACATATCGGCAGCTTGTCAGGAAGAAGAGTTTTCTTTGCAATTCTGAATAAGTCTGTTCACGATGGAGGCAAATGATGAATCGAACTTAACAAGATCTTCAATTTTCTGGCATGAGTGCATCACGGTCGTGTGATCGCGGCCATTGAATTCAGTGCCGATTTCTGTCGTTGAGTAATCGGTGGTTTCGCGAATAATGTACATGGCCACCTGCCGTGCGAGCGCGATATTTTTGCTTCTTTTTTTCCCGCGAAGATCGGCTATGGAGAGTTTGTAGTAATCCGCAACGGTTTTGATGATGGATGAAACGTCGACAGTGGGCGCCTTGAAGGAGTTGGTGAGCTGCTTAATCACGTTTTGGGCGATCTCGAATGTAGGCTCGACTTTGATGAGGTCGGCGTAAGCGATGATCTGATTTATGCATGAATCAAGATCGCGGACATTCGTCTCAATGCTTTTTGCCACAAGATTAACGACATCTTCGTTAAAACCGCGGTGGTAAAGTTCAAGCTTCTTTCGGATTATCGCCGCTCTTGTTTCAAAACCCGGGGTGGTAAGATCAGTTTTCAAACCCATCATGAAACGGCTCTTGAGACGTTCGGAAAAATCCTTAAGCTCAGAGGCAGGCCGGTCGCAGGTGAACACAAGCTGTTTATTCGAATCGTAGAGCGCGTTGAACGTGTGGAAGAGCTCCTCTTGGACGCCGTGCTTACTCTGAAAAAAGTGAATGTCGTCGATGAGGAGCACGTCGATGTTACGATACTTGTTCTTAAAATCGTTGGTCGTTCTATCGTGAATAGTTTTTATGAACTCGTTGGTAAAATCCTCCGCGGTCACGCTGATGATGCGTAGATCCGGGTGTCGTTCGAGAATGCGATTTCCTATAGCGTGCATGAGGTGCGTTTTTCCGAGACCGACCCCTCCATAAATGAGAAGGGGATTATAGGAAGTGCCGGGAAGCTCCGCCACCGCGGTGGCGGCGTTGAACGCGAAATTGCTGTTTTCACCCACGACAAAACTCTCGAAGGTATAGCGCGGCTGGAGATTGCCGATTCTCGGTTCGCGAAGGTGGGAGCCACCGGCGGTATAGGAAGACTCGACTATGGTCGCAATTTCGTAAGACTTCGATGAGCTGGAGGAATTCTCATCGAGAGTAGACTCTTGAGTGCTGGTCTTTTTTGATAGGGTGTGTTGCGGCGCAGAGACGGTCTTCTGTTGCATGAGATGCTGATTGAACTGCGTGGGTTGTGCCTCCACTGAAATGTCGGTAGGCATTCCGAGAAGACTGGAGAGGATTTCTTTCATGAACTGGCTGTATTTACGAACGAACTGGTCCCTTAAAAAGGTATTACTGGCACGCAAGAGCACAGTTCCATTCTCAAATCCGAGGTAGGTAAGTCGAAACCACATGATAAATTCAGACTCTGGAACGTGTTCCTTTGCGAGTTCGAGCGCTTTCTGCCATAGAATTTCATTACCATCGTCGTTCATTCGCAGGAGACTCCAGTTATTTTCTATTTTTCCACAAGTTTTCCACAGGTCTGATAGATTCTCCTATACACCTAAGTATTGTCCATATGCAAGATGTCGAAGGCGAAAAATACGAAAATTTTTCCACGTCGTTTAGGAAACAACACCTCAATGCACTAAATGGGCCGATATTATTGGATATTTTTGATGTAAATGATGATGATGGAGAAAATCATCTTTTTTGAGAAAAGAATTATCGCAGTATTCCACAAGTGAATTCACGGCATTTTCACAAAATTTGCACAGGTTTTCCACAGGTTCGCAATTGTGCGCTTCCATTCTGTGTTTTTCACTTCAGCTTTACTTAAAATAACCAATCTGATATGATGATTGTGAGATTTTCCCAAATCTTGAATCTATTCCCGGTAATTCCGTTCAGGAAAAATATGGAATCAACATCGAATATTTATTCCGCAAGTACTATCCAAGTGCTCAAAGGCCTCGAGGCTGTCAGAAAGCGGCCAGGCATGTATATCGGTTCTACCGGCATCGATGGATTGCACCACCTAGTGTACGAAGTGGTCGACAATTCAATCGATGAAGCACTCGAGGGGTACTGCGAGCATATCACTGTTGCTCTTGAACGTCAGGATATCATTCGCGTCGAAGATGATGGTCGCGGAATCCCTGTTGATACCCACCCCACAGAGGGAATCTCTGCCCTCGAGCTCGTCATGACCCGCCTCCATGCAGGTGGCAAATTTGACAAGAAAAACTACAAAGTCTCGGGCGGTCTGCATGGTGTGGGAGTGTCGGTTGTCAACGCGCTTTCAGTGTGGCTCGAGGTCTACGTTCATACCGGTGGAAAAGTGTATTATCAGAAATATCTCCGGGGTATTCCTGAAAAGCCTGTCGAACTGATCGGCGACACCGACAAGCGCGGCACCATAACGCGTTTTCAGGCCGACCCCGAAATCTTCGAAGAGACAATCTACTCTTTCGACGTGCTCAGCAACCGCCTTCGCGAGCTCGCGTTTCTCAACAAGGGCATTAAGATCAGCCTCATCGACGAAAGGCTTATGCAGCCGAAACGAATCGATTTTCACTTTGAGGGCGGTCTCCAGGAATTCGTCGAGTACCTCAACAAGAACAAGACGGTCATCCATCGCGAAGTGATCTACTTTATGGGGACACGCGACGACGTCGAGATTGAAATCGGCATGCAGTACAACGATGGTTACAACGAGACAATGTTCTCCTATGTCAATGGTATCAACACACGCGAAGGTGGCACGCACCTCATTGGATTCAGGAACGGTCTCACCAAAGTCATCAATGACTTTTTCAAGAAATCTAAATATAACAAGAAAATAGAAGAGAATCTCTCCGGCGATGACGTGCGCGAGGGCCTCACCGCAGTGCTCTCGGTCAAGGTTATGGAGCCCCAATTTGAGGGCCAGACCAAGGGAAAACTTGGGAACAGCGAGGTAAAAGGAATCGTCGAGGGCTTCTTAGTCGATCAACTCGACCTCTTTTTCCAGAAGAATCCCGATGTCATCAACATCATCCTCGAAAAATGTACGACTGCGGCGCGCGCGCGCATCGCAGCACGGCAGGCACGCGAGCTGACACGCCGCAAGAGCCTCCTCGAAGCCTCGAGCCTCCCCGGAAAACTCGCCGACTGCCAAGAAAAGGACCCGACTAAGTGCGAACTCTTCATCGTCGAGGGCGATTCGGCAGGCGGTTCCGCCAAGATGGGTCGCAACCGCGTTCACCAGGCAATTCTCCCGCTTTGGGGCAAGATGCTCAACGTCGAAAAGGCGCGTCTCGACAAGGTGATCGGAAACGATAAATTGCAGCCGATCATCGCGAGCCTGGGCACGGGCATCGGAGAAGATTTCGACGTCTCCAAGCTCCGCTACCACAAGGTCATCATCATGGCCGATGCCGATGTAGACGGCTCGCACATCCGCACCCTCCTTCTTACCTTCTTTTACCGCTACATGACAAAGTTGATCGAAAATGGGCATGTGTACCTCGCGATGCCGCCCCTGTATCGCATGGCCTACGATAAGGAAGTGCACTACGCCTACACCGACGAAGAGAAAGATCAGATTCTTGTTCAGACGAACAAAGATCCTTCGAAGATCTTAGTGCAGCGCTACAAGGGCTTGGGCGAGATGAATCCCGAGCAGCTCTGGGAGACTACGATGGATCCCGAGCGCAGGCTCATTAAGCGCATCACAATGGATGACGCGGTTCTCGCGGAAGAGATGTTCGTAACGCTCATGGGCGAGCAAGTCGAGCCGCGGCGCCAATTCATAGAAGAGAACGCTCTCGCCGTCTCGAATCTCGATGTATAAAGGCAGAACAAGATGGCAGAAACAAACAATATCATTCCTGTACCAATAGAAGAAGAGGTCAAGACCTCTTACCTCAATTACGCGATGTCGGTCATTGTGTCGCGCGCGCTTCCCGATGTACGCGATGGGCTAAAGCCAGTCCATCGCCGCCTGCTCTATGCCATGGACGAACTCGGTCTGCGCAACAACGCCGCGACCAAGAAGAGCGCGCGCATTACAGGCGATGCGATGGGGAAATACCATCCGCACGGAGATCTCTCGCTGTACGACGCCCTCGTCCGCATGGCCCAGGACTTTTCGCTCCGCTATCCGCTTGTACAAGGACAGGGCAACTTTGGTTCCATCGATGGCGACCCGCCTGCTGCGAGCCGTTATACTGAGGCGAAGCTCTCGAAGATTGGCGAGGAGATGCTCGCCGATCTCGACAAAGAGACAGTCGATTTTGTGCCAAACTACGACGAGAGCCTCAAGGAACCGAACGTTCTTCCCTCGGCGATTCCGAACCTCATTATTAACGGCTCAAGCGGCATTGCGGTGGGCATGGCCACCAACATGGCGCCTCACAATTTACGCGAAACCGCCCAAGCCATCGAAGCCTACATCGATAATCCAGATATAAATATTGATGGATTGATAAAATATATAAAAGGACCTGACTTTCCTACTGGCGGCATCATCTATGGTATGCAGGGAATTCGCGATGCCTTTGAGACTGGTCGCGGGCGTCTCACCGTACGCGGACGCTTCGTTATCGAAACGATGAAGAGTGGCCGTGAACAGATCGTTTTCACCGAGATTCCTTATGCGCTCAACAAGACAACTCTCGTGACCCGCATCGCCGACCTTATACGCGATAAGCAGATCGATGGAATCTCGGACCTACGCGACGAGAGCGATCGTGATGGCATCCGCATCGTGCTCGAGCTCAAGAAAGGCGCGATCACCAAGATAGTCCTCAATCAGCTTTTTATGCATACTCCGCTCCAGAGTACCTTTGGTATCATCAATCTTGCGCTCGTCGACGGTGCGCCGAAATGTCTTAATTTAAAAGAACTTATCTATTATTTTGTAAAACATCGCTTCGAAGTGGTTACGCGGCGCTCTCAGTACGAGCTGCGTAAGGCCGAAGAGCGCGCTCACATTCTGCGCGGTTTGGTGGTCGCGCTCCAGAATATCGACGAAGTCATCGCGATCATCAAATCGAGCAAGAACATCGATAGCGCGAAGTCGCGTCTCTCGGAACGATTCGGATTAAGCGATATGCAGGCCCAAGCCATCGTCGATATGCGACTCGGACGCCTCACCAGCCTGGAGACTGAGAAGATCCTTGCCGAATTGAAGGAGATTGAGGCTCGGATCGACTATCTCAAAGCGCTCCTCGCGAATCCAAACGCGATTTATCAAGTTATCAAACAGGAGACCCACGAACTTGCGGAAAAGTACGGCGACGAGCGCCGTACTGAGATTGTGCCCAACCAAGTTGAACAAATCAATCTCGAAGACCTCATTAAGCCCGAAGAGATGGTGATCCTCATCTCCAACAAGGGCTTTATCAAGCGAATTTCTGTCAATCAGTACAAATCGCAGGGCAGGGGAGGAAAAGGGTCCAACTCGGCCTCGCTCCTCGAGGACGATTTTATCCAGCAGCTCTTTATCGCCAACACCCACGACTACCTTCTCTTTATTTCGAGCTGGGGCAAGGCGTATTGGCTCAAGGCACTCGAAATCACGGAAGCAAGCCGGCAGGCACGAGGAAGCCACATTCGATCGCTGCTCGCGATATCCGAGGATGAAGAGATCACCGCTGTGGTCGATTTCAGCGATTTTTCCGATACTCAGTACATTTTGATGGGTACGCTCAACGGCGTGGTCAAGAAGGTTGCGACCAAAGAGTTCGCGAATGCGAAAACACGCGGTATCATCGGCATCAATCTCGATGAGGGCGATAGGCTCGTTTCGGCGATTCTAACCAACGGCAACGACGAAGTGGTGCTCATTTCACGCAAGGGCTTGGCACTGCGCATCGAAGAGTCGCAGGTTCGCGAGATGGGCCGAACCGCGCGCGGCGTCCGCGGCATCACACTTCGTGAAGAAGACGAACTCGCCGCGATGCTGCGTGTGGAATCGAAAGAATCAATGCTCATCATCACCCAGAACGGTTTCGGCAAGCGCGTAAAGTACGATCTTTTCAATTCGCACGCGCGCGGCACACATGGCCAGAAAATTTACGATCCGGACGAGACCTCTGGCGAGGTCATTAAGGCGGTGTCGGTATGCGAGGAAGATGAGGTAATGGTCATTACCTCTGCTGGCAAGACGATCAAACTAAGTGTTTCCTCGGTGCGCGAGATGGGGAAGGCGGCAATGGGCGTCCGAATCGTCAACATAGAGGCGCCAGACTGCGTCATCGGCATGGACAAGATTATTCAACAGCAAGAATGAGTATATACTGCTACGAACCTTGTTGAGAGAGAGCGCGCCAAAGTCTGGAAAGGAAGATTA
>DYLX01000033.1 GCA_020721875.1 Leptospira biflexa
CTTTCCGCTCTCTTTGCTTCAACTTCGTATACAAGGTTCGTAGCAGTAATGATCGGTTCACGTCTGTGATGTGAAGTTGAGATTGTTTCACGTGAAACAGGGCGGAGTGGAGTCATCGGCTACGGGCGCTCGAGTAGGCGATAAAATCCCTGAGGACCGCGATTGCGGTGACATTAACTTCTGGGTTCAATGAAAGAAGCTGAAGCGATGACATGGCCTTGGCCGTAAAACTTTGAACGAGTGCATGTACCTCTTCGTCGACACCGTGAGCGATCACTTTCGAGCGCAGCCATTCGATGTCGCTATTCTTGAGCGTGGGGGTTCCAAAGAATGAGAAAAAGGTGGCACGCTCGCTTTCGCTGAGTTTGGGGAGTAGAGAGAGAATATAGGGAGTCTTTTTCCCCTCTTTTATATCCGAGCCAACCGGCTTCCCGAGCTCTTTCTCGTTACCGAAGAGCCCGAGCTTATCGTCTTGCAGCTGAAAAACGAGTCCGATGGTTTCACCGTAGTCATCGAGCGCTGCCTTTAGACTATTGAAAGGGATGAGTTCGCCATGGCCAGCGAGTTTTCCCGAATATGAAATCAGTGCGCCTGCCGTGAGGGGCAGTACTACTGTGTAGCGAGCGGTCTTCAGCCTGTACATTTCGAGCACATCTTCGAGAGAGGGATTCACCGAGTAGTAGCCGAATTCGACATCGCGCATCTGCGCGAGTGTGACTTTGGCGTGCTCTTGCGAGATGAGCGAGGAAACCGAAGCGGGGAGGGCAGAGAGAGCTTTCCACGCAAGAAAGAAAAACAGATCGCCAACACAAATGCCTTCAGCTTCAGCTGCCCGAAGCCTGTCAATCGATTCAATCTCAGGTCTCTGCGTTTGAATGCGGTGTGCAACACGCATGTGAAACGTTGGTTTCCCGCGCCGAAGTTCGTCGTGATCCATTATATCGTCGTGGACCAGCAAGCCCGCCTGTAGAAGCTCGAGACCCGCGGCGAGGAGAACTGCCTGCTCCTGTGTTTCGGGGGGCGGTGCATTGAAGAGCTCGGCACCAAGCAGAGAGAGGGCGCCTCGAAGCATCTTGCCGGTTGTCGCAAAATTCTCCATCTCACGCACAAGCCATGCATTCATGTTCGGGGCAGAAGAAAATATATCGTTATTGTATAAGAATATATTATGTATTTTGTTTACTATTGAAGCTTTGCCACGATGTAAAAAGTGCCCAAATTCAGTCGAAGTCGGGGATGAATCCATGGCAAGGAGTATATTCCAAGGCGGCTCATAAAAAAAGCCTTGGCGATACCGCCAAGGCTTTGGATTAATAAGAAAGAAGATCTTCAGGCTATGTACGCCTGAAGAACTCCCATGGTTTCGGGAACGGATACCTTCTTCAAGGCCGCTTTTTCGATCTGTCGAATCCGCTCTTTTGTCAGATGCATTCGATCGCCAATTTCTTTAAGGCTCATTGGGCGTTTTCCGTTTAACCCGAATCGGTACTCAACAATCTCTCGTTCCTTAGCGGTGAGAGTAAGGAGTACCTTATTAATATCGTCGCGCAGACTCGACTGAATTGCGGTCTGTTCAGGGCTTTCAAGGTGCTCATTCTCGATGAGCTCACCCACAGAGGTCGAATTCTTTTCGTCGTACACCGGCGCGTCGAGTGAAATTAAATCCCGAGAAATCGAGATAATATCTTTTACATGGTCAGGCTCCATTTCAAGGAATTCAGCGACTTCCCGAATCTCTGCATCCTCGGAGAGCTCACCTTCGAAGAGTGCGCGGGCCTTCTCAATCTGCACGAGTTCATTCGCGCGATTGAGTGGAAGGCGGATCATTCTGCTCTTTTCACAAATCGCCTTTAGGATGGCCTGGCGAATCCACCACACCGCATAGGAGATAAAGTGATATCCCTTGGTGACATCATAGTGCTCAATCGCGTTCAGAAGCCCAATGTTCCCCTCAGCTATGAGATCTGCGAGCGGGAGTCCTTGGTTCTGATATTTTTTTGCGACATTGACAACAAATCTGAGATTGCTCTTAGCAAGTAGAGCCTTTGCTGAAGCGTCACCAGCAGCTGCCTTGGTTGCGTACTCATTTTCATCTTCGCGAGAAAGAAGAGGAATCCGGTTGATCTCGCGGAGATACATGGACAACACGTTCTCGTCGTCGAAATCCGCACTAGACCGTGTTTCCTTTACTCTCTTTTGATCTGTCATATGGATCTCCTTGGTAGTATATAAGCAAGGAGCGTGCCAAATATATGGCAATGCTATAATTATAAATATAGCAATATATTACTATATTTTTTGTACCAATGCCACCGAGAAGACTACGCATGTGAGGCACGTCTTGGGCGAGGAAGTGTGTCATTTTGAAATAGTACCATCCAAACAAGCAAAGATTGTATAAAAATGAAACACTCTTTGAGATTGCTCGTAAAGATGAGTATGAACGCGTCAGTTTATAGCTCGGAGAGACCTTGTACGCGACCGCAACACTGCATATAGTTCAAGCCTGAACCGCAAGGACATGCTTTGGCGCTGTCGTGCCCTTGAAACAGATTCTGTCGGTCTTTGAATCGGAGCGCGGTCGAGTAGGCTCCGAATATCGGAAAGTCGATTTTCAATTTCTTAAAGAGCTGCAACTTCTCGCCACATTCGAGAGAAGCGAACTCTTCGCTCCGGGCGAGTTGTTTCCAAGATTCGAGAATGAGTTTTAGTACGGTTGCGTGCTCAGCCTCGGAATTGAAGCGGTGTGAAGGTCGCTTCATGAGATATGAAGAGAGCTGAATGCTTATAAAGGCGTAGAGATCATCGAGCTCGGCAGTAGGACGTTTGACCATTCCATATTCATTCACATGCCGAACGTAGAATTTTCTTGCATAGCTCTGCCGGCGTAATTTCTGTGCATTCGCGAGGCTCTTTATGGCGAGATCTCGTTGATCCATGTGGAGGAGTGCAATGGAGAGCCAGTAGAGCGCCTTTGAGAGTTCTTGTTCGCAGGATGGTGGAATTTGTTCTACGGATTGACGAATAAACGCGAGAGCCCGCGAGGGATTGTGCTGTGCGAGTTCATAAAGGCCTTTTTGTAGATAAAACGCGGATTTTCCATTAGATACCATCTTTTTCACATGTTATAAAATATCCATGGATTTCCATATTGACAAGACGCTAGTGCGCATTCGGCTCTAAAATGAGAAGCACAAATGAACGTGGAGCCATGAGATAGGTCTTCGAATTGGTGAGCAGCGGATACTCGCGCTCTTCGATATCGTGAGGCGAATCGAGCGAAGTATCGATTACACGTTGCCAGGGCTCGGATGTTGGTTCCTGCGGGAGTATGATCTGCACCGCCTCCGGCGAGGCGTTGAACGCGAGCAGATAGCAGTAGCAAGGCAAACCATTACCGTTATGCTCGTGAATGCGCGCGATGAGCACTTTGCCAAGTTTGTCCCACTGTGGAACAGCACCGTTTTCATCATACCAGCTGATGTCCGGTTGTGTATCTTTGCCATTTCCTTCGTGCTCTGAAGACTCGCCCGTAAAAAAATCTTCTCGACGGAAGGCGCGGTGCTCCTTTCTGAATGCAATAAGCATTTTAACGTAGCGAACGATGTCCTTGTGATTCTTCAGCAGCGACCAATCGAACCACGTGAGCTCACTGTCGTGGCAATATGCATTGTTGTTTCCGGCCTGAGTCCTGCGAAATTCATCGCCGCCAAGAATCATGGGAGTACCAATTGAGAGAAGAAGCGTCGCAAAAAAATTTTTAATCTGCCGATTGCGGGTTTCTTCTATATACGGTGAGGTCGAAGGCCCTTCGAACCCATAATTCGACGAGAAATTTTCGCTGATACCGTCGCGATTCTCTTCGCCATTCGCCTCGTTGTGTTTCTGATGATACGAGACCAGGTCGTTGAGCGTAAAACCATCGTGCGAAGTGACAAAATTGATGGAGTGAAAAGGTCGCTTTCCATTTTTTAAGTAAAGATCGCTTGAACCGGTAATGCGCGTGGCAAGATGTGGCGCAAAACCGTCGTCGCCGCGCCAAAAACGCCGAACATCGTCGCGGAAACGGTCGTTCCACTCAGCCCAGCGGCCGCCAGGGAAGGAACCGACCTGATAGGCGCCGCCCGCATCCCACGCTTCGGCGATGATCTTAGTATTGCGTAGAATAGGGTCTTCAGCGATGAGCTCGATGACTGGAGGGTTGGAAAGAAGATTTCCCTGAGAGTCGCGGCCTAAGATCGAGCCGAGGTCGAATCGGAACCCATCCACGTGCATGCTGACCACCCAGTAGCGCAGGCACTCGTGAATAAAAGAGCGCATGACGGGGTGGTTGCAGTTGAGAGTGTTGCCGCAGCCCGAGTAGTTTCGATAGTACCGCTTGTCTTCGGCGAGCATGTAGTAGATAGAGTTGTCGAAGCCGCGGAAACTGAGGGTTGGACCGAGTTCGTTTCCTTCAGCCGTATGGTTAAACACAACATCGAGAATGACCTCGATACCGGCCTTGTGGAGTTCGCGGATCATGTATTTAAACTCTTTAACGGGGAATTCAGGAGCGAAGGATTCGTGGTCGGAGCCCTCCGGGAATGCGTACATCGATTTGGGTGCAAAAAAGGCAATGGGTGAGTATCCCCAGTAGTTGGAAAGTTTTTCGCCGGTGACTGTATTTTTCCGGTATCGCTCAGATGAATCGAACTCTTGGACCGGCAAGAGCTCGAGACTGGTAATGCCCAGGTCCTTAAAGTAGGGGATCATTTCAACTACGCCCCGATAGGTGCCACGGTGTTTCACTTTCGATGAAAGAGACTGTGTGAGACCTCGGACATGTGCCTCATAAATAATACACTCTTTGAGCGGATAGTTGAGCGGAGTGTCGCCCTCCCAGTCGAAATCATCCTCCACTACGATACATTTGGGCATGCAACAGTCGTTGGGTGTGGATGAAAACGTGAGATCCTTATCGGGCTTTGAGTCATCGTAAGCCAGAGCCGAGCAGAGGTCGAGCGATCCATCGGTGAGCGCTTTGGCGTAAGGGTCTATGAGGACCTTGTTTGGATTAAATCGGTGTCCATTGTGCGGATCAAAGGGGCCTTCAGCCCGCCACATGTACAGCGCGCCAGGTTTCAGATTGTGCACAAAGCAGTGCCAGATGTCTCCTGTTCTGTTGCGGAATGGATCAAGACGAAGCGATGCCGTTGGGGTTTTGTCGTGTGGATGTTCGTAAAGGCAAAGAATCATGCCTGTGGCGTGGCGGGAGAAGACAGAAAAGAAAACTCCTTCAGAATGGGGCACAGCTCCCGCGAGGAGCGGATTACCCGGGGAAATCTTCAGTTCTTTTGGTAGTGGTCTCCAGCGGGCACTCATGAATGTTTTACGACAAGAACAGCGTTCTGGCCGCCAAATCCCATGGATTCTTTGACAAAGGCCCGGACAGGCATGGTTATACCCTTGTTCGGAACGTAGTCGAGATCGCACTCTGGGTCGGGATTGTCGAGATTGATGGTTGGATGAATGTAATTTTCGGTCATTCCGAGAATTGCGGCGATTGTTTCGATGGCGCCCGCGGCGCCGATGCAGTGGCCTATCATCGACTTAAGGCTAGAAACTTTGAGTTTTTTTGCATGGTCACCAAACGCGTGTTTGATGGCTTTGGTTTCGATGGGGTCGTTGAGCGGCGTGGAGGTGCCGTGCGCACTCACATAGTCGATATCGGAGGGCTGCATGTCTGCATCCGCAAGGGCGAGTTCAATGGCCTTCGCGACCCACATCCCTTCAGGGTCTGGCGCGGTGAGGTGATGCGCGTCACAGGTCGCGCCGAAACCAGCAATTTCCGCGTAAATTGTAGCGCCCCGGGCCACCGCGTGCTCGTACTCCTCAAGCACGAGGATGCCGGCGCCTTCAGACATGACGAACCCATCGCGGTCGCGGTCGAAGGGGCGCGAGGCCTTTTCGGGTGCGTCGTTTCTGGAGGAGAGGGCCTGAATATTGATAAAGCTCGCAAGGCAAAGGCGTACGATGCTCGCCTCGGAGCCGCCAGTGAACATGATGTCTGCATGGTCGTTGCGGATGAGGTGCATGGCCTGGCCAATTGCGTCTGTGGCGGCGGCGCAGGCGGTGACAACCGTCATGTTGGGACCATGTACTCCGAGAGAGAGCGCAATCTGCGCTGCACCGAAGTTGGCGAGGCCCTTCGCTACCGTCATGGGAGGAACACGGCTAGGGCCGCGTTCGGTAAGGCGAATGACAGCCTCTTCAATCGTGTTGGAGCCGCCTTGGCCGGTACCGAGGCACACACCGGTGCGAATGGGGTCGAGCGAATCTCTGTCGAGGTGGGCGGTTTCGAGTGCTTCAAGCGCCGCGTAGACCGCGAATTGGGTATAGCGGTCCATCTTTTTAGAGTCTTTTGAATCGATGCGTCGCGCAGGATCGAAGTTTTTGACTTCGCCGGCAATCTTCACCGCGAGATCAGACGAATCGGTCAGCGTAATCGGGCCGATGCCCGATTTGTTTGCTTTAACGTTTGCCCAAAATGAGGGGACATCGTTACCAAGCGGACATACCACGCCGAACCCTGTGACCACCACTCTGCGTTTACTCATACTTTACATCCCCATACCACCATCGACATTTAACACAACACCAGTAATATATGATGCGCGGTTGCTGCAGAGGAAGAGGGCAGCTTCGGCCACCTCCAGCGTTGTTCCTGGCCGAGCGAGCGGTATAGTGGAATTCAGGCTCTCCTTCACGGCATCGGGGAGGGCATTGGTCATTGATGTTTCTATATAGCCTGGCGCGATTGCGTTGACACGGATATTCCTCGACGAGAGCTCTTTGGCGAGGCTTTTAGTGAAGCCGATGAGTCCAGCTTTGGATGCAGAATAATTCGACTGTCCGCTATTGCCATGTAGCCCGACTACGCTGGACATATTGAGAATGCAGCCTGAGCGCTGCTTGATCATGATGCGCGAGACCGAACGGCTCAGAATAAACGCACTCCGCAAGTTTGCGCTGAGCACGGCATCCCAGTCTTCAGTCTTCATGCGCATGAGGAGTCCATCGCGCGTAATGCCCGCGTTGTTGACGACAATATCGATGCGGCCTTCTTTCTGAAGAATCGCGGCGACTGCCGCTTCGATGGAAGCCTCGTCTGTGACATCGCAGGAGATCCACTCGATGTCAGCCGATGGGGCGGAACGAGAGAGTCCATACACTTTTGCTCCCTCATTTTTAAAAAGGGTCGCGATCGCGAGGCCGATGCCTCGGGACGCGCCCGTCACAATACAAATCTGTCCAGATAAAATTTCACTCATTGTATTCCTCCAGTAATTCCAAGCATGGTGAAGGCTGCAGCAGCAATCCTTTCAGAGTGAAAACGAGACGAGTGCGTCGAGCGTGCCCGCAGGAATGCAGGGAATTGGTGAGCCCGAAGCCTTCCAGAGCCCGCATAGCACAGTTCCTGGGCCAGTTTCCAGGCACTGATCGAATCCATCGGCGGCGATGTTTGCTTCCTCTTCGATCCAGCGCACGGGTGAAATGATCTGTAATGACGCGAATTTCTTTGCCTCCGTGCCGCTCTTCATCTTTTTGCCAGTTACATTGGAATATATGTCGATCTTTGGATCAGAAAAGGTAGTTGCGTCGACGAGTTGTTTGAAGGCCTCATAGGCTTCCTGCATGATCGGAGAATGAAATGCACCCGAGACCTTGAGCCGAATGACTCTTTTTGCTCCCGCCTGACGGAGTTTTTCCTCTGCGATGGAGATATCCGCCTCCGTTCCCGAAATGACACACTGAACCGGGCTGTTGTAATTAGCGATCCAGCACTGCTTCAGCCCGGCCTCCGCGATGGTTGCCTCGATTTTTTCCGGTGAAAGATACAGCACCGCGCTCATCGTCGATCCGCCTGAGCGATTCCCGGCCTCATCCATGAGCCTTCCTCGCTCCGCGACGAGTCGGAACATATCGTAGTTGCTGATGATGCCTGCCTCAGCCAGAGCCGGCCATTCGCCGACCGAAAATCCAGCGGATCCGGCGGGTATTACGCCATGCTCGCGTGCGGAAAGCGCGGCGGCGGCTTCCGCGACGACCATCGCAATCTGAGTATTTTTCGTCTGTTTGAGGGTCTCTTCGTCGGACTCAAAGAGCAATTTTTTAAGATCCATGGATGCAGCGTCGGACGCGACTTTGAAAAGCTCGCGCACCGACTTGCTGGTCTCGTAAAAATCTTTAGCCATTCCAGGATATTGAGCGCCTTGGCCTGGGAACAGAAAACACGCTTTCATAGATCCTCCTCTTTCTTCGCCATAGTTTTACATATTCTCAAAATTTGTCAAATTTGTCAAAGTGTCCTAAATAGTATGCTCCCGGCTCTTCTGAAACCATGTTCCTCTGCTTCCTGCGCGAATGAGGCCGGGAATAGAGGGCCTTCGAGCACAAGTTGTGAGATTCCCAAATTCTGGGAGTAGGTAGCGATGGTCTCCAATATCTGCCACTCAATGCCAAGACTAATGGTGTCCTCTCTGCTCAGAATTCCGTGAACCACGCAGAGCGATAGGGTACCCGCACCTTGCTGTATGCTAAAAAAGCCGACCATCAGTGGATTCGTGCCGTCCGCGGTAGCAAAAGCGAGAAGCATGGGTGTGTTGCCATCGCGAAGCTGATGCTCAAGGCTCATCAGAAACCACGCGCGCAGAGAGTGCGGCACAGATTCATCTGAGCTTTTCGAATACTTCAAGATGAAGGTATCGACATCGAATTCTGCATCCTGCGCCTGAACAATCAATGTATCGATTTCAGATGCAATGAGATCTCCAATGTCCTCAGGCTCGTCCTTGAATGCTGCGAGTCTCTTTCCCTCGCGCTGTACGTTCATCCACGCTTCGACAAAGGGACGCATCGCGCGGAGCTTAAATTCTTGAAAACGCTGAAAAAGTGCTTCATCGGAGGATAGCGCGGCGCGAAAGGCTTTGAATACACCTTTACCGCGTCGTAGTGCAGCGTTGAGGGCGACTTTTAGCTCGGGAGGAGAGGTGACGGTCGCGCTGAAGGCTTCGAGCAACGAAAATCCATGCTGAGAATCCCACATCGGAGGCGACGCGTATTTTCCATTCAATGTGTCACGCTCTTCGGGGGGGACAAGATCCGCTTCGATCAAATCGCCTGTTTCCAAATTGATGAGTGTTGATTTTGACTGATCTTCCATCGCAAAGATAATCCGCTCGAGCGAGGCGTCGGTCAGTTGAAACATAAAATAATTGTAATCGAAATCCATTTCAGTATGGAAGGGTACGAATTCGTAGGGTATACTGAGCGAAATGATTTCGAATCTGCATCTGCACTCGCGTTTTTCCGATGGCATGTCGTGGCCGGAGGATGTGGCACTCGAGGCTGCGCGTGTGGGCCTCGATATGGTTGCACTTACCGATCATGACACGATGGCGGGAGTGGAACGCTTTGCGCGACAGTGCCAAGCGCTCTCGCTTGTGGCGATTCCCGCATGCGAAATCGACGTGTTCGAACCTCAAATTGACTACAAGAGCGAATTGCTTGCCTATTTCCCCTACGCCGATATCAAGACCTGTGCCCCAGCTACCAAGCGGCTGCTCAATGATTCCCTCACACAGCGTCGGGCAAGGCTCGAATTCTTTATACACTCGGCGCAGGAACTGTATCCGGATATACCGCTCTCGTTTGAGGACCTTTTCAAGGATAAAACGACATTTGAATTCGATGAACAGCTCGCGCAGCGCATTTCCTGGAGCAAAGTCGACTTATTTCTCTATTTAAAGGCGCGACGCTGCATTCATCCCGAAATGAATTATAAAACCTTTAAAAAACGATTTTTTGCGAACAAGATGCTGAAAAAATTCAAATTGGATAAACCCAACATTGCATCAATCGTGTATGCGGTGCATGCGGATGGCGGATTTGTGGTGGTGCCGCACCTTGGCCATCTTTGGGATGATGATTATTCGCTCATGTATAAGGAAAGGGAAAAACTGCGCTCTCTACTGGCATGGTTCAGACGAGCTGGTGTGGATGGCATAGAGCTGTATTGGTACAACAGCGAGTACAAGAGCGCGAAAATCAACGAACTTGTGCGGGAAGTTGCAAAACCGCAGGGGTTTTTCTTCACTTATGGTTCAGACTGTCACGGCGCCGGCTCAGGCAAACACACTATAATGAAATTCAAGGGACAATTTGAGGGATTCCCGACGAGAAAGAGTATCTCATGATTAAACTGTGCGCGTTTTTAGGCAATTTTGGGAAAGAATATAGACTTCATCGACACAACGTAGCATGGCTGTTTCTCGATTCGACACGTATCGCCAGCACGCTGCAATGGAGCTCGAAATTCAAAGGGAGCATTGCACAGACCGATGTAGGCGCGGGCAAGGTGTATTTTTTAAAGCCGCACACCTTCATGAACCTTTCAGGTGAGAGTGTGGTAGAGGCGGCTCGATTTTATAGGTGTGCGCCAGATGAGATTCTAGTGATCCACGATGAGCTCGAGATGCCGTTTGGAACATTCGGCTATAAGTTTTCGGGCGGCCTAGGCGGCCATAATGGTTTGCGTTCTCTAGAGCAGCACCTGGGTACACGGGATTTCTGGCGGCTCAGGTTTGGAATCGGGCGACCGGATCACGATGACATTGCCGGGTATGTACTTTCGCCCTTTGAGCGTTCCCAGCTCGAGATACTGAACTCGCGGCTCTTCCCCGAAGCAGAAAAGACACTCTACGAGCTTTTTGTCGAGGGTATTGAAGGATTCGATACTCGTTACAAGAAAGTACGCGTTGAGCTCGGCGCTTGAAGATCGCGCAACACATAATCGAGCGCGGTTGTTCTATGTCGGTAAGGGATACACTTTGCGCAACCCAGTTGCCATGCGACGCGTTTCGGGGTGCTAAAAAATCATTTTTGACAGAGAAGAGTCGTTTTTTCTCCAATCGGCGTCGACCGCGACTTGTAGTTGCAGCTTGATCGGATACTCAAAGAGCTCTTTCAGGTCAGCCTCGGCTTCCTCTCGAATGCGCTGGATTACCGACCCCTTGCGACCAATCACTATTGCCTTCTGTGAATCCCTCTCGACAATGACGTCGAAGCGGGCAAACAGCACACCATCTCCACGCTTGCTCGATTCTCGGTAGACCACCGCGATTGCATGGGGAAGTTCGTCGCGGGTGTGGAGCATCGCTTTCTCGCGAATGATCTCGGCGATCCGGAAAGTCGGCTCCTGATCGGTGTAGATATCTTCGGGATACCAGAGCGGCCCTTCGGGGGCGAGTTTGAACAGAACGTCGACAAGGGCGTCGACATTTGTGTGCTTGAGTGCCGAGATTGTCACGCGCTGCACGCCGGCGAAGCGGGGTGCGAGAAATTCTTCTAAAGAGAGTGTTTTCGCTTCAGGGTGATCGATTTTATTTATAGCGATCACTATGCGATTGGCCTCTTTCGAGAGTATTTCGATGATCGCCTCTTCTTCTTTACCTTGCTCTCGTGTTGCGTCGAGGACATAGAGAATAATGTCGACTTCAGAAAGCGATTGCAGCACGATATCGCGAAGCTTGAGGTTGAATTTTTTATCCGACAGGTGAAAACCAGGAGTATCCACGAATATGAGTTGCCCCTGGGGGCGTGTCACAATACCTCGGATAGAGTTGCGCGTGGTCTGAGGGACAGGGCTGACAATAGAGACTTTCGCCCCACAGAGCGTGTTGAGCAGTGTCGATTTACCAGAAGAGGGACGCCCTACAATCGCGACGAAAGCAGATTTTGTCATGTATATCTCCTATACGTTTTTGAAATAAGGTGTTCTATGGCGAAGTGGCAGGCTGCGCAAGTTGGGCATAAATCTCGGGAGGAGGCTCATCCATCCAGAGTTTGTACTGACCTGCCGCCTGGTAGCAGAGCATTTTGAAACCATTCATGACATGACAGCCCGATGCCTCGGCGCGCTCAAGGAGTGGAGACTTTGTAGGATGATATATGAGATCAAAGACCGACTCTGACCCCTTGAATTCGTAGAAACTAATGGGATCTCCCTCTCCTCTCATACCCACGCTTGTCGCCTGCACAATCAGGTCGGAATATTCGGAAATCGCGTCGATGGCCCTGTCGTCGAGGTGGCTGTACTGGAAATTGTATTTCCTGGCCAAATCTCGCCCAGCGCTGTAGGTTCTGTTAACAATGAGAGCCCTCGCTCCCCTTCGGAAGAGCGAGAGTGCGATGGATTTTGCAGCACCACCAGCCCCGATAATAGTTGCTTTACAGCCGGAAAGGGCGTCTTTCCCAAGGAATTCAAGTACACTTCGCTCGAATCCATCGGCATCGGTGTTGTAGCCGGCCCAACCGGAATCGCGCTTCACGAGCGTGTTACAGGCACCAATGCGCTTTACGTCGGTCGAGTGGAACGACAGATAGGGCAGCACGTCTTCCTTGAATGGCACGGTAATCGCAGATCCCCTGCCGCCGAGAAGCTCGAGAATCCTGAGTCCATCGTTGAACGAATCCACGGGGGTCGGAATGAGGAGGGCGTTCTTGCCCATCTTTCGAAATGCCGTATTGTGGAGGTACGGCGACAGCGATTGCGCGATAGATTGCTGTCCCATCAGGGTGTAGAGCAGTGTATCATGATTGATGATATCGTAATTGTAGATATTCACGAGATCGAAGGGGTCGAGCTGACCAGGCGCGGCGCTCTCCATTCCGAAATGGAGTGGGCTCGCATATGTCCAAAGCGATCCAAAGCGCCATGTCAAAATGCGCGACACGACTCCATAGGGGCCACCCGCAATGAGAATCTGTTCACGCGGTGGGCGAAGCAGCGACCACTCAAGAAAGCGAATGAATTCTGCCGAGTTCTTCGGGTGGACTACGAGATGGGGAATTTCATCCTCTTCGGCGGTGAGTTGATCGTATGCATCATCCAAATTTTCCGGAAGACCATCGAGCGTAATACGGGAGCGCACGATTCTGGTTCCGAAGGTACGGCACGCTTCTTCGACCACCGGCGCGTGAAAATCGCTCTCCAGATCGACATAGGCATAATTTGCGCGCGGGTCTGCCTTGGGGAAAGAGAGCGCCTTTGCAAAGAGGACGAGTCGAACACCTTCTCCGTCGGCGAATTTACCTCCCTCTTGCGTTCTTCGGATGGTGAGCATTGAGGGAAGCCCGGCCCGCTCAGGGAAAGAACGAATATAGAAGCGCTCGCTTGGATCGAGACAATCAGCCCTGAGTTCGACGTAATCGACAACAGATTTATATCGATCCAAGATTTGGAGATCTTCGTCGATTGTCTTTCCTGTTAGGCAAATACAGATTTTTGGTCTCGTGGTTTCTTCCATATGCCGCGTTTAATCCTCTGTGACCATTATGCTTAATTGACGAAAATATACAACAAAAACCGCTTCGGTACCTCGCAAAGGTTTCTGTCTATAGTTTACACATAAGAAACAATTAAAGTATATTACCATATAAACCATCAATGTATCAGACAGCAGGAGTTTGTTTGTGCCGGACGATACCGCAGCCTCCAAATTCAATGAAAAGACTCTCGATGCATTTCTTGAAGGGTTGCTCGAGGAGTTGAAAAATCCCCAAGACGCAAAGCTTCTTGAGGAAGTAAGAAGGGCTTTTCGAAAAAAAGTGCCCTTCCATCTTCGATCGTACGCTTCAGCGCTTATGATTCTCCGCGCGGCTGGCGTTTCTCGCTCAAAACCGTCGCGGCGACCTACTCCTGAAGTGCCCAGCCGTGCTCCTGCGACCAGCGAAAAACCGCGTGTGGAAACTAAACAGGGACCGACGAACAAAGATGTCATTTCGCTCTTCGTTTCCATGGGGAAGCGTCATCACCTCAGACCACAGGACTTGAAACAACATATCTCTGAGCGCTCTGGTGTGGCTCTCGAAAGCTTGGGCCGAGTGCATTTGCTCGAAAACTACTCGTTCATCGAAGTACCGACTGACATGGCGCAGCGAATTATAACGGCTATGGCAGGTTTTGAGATGAATGGGCGTCCCCTTGAGATCAAACCCGCAAAAAAGCGATCTGAATCTTCGGCTGAAGGACAATAAAGCGTGGCATCTAGAGTATGGCGACTCAAGGTGGGCCCCATCGGTGAGAATTGCTATGTTGCTAAATCTGGTAACACTTGCCTTATCATCGATCCCGGCGCTCAACCTGAGCTCATCTTCTCATTCTTGCGGGAGCATTCGCTTGCCCCCACGCTCGTTGTGCTCACACACGGACACCTCGACCACAGTGCCGCCATCCCGGAACTCTTCGCGATGCTTGGGGTAGAGCTGCCGATTGCAGTGCACCCCTTGGATGCGGTGTACCTGGGTGAATCCGGAGAAGCCACCAACCGGGCAGTGTTCGACGCAATCAGGGCGCCCTCGTATTTTCATGTCTACTGGAAACCTTTACCCGCTGCATCGGTTTTTCTAGAAGATGGGATGAAGGTGGGTGACACCACTTTGAAAGTAATCCACACGCCGGGGCACAGCGCGGGGTCAATTTGCCTCTATGAGCCAGAACTTGAAGCAGGCTCTTATGGATACGATGATGCGCCGCGAGAAGAGGGCGCGAAAAAGCTTTCTTGCTGTATAACAGGCGATACGCTTTTCCGCGGCGGAGTCGGGCGTACAGATACTCCCGACGCAGACCCGGTAGCCCTCGAACAAAGTCTTTCAAAACTCGCGCGCTTTTCATCCGCGACACTCGTGTTTCCGGGGCATGGACCTCGGACAACCATAGGAAGGGAACTTCCCGCCGCATTTCGCGATTAAAACCCTCGAAAGGATTTCTTGATGAGCATGTTGATGCACTTTTCTAACAAAATGCTGATATCGGTTGCCGTGTTTGGGGTACTTGTCGCGGCTGCGCCCGCGCTCCAGGCCGAGGAGCTGAGCAAGACAGATTTTGTGCTGGGCACAGTGTGTACCGTACGGTTGGTCGAAGGGGGAAACAGCGCCACTCTCACTAAAGCTTTCGCGCGCCTGCGCACCATCGAAGCGCACATGAGCGCAAATAGAAACGACAGCGAACTCTCCCATGTGAACGACATGGCAGGCAAAGAGCCTGTCAAAGTTTCGGATGACACCTTCTATGTCATTTCTAAAGCCCTCGAGTACGCACGTTTGACGAATGGCGCTTTCGACCCGACAGTTGGACCACTCGTCAAGCTGTGGAATATCGGCAATGGCGGAGAGAAGGTTCCGCCTGAGAAAGAAATTCTGGCGGCGAAGGCGCTTATCAATTGGCGGGATGTAGCCATGGATGAAAAAGCGCACACTGTATTTTTAAAAAAAGCAGGCATGCGCATCGATCTGGGAGCTATCGCGAAGGGATACGCCGCGGATGAGATTGAGAAGATTATGCTCGCGGATAAAGTGAAGGCTGCCATTATCGATCTTGGCGGAAACATATTTGTGTATGGAAGTAAGCGCGATAAGAGCCCCTGGAGAGTGGGCATTCAGAATCCTGACTCACCTCGGGGTGACTATCTGGCCATTGTGACCGGCACGCAGATGACGGTGGTGACATCTGGAATCTATGAGAGGTTTTTCTTTGAGAATGGGAAACGATACCACCACATTTTGAGCACTCAAACGGGATTCCCTGTGGACAACGGGCTTGTGTCGGTTTCCATTGTCTCAAAAAGCAGTATCGACGCCGATGGTCTCTCCACATCGCTCTTTATTCTGGGGATTCAGAAGGGAATGGAATTCTTGGGGCAGTTCCCCGACACCTATGCTGTGTTCATCGATAACCAGAAGAAAGTGTACCTCAGCCCTGGCGCGAGCAAGGTGTTCACGCTTTTGGATAAAACCTATACACTCGCTGAAAAATGAACCATACCCGCGCGATTGGCGAGAATTGTGGCCGGACAGACTACATTTTCTCGCCGCGCGCAGCGCAAGGGTGCTCAGTTTCCCTGCCGGGCAAGCTTGAGTTTTATAAAGAGATAGGGAACTCCCAAGCTGATCCATCCTCCGATAATCGCGTATCGGATAAACCGGATGAGCCTTTCCTGGCTGTGTGCCGAGACTGCGTCGATTGGACCGGCGGCGAACTTGAGGGCGGCGTAGATAATCCCGGTGCTTGCGAGTCCCACCACGTAGCTCAGCGCCTTCCCCGAGAGTGTATCGCTCTGACTAAAGCTCATTCCGCGCGCGGTGAGCGCGAACCCCACAGAGGCTCCGAGAAAAGCCCCGGAGATCATCGTATCGTTTGGCAGAAGCAGATTCATAATGAAGGTGAGCGCGACGGCCAGCACGACGCGGATCCGCCACTCAGAGTGTTGCAGCAGGCGTTCGACGTGGGGCGTGATCAGTTTAAAAAATAAGAAGAAAAGAATACCGACGAGGTATCCGCCAAGGACATCGGTGATAAAGTGGACGCCGAGATAGATTCTCGAAAATCCAATGATGAGGGGTACCCCAATGAGTACGGGGATGCGCCATTTTTTGGGCAGAAACTGCACCATGAATGCCCAGAAAACAATACTGAGCTGGCTGTGCCCCGAGGGCATTCCGTAGGTCGATTCGTGCGCGAGCCCAACGCTGGGGATGAGCTGAAACGGCCTGGGCCACATGAGCAGCTGTTTGATCCACAGGTTGATGAATGCGGACCCAAGGATGAGCAGCCCGAGCTCGGCTCCTTTCTTGCGGTGGAAGCACCAGTAGAGTGCGGGTACAATAGCGATTACAAAGGCCTCCGACGCGAAGAATGAAACAATCTGCATCGGGATTTGAAGCCACAGGCCGAGAGCGGTTTGAAGCTGTTGAATTATCTGTGCCTCTGTAACGTGCATGGTCGCGATTGTGAACATACAGCTACTATATGTGGAAATGAACTAAAAGTGAAGGTTTAATAGAGCATTTCCCCAAGATCGAGGCGGCCTTGACGCGGAAATGCCTCATACGGCACAATACGCCGAGCCCAATTCCAAAATTGCCGGCATGGTGAAATGGCATACACGGTAGACTCAAAATCTGCTGCTCGCGAGGGCGTGTGGGTTCAAGTCCCACTGCCGGCAAAA
>DYLX01000063.1 GCA_020721875.1 Leptospira biflexa
ATGACACGACCAAGTCTACACTTGCGCGCACGCTGATTCGAGAGAGTGAACCTGTCATCAGTACACAGGTAATCAACGAAGTATGCGTCAATTTATTGCGCCGCGCGAACTTCACCGAAGAGCAGATCGGCCGACTTGTCGAGTCGTTCTACGAAAAGTACCGAGTTATCGAGTTGACCAAGTCGGTCTTACTGATGGCGTCTCGCGTGCGCCAGCAGTATTCGCTGTCCTTCTGGGATAGCATCATTATAGCGAGTGCGCTGAGTGTTGGTGTTTCCGTTCTGTATTCTGAAGACATGCAGCACGGCTTGATCATTGAGGAACAACTTCAGATACGCAATCCATTTGTCTCGAGATAGGGCGGATTGTTTTGCCTGCCGAATTCAGTGACACACTTTAAGAACAGACCGCCGCCTAACTTCTCGCTAGAGCCGACACCACTCCCCCTCACGGCGTTCAGGGTCGCGGCTGCGGCTATGCCTGGCCCCTGCGCCGTGCAGGCGCAAGCGCCTGGCGGCTTGGGGTGCGGCTCAGTTCGCGCCCATTAGGCATCGTCAAATAGAATTCTAGAATTCGCCAGGTTTTGCTATGCTAACGAAAGAACAAGTGCTAGAATTGCTGCGGGAGAAGTATCCTTATCTTGTCGCCGAATATGGTGTCAAGCGAATAGGGATTTTTGGCTCCTATGCCAAAGGGGTCCCGGACGAGACGAGCGACGTGGATATTATGGTGGAATTTGAGCGTCCCATTGGATTCAAGTTCGTTGAACTGGTGGAGTATCTTGAACACCTGTTGGGCACAGGGGTAGATGTGCTCACTCCTGCCGGTTTGCAGGGGATCCGAGTATCCCGTGTGGCTCAGGAGATTGCGGAGAGCATCGTGGATGTCTAAGCGCACGGACAGGGAATTTTTGAGTGACATTCAAGAAGCCATCCGCCGAATCAGGGAGTACACGGCGGAGATGACGTATCAAGCTTTCTTGAATGATGCGAAGACTCAAGATGCCGTCATTCGTAATCTAGAGATTATCGGCGAAGCCACCAAGAACCTATCGGATGATTTACGAGGAAGGTATCCTCATCTCCCGTGGAAGGAGATGGCGGGAGTGCGAGATAGGCTGATTCATCATTACTTCGGCGTTAACCTCGACATCGTGTGGCAAATCGTAACGGATGAGTTACCCGAAGTGGGTTCGGAGCTGAAGAGCATCTTATGGGAAGAAGGCGATGCCTAACACCTGCTGCAGCCGACCCGCCTCCGCTGGCGCTCCGGCGGGCGGCTGAGCTTGGTCGTTAGCCTGCGCTTTATCTGGTAGCAAGTAGGGGGCGGTCACAATGAACACGCTAATAGTAGAAAAAGTAGTAGAGCAATTGAGGGATCTGCCTTACGAGTTGCAGTGGCGAGTGCTAGAGTTTACCCGCGCTTTGGCATTCTCTACCCCACGTGGTGTTCCAGGAAAGCGATTGTTGCGCTTTGCCGGTGCGATTCCGCTTAGCGAGGTGGAGTTGATGCGTCTGGCAATAGAGCAAGGATGCGAACAGGTTGACATCAATGAATGGTAGATACCTTTTGGACACCAGTATCCTGATCGCGTTGTTGGGCGATGAGCGAGAGGTCAAGGAGAAGTTGGCTCAGGCGGATGAAGTTTTCGTTCCGAGTGTTGCGATTGGGGAGCTTTACTACGGGGCGTGGAAGTCGCAGCGAGTGCACGAGAACTTGGCCCACATTGACGAGTTAGTGAGTGAGAGCACAGTGTTAGGATGTGGGGTTGAGGCTGCTCGGCGTTATGGTGAAATCAAGAATGCCCTGCGTCTCAAAGGGCGTCCGATTCCGGAGAACGATCTCTGGATTGCGGCGATAGCGGTGGAACATGGATTAACGCTGACGACACGAGATGCACACTTCAGCGAGGTGGTTCCTTTGTTGAAGGTGGAAATGTGGTGATACGCGCAGGCTAACCCGCGGCTGTAGCCGACTGTGCTTCGCGTTCGCCTGCGGCTCGCGCTCGCGCGGCGGCTAAGCCGCAACTCGTTAGCCCACCTACCGCTGTTAAGTCATTTGAGATTGGGTGAAGATGATCACGGCTAGCCAACTCGTCGCATACCGAACTTCAAGCGATGACTACGAACTTACCGAGTATCTCAAGGATAGCTTCGCACAGTTGCGCCAGGAACGCTCGCCTCTCTATTTGACAGCTGAAGAATTAGATGAAGTCTTGCGCTGGAAATTACGTGGTCAATATGGCAGACAACGGGAGAGGCGAAAGGCGAACACGGAAGATGTGATCAGTGCGGTGACGACTGCCGCGCTCACCGTTACCCATCCTGATGAGGAATATGAAACCGAACTTAGAGTAGGCATTCTGTGTGCATTACGGGGAGTTGGTGTCCCCGTCGCGTCGGCAGTGCTTGCCCTTGTGTTTCCTGAGAGGTATGCTGTTATTGATTT
>DYLX01000064.1 GCA_020721875.1 Leptospira biflexa
CTCTCCTACACCATAAGCCCACCCGATGCCAAATACACGAGCGTGTACAAGTGGAATCCCGCAGTCGGCGGCTGGGGCGGCACCAACTACAGCGAGCCGCCCGCCAAAAACGACCCCAACGGCCCGGGGCTTTGGCAGATCACCATGCGCATCACCTGCCAGGTCTCCACGAAATTCGACGGGTACTCCAGCGAGGGCTACAGCTTTAACGGCGGTATCGACCAGAATTTCGACGCGATCTATGTGTGGGTGCTGGATATTCCGGGCGGGGAAGGAGGTGTGGCCACCTCGACGCAGATTAGCGCCGACACCGACATGACCCTCTATGGCAACGTTGACGTGTCCGGCGCGGCGAGCGGCAAGTTTTTACTCAACCACATGACCTTCCATATCAAGGAGGATGAGCACGGCAGTCGCGAGTGTTATTTTGCCGAGAATAGCGGCAGCGCGACGCTAGACTCCAAGGACGTAACCGAGCAGCTTATCGACCCCATCGAAGCGGGAGTGGAGAGCTCAAGCATTTGAACGTGCAGAGCGCGATCGGGTTCTAGCCTGGCGCAATGTGCCTGCGTCCTGGCTGCAGCGCGGTTCATCAGGCGCAGGCGGCATACAAGGCTCACCGCAGCGCCGTCGCGAAAAACACGATGCCCCCGAGCCCTACGAGCGAGATGGAAAACACAAAATAACTCGATTCATTTTCGTTCATGATCAGTCGGATTGATCACGGATCATAGCGCGGCCCTAAAGAGGAGGGCTATCCGGACGAGGGCTTGCCCCTCTTTCGCGACAGTGCGACAAATGTTGCCGATCGTAAAAAAATACGATATAAGTAAACAAGATTGAAATGACGTACGAAAACTTTAAAGCGAGCCGAACATCCCGTAAAAATTACGGGGTGCTCCTGGTAGTAACCCTGTTTGTGCTTGGCGACCTCGTTGCCGTCATGCTGAGCTTCGGCGCCGGATTTTTTATAGTCAATCTCTTCAATCCGCTTGCCATCAACTTCAAGTCTTTTGTTACCTACTGGCCCTATCTACCCGCATTCATAATCGTGCTGCTGCTGTGGCGCCTCTATCCCGGCGTGAGCATCGCTCGCCCGGAAGAACTCCGCCGCTTCACCATTGCCTCATTTCTGAGCAACTCAGGCATAGTGCTGTCCCTCTTTATACAGGCGCGGCACCTCGACGCATACTCTCTGGCCTTTGCGCTTTCGTGGGTCGCGAGCATTTTTATTTTTATGATCGAGCGCGGCACGCTCCGCTGGGTATTCGTTAAGTCGAAATTCTGGGGCATCCCCGTGGTGATTTTTGGCGCTGGCAAGACGGGTCGGATGGTTGTCGACACCCTCGTGGATCGCCCGAGAATAGGCTACAAACCCGTGGCCATGCTGGACGACGACCCCGCTCTCGAGGGAGATTACCGGGGAATTCCAGTGCTCACCGGCACCGCCCTCGGACCTCGACTCGTGGATGAGTGCGGCATCGACACCGCTATCATTGCCATGCCAGGCGTTGAGCGAGTTCGGCTCGCGACGATTGTAGCGGATTCTGTACGGAGCTTTCGACACTACATCATTATTCCCGACTTAATCGGTGTCACAAGTCTCTGGATGTCGGTGCGCGATTTCGATGGCATGCTCGGCCTCTACACCGATCAGCAACTCCTCATGCCAGCCAACATCGCCATCAAACGCGCCATGGATCTCGTTATATGCATAGTCGGCGGCCTCATCATATTTCCCATCATGGCGATTTTAGCGCTCCTTGTTCTCATCGACTCTCCAGGCCCTGCCTTGTATCGACACACCCGTCTTGGCAAAAACGGCAGACGCATCAGCGTACTCAAATTCAGGTCGATGTACAAAAACTCCGATGAAATACTCGCCAAACTCCTCAAGACAGATCCCGAAGCGAGAGCCGAGTGGGAAAGGAACTACAAGCTCAAAAACGACCCGCGTGTCACGCGGATGGGCGGATTCCTGCGCCGAACCAGCCTCGACGAGTTGCCGCAGATATGGAATGTCATTAGAGGTGAGATGAGCCTCATAGGACCTCGCCCCATTGTTGAGGACGAGGTAAAGAAGTACGGCCACCACTACAAACTCTTCTCAAGTGTCAAACCCGGAATGTCCGGACTCTGGCAGATATCAGGGCGCTCTGAGACCGACTACGATGAGCGTGTAGCCCTCGATACCTTCTATATTCAGAGCTGGTCGCTGTGGCTCGATATCTACATCTTATTGAAGACCTTCATCACGGTTTTTAAAGGGAAAGGTGCGTATTGAAAGAGAGAAGAGCGATGAGAATTCTAGTCCGCTGCAGCGCGGTGATGAGTTTTTTGTGCCTGACGGGAGCATTGAGCTTGGCCCAGCCTATCGCGGTGGTTTTGCCCGAT
>DYLX01000034.1:0-1780 GCA_020721875.1 Leptospira biflexa
GTGGTGAAATAGTAAATCGAGCAATCGAACATCAGCTCCCAGCCTTGTAAAGGTCGAAGTGCATCTGCCCAATTATGGCACGCTTTTAAGGTAATGGCCAACTATTTCACAAATTCGATGCGCTCAATATCCGTGAATGGAATGGTGACGACTCTGCCGTCCTTGAGAATGATCTTGATGGCCATGGTCACGTTGGCATTCGATGTCGTCGATCCACCGAAGAAATCCATAGGCTCGCTACCTTTGGTGAACTGCTTGGAGAGCAGACCCGGATCGGCACATAGCATCGCAAAATCCTGGGTACCCAAGGCTTGATCGAAGAGCGCGAGCTCATCTAGACTGCCCGTAAAGGAGCCGTGGGGTCTGTCCCAGGTGAGACTTCCTAGTACAAAATCGACATTCGGGACGATGATGGGATTGGGAGGTCCTTTGGATTCGAGTTTTCCGTCTATATAGAGCTCGACGCCAGCGCTTTTTCGATACGCGACACCGCTATGATGCCATCGACCATCATTGATACTCGACTTGGAAATGACGGAAGCATTGGAGTAGTAGAAGGTGAGCTTCTGTGGAGTTCCTTAGCCCCAGGCGCTGTTCATCATTACGAAGTAGCCATTGTACGAGCCTGCCGAGTGCCTGCTCAACACCACCGCTTCTCCATCACTGTATCCTGGCGCTGTGCGTAACCAGAAAGAAAGACTGAAATCCCCCGTAAAGCCAAATTTTCTTCCGAGAGAGACGAAGGAATCGTCTTGACATTTGAACTCGAGAACGAGTCCCGAAACCCCGTCAGTTCGCGAAGCGACGGATTGCGGGATGGAGGACACATCGCCTGAAATTGCCTCTATAATCCCATTTCCGACAGGATCGAGAGAATAATACGCGATCGGCGCTGGCATGGCGGCAGCCATGCCGATCCCGAACGCGCACAAGCACAGCATCACACTCACTTTTCTCATACAACCTCCTCCACGTTGATGAATAGGCGTGGCTTTTTTCTATAAGTATCGGTGATAGTTCGCCACAATTCAAAGACGCGTAGCATAGTGGCGCTCATGTCGGGAAAAGGAGCCAAAGAGCACGCTTCGACTCTTCCGTCGGGTGAAAGGTGAAGAAAACCTCTATCTGTCGCCAGACAGTCTCCGTATACCTCTTCGTCGTTCGGCAGAACAACGACTGGAAACGAAAGCTAAGAATAGCGCTCCTGTTCATTCAGGCGATCTTTCTACTCATCGCTGAGAATCAAATCCTCGGTTCCCCGCGACACCTGAACATACTCGACAATGAAGAGCACCGAAATGCGGATATTGAAGAGATCGACTTTTTCTGATTTTACAATGTCCTTTTATATAATAATTTAATGCAGCGTTGCTATCGTCTTGATCAGCGTCTCGGCATCGCGCCATTCTCGCCGTTGTGTTTATCACGCCGATGGCGTTTATAGCGCAATTGCGCTCTCCTCAATCGTATTCCAGCGTAAGCCGCATTTTCTGTGCATTCTCGATAAAAATCCCCGAATAGCCCGTGTTGAAGGGAATTCTCGTATCCCCATTCTTGACAAAGGCCGAGAACTCCGGCTTACCCAGAAAATACCAGTCGATGAGCGTAGTATTGTCCGAAAGAATGGTTAGCTTCATGATTCATTCCTTGATTCCGCAACTATGCTGCGGATTTATGCCATTTTCCCGCAGGAGAGATGCGGGATTTCGGCGGAATGCTGTCCCAATGTCCCTATGTCCCTATGTCCCTATGTCCCTATGTCCCTCTGTCCTTCCGCAAC
>DYLX01000034.1:1880-15694 GCA_020721875.1 Leptospira biflexa
ATGTCCCTATGTCCCTATGTCCCTATGTCCCTATGTCCCTCTGTCCTTCCGCAACTCTACAAAGTCATCATTCCTTAGAGCGAATCCTTACTCGGATTTCTTCCACGCGGGCAAGAGCTTCTGTTGAAGCAGAATATCAGCCGCCTCGAGGCCGCTGAGTAGGATGCCAGCACTAAGTAAGCTCCCTCAGACGACTCGGCTATGGCCTTTAGGAATGACGAGTCGAACTGTTCGCCGCGCATCATCGTAGAGAAGGTCTCTTACGAACTGCGGTTTCCTTCGTAGGATTCGTGCCAGGCACGAAGCAGCGCCTCAGGTTTTTTTATTTTAATGCCTTCACGCGAGACCTCAGCCCATTCGCGATCCAGAAGAAGCTTGCGGACATTGCTCACCTCGCCAAGGCTCACACCCGACGCGAGCTGCAGATCTTTTACCTTCCATGAACGCAAAGGCGGTGTCAGGAGCACATGTAGCACTCTGCTCGCCTTCGCGGCAAAGAGCGACCGCAAAGCCCGCTTTTCCTTAAAAGGATTATTCTGGGACTTTATATCGATGAAAACCTGGTCAAAGCTCACGCGGACATTTCCGGCGAGGTCCATATATCCGAGCCCCGCCTCGGTACAAAGCCTCCGAGATTCCTCGGAAAGAAAGGGAGCGGCGAACAGGGCATACCTATTCGTTTTGCCTGGCTCAGCGAGCGCGTTCTTCATTAAAGGTATAGCACCTCGGACTTCCCTGGGTTGACCGTTCAGCCTGCAGCCCACGATCCACTCCCAATGCTGGTCGCCGACTTTCATGCCAAGAATGAGGTCCGGCCGGTACCCGCCCGAAGTCTTTTCTTGACGCCAGGATCGCAGAGAGAGGAAGGGGATGGAGGAACACAGCTCTTTCACAGCGAAAAGGATCTTGTTCTCGAGGTCGCGTAATTTCAATTTTTCAGCCTGTTCCATTGTTCGTTGAAACTATGATATTTAATGAAATTTGTCAATTATTTCAGTATTATCGCTTGTTTCAACGGATTTTTTGCGCTGCGCTTCGCAATAAGAACGGCCGAAGGCGAGCGCGACGATGTATGAAATAGAATACATTTTAATCCTGCAACGCGAGAGCTCTCATTGTAGTAAGCCTCATGCAGAAGCCCTCAGCTCTCCGCTATTTCAGGTTCTCTTCGGTATACAGCGTGAGCTCAACCATGCGCTCCAGTATCTCCTCCTTGGTAGCCTCTGGAAAATTGGCGAGCACGAGTTCCTTTGCGAAGAGCCGGGTTATATAGCGCAGTTTGGTCATGGGCTGGCGCGACGCGTAGATAAAATCCGCATGGGCATTGTTGACCACAATGACCGACTTCTCCGCGTCGTACCTCGAACGCCAGAGCTCACCGGGAGCCTTTTGATAGGTGTAGCCGGGCAGACCCCGCCTCAATACTCCCTCCGCTCCCCTTGACCGCTTGAGAAGATCCGCCGTGACCGTAATAAGAGCGTTCGCGACAAGTATCTCTTCGCCTTGAATCGCCCTGAGCTCGATCGTTGCGACGCAGGGTTCCTCGGGCGCGATGTATTCCACGTACGCCGAATCGATTCCATCGAGCGAGCCGCCTCCTTCGGAAATGCGCCACTCGAAGGCGATGCCGGTGTCCACCATGCGTCCCGCGCGATCCCGCGCAATGGCCTTAAGCTTCTTTCGTTCCCCGACTCCGATCACCGAGGAAGCCGGAGAGATCATGAGCTTGTAAAGGGGGCCCGCATACTCGAAAAAACTCTTCTGCGCCTCCTTTTTCTCCAGAGGCTCCGGTATGTATTCGCCGAAGGAGGCTTCCGAATCTGAGGTTGCGCCGGTAGTAGCCCCGAGCTCGCCACCCGCGGACGGGGCGCTTGCGCCCTCTTCACCCTCGGCCTCCGCCTCGCCAGAAACACCCACGGCCGAATCGCCCACATCAGCGCTTGTACCTGCACCCTCGCCCGCCTCGCCAACCTTAGCAGTCCTCCTCGCATCGCGGGTCTTGGCCGCGAGCCAGCTGTAGTCCTCGCTTGGCAAGTGGAGAAAAGCCTCGCGGAAGGCGCGCGTCACGCGGTTCAAAACTTGCCTGCTCGCCTCTTCCTCCTCTGCCCGCCGCTTCTCGTCGAGAAGCCCGATCAGCGCCTCCTCTACGGGAGCAATGGCGACACAGAAGGAATCATAGACCTCGTCCAAAACAATGCCGTCGCGGGTGCCTGGCGTGAGCTGAAGGAAGGGAACGTCGATGAGGCCTTCAATGTGCCGCGAATCCCAGGGCGCGCGAGAGAAGTAGTCGAGGCGGGATATGTCGGTGAGCACGCGCGTACCCCGTCTATGGAGACCGACCATCGCATCCTGTGGGGATTCGGCGAAGTAGAGTTCGAGATAGACTTCGCCGAAGGGACAGCGCACTTCGGGAAGCTGATGGATAAGCCTGCCTTTAAACTTGCGGGGTTCTACAATGAGTTCACGCCGCGATGTGTGATCCAGGATGCGGACTTGCACGCCGCTTTTCGTGATTCGATCGCGAAGTTCGGAGGCAAGGAAGTTCTGTATCTTGTCGCCCGAGAGAGCTCTCACGCCCGCCAGAATAGGGCTTATCACAAGTTCCGTCCCCGGCCGCCCAAAAAGTGTTCCTGTTTCGTGTATCGCGTACGAAGGATTCCCTTTCACGAGTCGCATGCTCCACGCGACACCGTCTTCGCCGGCTGAGGTTATCGTGCAGGTCTCGCCCACTGTCCAGAACGAGAGAAGGCCTATCCCGAACTCGCCCTGGATATCCATCTCTCCCTTATGTTTGAGTTTGCGTTTGATCGAATCGCCGATGTGCGTGGCCACATAGCGGAAATCCTTGATTCCGCAGCCATCGTCCACGATTTTGATGTAGTAGTCGTTTTTCTGTTTGCCGCGGACAATGGTCACATTCTTCGCTCCGGCGTCTATCGAATTCTCCACGAACTCCGCGATAGCCTTGAGCGGATTGTTCTGCGAAAGGGCGATGATGCTGATAACATTCCAGTGGTCGCCGATTTTCAACTTGCCGGATTCAATTTCGTCTTTTGAGGGCATAACAATAGGATACGCTATAGGCCGCGGTGAGAACAAGGATCGATCGTATGGTTGTGTAGGGATACCACTAAGCAGTGGGTAGCGTTACGCGGCGCCGGCTGCGGCTCTTCAAGTATTATGCTCTTCGACTCTTTGGCTATTTGGCTATTCGGCTCTTCGGCTATTTGGACCGCTTCTTCCGATGGATTGCTGAAGAGGCCCCATTTCTGAAAGCTCACGCAGCTTCTCTTTCAACCGGATACTATCGCTTGACCAGAGCGGCCAGTTCGGCATTTCCCAGTTCGGTTAGCCAGGTTTCGCCCTCGGACACGGTCAGCTCGGCAAGTTCCCTTTTAGCCGATAGGGTCGCGTTGATTTTTTCCTCAAAGCTGTCTTTGGTTATCAGCCTGTGCACGAAAACGTTCTTTCGTTGTCCGATGCGAAAGGCGCGGTCGGTAGCCTGATTCTCCACTGCGGGATTGAACCAGAGATCATAGTGGATCACCCTGGTGGCTTCGGTCAGATTGAGCCCGAGGCCGCCCGCTTTCAGGCTGATAAGAAAGACGCTCGGTCCCTGAAAAGCCTTGAAACCATCGATGGCGGCATCCCGCGTGGTTTTAGTCAGCCCACCATGCAGAATAAAGGGTTCGACCCCCAGATCGTGCTCGATTACTGTGCGCAAAATCCCCAGCATTTCGACATATTGGCTGAATACGAGAACCTTCTCGTCCGCTTCCATGGCAACATCCAAGATGGCCGCGAGAAGTCGTGTCTTTCCCGAACGCTCGGTGGCGGGATCGCTTTCCTTATCGTAATTGCGCGGATGGTTGCACACTTGTTTCAATGCGGTAATAAGGGCGAGAATGAGTCCCCGACGCGCAATCCCTTCGCTCGCTTCGATCTTCGCCATATAGTCGCGGACGACGCTCTCGTAGAGGGCTGCCTGTTCCGGTGTCAAGTTGGCATATTCATCGGTCACTATCTTGTCCGGGAGATCCGCGATGATCGATTTGTCCAATTTTAGTCTGCGCATCAAAAAGGGCGCGGTAATGCAGCGTAATCGCGCAATATGTTCCGAGGATTTTTCAACTTCTATCGGTTTTCGGTAATCGCGAGCAAAACGATCCAGCGTGCGAAGATAGCCGGGCAGTACAAAGTCGAAGATGCTCCAAAGCTCACCCAAATGGTTCTCAACGGGCGTTCCGGACAAGGCAAGCCGCCGCGAAGACTTGACCAATTTGAGCGCTTTGCTGCGTTTTGTGTCGGGATTCTTGATAAGATGCGCCTCGTCCAGAACCACGAGATCCCACTCCCGGTCTGCAAGTTTTTTTTGATCACGCTGAAAGGTTTCGTAGGAAGTAAGGGTTACATCCACCGCCTTTGTTTGGCGGGAGACGCCATAATAGGTAGATAGCGAGAGCGAAGGGGCGAAGCGCTCCAATTCGCGCTCCCAATTGGTGAGGAGGGTCGCCGGTGCGCAGACCAGGGCGCCGCGACCCAAAGTCCCGGTCTCTTTAAGACTCAGAATGCAGGCAATCGCTTGGACTGTTTTGCCTAAGCCCATGTCATCGGCCAGGATGCAGCCAAAACCACGCTCCAAGGTCGTGGCTATCCAGCGGAAGCCTCGTTCCTGGTAAGGGCGCAAGGTGGCGCAAAGCCCGGCGGGAAGCGGAATGAGCGTTTTGCCATCGTCCGCGGTTTCCCTGTTTCCTTCGACTCCCCTGGTCGGCTTCCCGCCTTTCATGGAACCCGGGCCTGGAGCCTGAAGCAGGGCTGCGAAGCTTTTCTCGAGCGTTTCATCGAAGGTGGTTTCACCGGTAAGGTATTCATGCAGCGCGTCAAAGGCATCTGGCTTGGGACCCTTCTTTATCCGCTCCAGGATGGACGCCGCTTCCGAAGCTTCCAGACGGAGATAATCGTCGCGAAACTTGACTAATTCGGTTCCCGCCGAAACCATGCGCTCGAACTCGGTCGCACTTATGACCACATCGCCGATTGCAACATTCCACTCGAAAGAAAGCATCGCGTTCATGTTCATAAAGGAGACAAGGTTGCCCGAGCCCTTGCGTCGCTTGGCCGACAGGACGGGTCGGGGCTTGAGAAGAGTCTTCAGCTCCTTCGGCAGAACGACGGTGACACCCAATTGTGCTAGAAGAGGCGCGGATTCGATAACAAAACGCGACAGTTCTTCTTCACTGAGAACAACGGAGGTTTTAGAACCGAGTCGTATCAATTCGGGGATGAATGACGAGAGCATCGCGGGGAAGGTGAGAATTTCGGTGCCAATTTGCTGTGCGGCCTTGGACAGTGCAAGGCGCTCAGGAGACTTCCTGCCTTCAGCCAGCCCCCTACCCTTCCCGACTTGTCCAAAAGGAGCAGAAGGCATCTTGACGGTCGCGGAAAGGACATAACGCGGGAGTGTCGTCTGGCTGGCTCTTGAGGTTCTATGCTTTATGACGAGTTCATACCTGAATTTCGATGAGCTTACATCGAAGACGGAAAGCCAGGAATCCATGGCTTTGGGAAGAGAGCGATGCATCGGGCTCGACACATCGGCCGCCTCGCCACGGAAAAGAGAGGTCGTAACAGGGTGGGAAATATCCGACACGTTTTTGGGAAGGTAGCGAAGCTCCCCGACAATGTCCGAAAACAGGTCGGCGGCGAGGAGCAACACTGTCGAGTGAGCATCGGGAACTTTTGCCCCGGAAGTCCCCGATAGCGCAGGCGGCGTGACCGTTTCGAGAACATCGAGAAGGTCGCGTACATCGGCGCCGAATTGGGCTGGTTTCCAGACTACCCGCATCTTATCGCTTTGCCTTGACGAAGCTGCGGGTTGCATTCCGATGTCGGGAATGATTGCGCCGGCGGCAACGATCATACGCATAACATGAGAAAACGTACGCAGAAAAACATATCCCGCACTGCCTTCGTTCTGGTCGATCGCAAGGCAGATGCGAACGGTTTCCAGCGGCGACAAGCGTTCCTTTTTCCCGCCCGCCACCGTGACCAGGAAGTAGGGCCGTGTTTCTTTTGGCGAACCCTGTGCCTTGGGGAGTTGTATTGATACTTTTGACTGCGTAAAGGCACGCAGACGCGCTTCCGAAAATTCCCCTGCGGTCTGTATGCCAAGAATACGCTCCCAGCGCCGATCCAAGTCGGCGTAGAAGTCGGCCAACGCATTCTTTAGGTCGTAGGGAACAAGTGGAGGAGGGGGTGGCAGAAGGCGTATAATAGCTTTCCCATACGCGCCAATTCCCGTAAGCTGCGGCATTTTTGAATTCGCGTTCATTTCCCAAGGCTTGACCATTCGCAGGTCCAAGGGGTTAGCGATAACCGGCGCGCCCTCACTCGAATATTTACCTGCAAGGTCAAAACCCCTCAACCGGAACAACACGGAAGGATCCCTGTCGATTTCCTGGGCCAGCACGTAATATACAGCCGCCATATGTTTGCATGGGTCACCATAGTCCGGACAGCTGCACGATCGGCGCATATCCTGCCAACGGGTCGGCAGAAGCCTGACGCCCGCCTTTTCAAGGCGTTCTATGAGTTCCATGGGAAGTTCGCCGGCCATTATGCGTCCCACAAGCATGGGATCTTTATCGATAAGAGCGGAGAGAACATCCCTGTCCTTTCGCTCCAAGGGTTTAAAGGAAATCTCAACATCGTACCAAGGCTCATAACTGCCTTCGACCATCGCTTTGGCGGTTCCGTCCTTGATCACCAGTTTGAGTACATTGCCATTGGCCGCATAGCTTCGCCCTCTGCGCAATCGCGCTTCATCGGCGAGGCCCTCCATGGCGCGGATAAAATACGCTCCCCACTGAGTAAGGCCAAAATCAAATTTTTTCGGCATGAGGCAGAATAGCACTGCCGCGCTTTTTTTGACAACACAACGATTCAGTTATGCTAATATTATTTATTTGATTTTTAAAATTATGGCGCTCGTGTCTGCCCTGTGGGTGTTTCCCCGAGTCATCAATCAGTATTGTCCGCAGTGAAATGTTCCTTTTATCCTCGTATTCGGGTTTTCCGTGACCATCTTAGGTACCTTTTTATAAAGACTCATATAGATTTGTTGTTTCAGCGCTCGAGCCTTTTAAGAGTGCATTGGCGCTCGCGCTAGCTGGCAGTGGTGCCCGTACAAAGAAGGCCGCTGTAGTAATGGCGGTGAACGGCGCTATTAGCACAAGGCCTATGCTTCCCATAAGAGTATGGAATACCTCGCTGGAAATGTAGGATAAATTGAACATGTTTCCCATAGGGATTCCCTGAGCTATGAACACCATGAGCTGGCTGGTGTAGCCTCCCGTATACGCGAGTAGCAAAGTAGTGAACATGGTACCGGTAACCTTGCGCCCGACCACTAATCCGGAAGCCGTAAGCTCCAGAAACGAAAGGCCAGGCCGCTTCTTGTGGACCTCTTCCATGGCGGCTGCGATATCTATTGCCAGATCCATAAAGGCACCCGAAGAAGCCAGCAGGGTGCCAGCAAGGAAAATCTGTGTAAGGTTTAGATGGTCGAAACCTCCGAATCGAAGGGTTTCCGAAAACGGCATAACCGCGCCGTTCAACCGATAAGGAATTGAGGTGATCAGGGCCAGGACAGCACTTGCTAGGGTACCCAACAAGGTTCCCAAAAAGGCTGCTACCCCGGTACGCGTCAAGCCAGCCACCAGGAAGATGATAGTAAAGGAAAGCAGGCCAACGATCCCCAGACTAGTCAGAACAGGGGGAGAACCCCGGAGAAATGCTGGAACTAGAACTTTCCAAACGGCCAGCACAGCAAAGGCGAAAGAGAGTGCACTCCTTAGACCTGTCCAACCTCCGTACAAAATGAGCAGGAAGAAAAACAACACTACAAGGCCTATTTCTAGGTCCAGCCGGTAGTGGTCAAGCACCGTCAGCACAGGAGGGGCTGAACTGGCCTCTGCAGGGTCGATCACCACGAGGGCTTTGTCTCCCACATGGAAAATCTTGTCCAGATCTGCCTTGCCGTAAAGGATGTTGTTTGCGTCGGCTTCTAGCCCTTTATACGGGCCATTCAACACGCGCACGCTGACAATTTGCTCCCCCTGCATCACGATGCCATAATTATGTACCATGTCGTTCCAGGTTTCCAAAACAACTGCGCGAGCGCGCACAGACCGATCAGCGGTTTTTTCGTAGCCCGTTGGAAGCAGTGTCAGAATGAAAGAAGCAACGAAAACCACGAGTACAAAAACGACATCAGGCTTATGAACGTTCGCCCACGCATGTCGCATGTAAGCAGACAAAGAGGACCGGATGCTCATAGCAAAACTCCTTACAGAAATAAGCCCGGGACTGGCCGCCCCGGGCGAGAAGGCATGGTTTTTTACTGTTTCGCCTCAATGGGATCTTTACTGAGCGGACGCTACAGAGACATCCACTCCCATGACCTGAGCAAGCTTATAGAATATATCCGTGTTGTCGTAATATCCGTCGAATAAGCTCTGACCAACGCCCAGTGCATAGGTCGGGACAGGCACGCCGGTGTGGGAGTAGCTAGTCCAACCTATACCTGCAGACTGGTTAGCTATGTGGGTGAGAGTGACGGTCAAGGGCTCGTAACTACCGTAGAGATTGTATACGCTTTCCTGAGGAGCGCGTTCGATTTCTCCCTTCATGGACCGCACGAAGGCTCGCTGGATGAGCTCCTTAGAGGGGTCATCCAGCTTGGCAAAATCAATTCCGAACCATGACTGGATGGACGGCAGAAGGTCCTCTAGCTTCCCGTTGGCAGCGGTATGGCTTTTCTTGTAAGGGGTAAGAACTGTGTCGTTGAAAGCTACATAGGAGCCCTTCTGGAGAGATACTTTCTCGAAAAAGGTGGAATACTTTGTGCCAGCGAAGCCAATGCTCATGCCGCCGGTCTCGTGATCGCCAGTCACCACGATGAGGGTGTCCTTGGGGTGAGCCTTCTGGAACTCTATCGCTTTGGCGATGGCCTTATCGAAGGCAATCGTGTCTCCGATGGATGCTGCGGCATCGTTCGCGTGGCAGGCCCAGTCTATTTTCCCTGACTCTACGGCGAAGAAAAATCCCCTGGGGTTGTCAAGGAGTTCTATTCCCTTGGCCACATACTCGGCAAGAGAAAGATCGCCCACTTTCCGATCGATATCATAGGGCATAGCATTGGAGTCCTGAAGGGTTTGATTTACAGCCAGAACCTTAAGCCCCGCCGCCGGTTCAAGGGCCATGAAATCCGCAGGGGAGTTTACAAATGTATAGCCGGCTTCCCTTGCCAATTCTACAACGTCGGGCTGATCGCCATTCTTACCCCTAGGCTTTTTCAAGCCACCGCCGCCGAAATAGTCGAACCCGGACTGACCAAGTTGTATGGCGATTCCGTAATAGTCACCACGGCTGGGCACCTTGGCATAAAATCCCGCAGGCGTCGCATGATCCAGGGATACATTGGAGACAACGCCAACTTTCCAGCCTAAGCCCTTCGCATACTCCGCGATGGTCTTGTATTGCTTTGTCTTGCTTTCGTCCATGTTGATGACACCACTCAAAGTCTTGTGGCCAGTGGCTATTGCCGTAATCGCGGAAGCAGAATCTGTGATGATAGAGCTGGAGTCGTAGGTAGTGGTGATCCCCTGGGCCGGGAACTGAGTAAAGCCAAGCTTAGCAAACCCATGATCTTTCCCTGCCATTGCTTTGGCGTAGATCTCTGCAGCGCTCACCTGGGCCATAGCCATACCGTCCCCTATGAACAGAAAGACATACTTGGCCTTTTCGATATTCTGGGCAAAAGCCGGGACGACAAAAAGCACCAGCGCCAGGACGACCGCACAGAATCGTTTCCACTGTTTCATTGTTTCCTCCTTTAGAGGGATTCCTCTGTTGCCCGAACTTTATATGTGTATGATGAATCGGGGATTATAAATCTGTAAGAAATTGGTAAGTTAAATGAGCGGATTCTGACAAAATAGGGTTGCCCAAAGGGTTTATGTATCGGACACCCATTTTGATCGTTGAGCGAAACTGAGACCTTATAGATGTCGTTCTTAAATACTGCCTTGACTCTGTCCTTGGCGAACTTGTCGGTGGGCACGTAGCTAATAGAAACTATAAATTCAATCTTTTAACGATATTCTGCCGGAAATCTTGTTCTCTTCCGCAATCCAGTGTTTTTTTACGGCCAAACATCCTTCTTCGCTGGAATTGAAATATTAGTACCACACTCATAGGAGAACTTGCCGCTCAAGCAGATGGAACGACAGCTTGGGCTCGAGAAGCTCCTTACCATGGCATTTGACAAAGCTACCGCGCAACAAATTCTTGGCTTAGCGTTCTATAGCCCCTGTACCGGCGATCTACTATCGTATGCGGGAACAGGTTAGCGTAGCATGGATTAGGATTTCTTGAATTGGAAGCTCCACGGATCAGTGAACCCTTACCCAGCCTCACCACAGACAAGCAGCGCATGTTTTTCTCTTCGTGTTTAAAATACGGGAACTACAAATCGATTCTCTCGAGAGTGGTGTCCTATTCTAGAATCAAGTTCGAAGGCAGATACAAAGATATATATATTCACCCCCCCACGAAGGGACAAAAGACAATATTCACCGCGCTCGCTATAGAATACGGTTCGTAATATGCTTAAAACTGTGCGAAAATTCCAGCTATATGCTCGTGTAGTTTTTAGTTTCTTCTACTAATCTGCGACGAGCTTCATTTATTTAATTTAATAAAATTATGATGTGCATTGTATGCTTCGGGATATGGGATTATAATTTGCAGAATCCCGAGTAAAAATGGAGGTCATATGTGTTACCTCTATCTTTCGCTCATGCCGGAAGCGCTTATTGCGTCGATGCTGAGTCCAGAAGAATTCGGAAATTACTACGCCGTCGGCGCCGAACATACGACCCAAGGCCAGGCGGTTTTTTCGAGGTTGATCCCGCCTTCAGACACCCCGACATCCCCATCGAGGCAGCCCTAGCCCGCTGTGTTCCCCATGCGGACGGCCAGCCTAAACATACCGTCTATGCCTCGATATACAGAGTACTCGAGAGAGTTCCACTGAGCGCCATCGGCACCTTGTATCTCGTCACGAAAGACGGAAGAACACTTGGCATCCAACGCAGCGCCGAAAAAGCCGATTCGAGCGAGGGACTCCATCTGTATCACGAACTCGCCCCCGTCAGGCCTCTCGTTGTTTCCAGGCTGGGACCCGAGCCATTTTTCAGGCTCCTCTGCGGAGAATCAGGTACTCCTCTCAGCATACCGGCCATTGCTTTCTTCGAACTTCGGCTGGGAGACCTGGGCACGGATCCACTGAATGGCTCGCTCGGAGATCTGCCCTACGACAACACCAACCATCTTCGTTCCTGTCTTGAACAGGTTAAAAGCAAGGAAGTAGCGACCAAAGTAGTCGACAGGCTTCATCCAGGCACTTTTTCCTATCGCACAATAAAGAACGGCCTCTATATCGGCAACAAGACCGAAGGCCTGGTCACCTACACGCTGCCGCCCATGGCCACCCTCAAAGAGACCAACTATCTGTGGTGGAAATCCGCAACTATTTGAGAATATAAGGTTTTTGTAGGCTCCGTCGCCTCTTAAAACAAAGCGCTGAAGAAATATGCGAAAGGTTGGAAGGATAGTATGAATAGTAATCTTTGGCTCTACATTGGTATTGGCTGCGGTTTGGGCTCCATCGCCATGGCGTTGGTGTACTACCGCTGGGTTATCCGTCAGGAACCAGGAACCGAAAAGGCAGTACAAATCGCATCATGGATCAAGGACGGCGCATCCACCTACCTCAAGATGTTGTATCGTGCGCTCATCGCCGTTGCCATGGTTCTCGTTATCGTTCTGGGGATCATCTTCTCCGGCGACCCCGCACGTCCCCTCCACGGCGTTTATACCGCTGCAGCCTTCGGGTTCGGAGCGCTCTGCTCCGCCCTTGCCGGCTGGCTCGGTATGTCGATAGCCGTCAAGGCTAACGTCAGGACGTCCACGGCCTGCGGACGAAGCCTCGGGCAGGGTTTCAACGTCGCCTACAAGGCGGGCGCAGTCATGGGCCTTGCGATGGTCGGCGTAGCCGTCTTCGGCATGAGCCTTTTGTACCTGATCTTCCATGACGCCGAAATCGTTCTCGGCTTCAGTTTCGGCGCTTCCTCCCTCGCCCTTCTCGCGAAAGCCGGCGGCGGAATCTACACGAAGACTGCCGACATCGCGGCCGACCTAACAGGCAAGGTCGAGCTCGGCATTCCCGAGGACGATCCGCGCAACCCGGCCGTCATAGCCGACAACGTCGGCGACAATGTGGGAGACGTGGCCGGCATGGGCGCCGACATCTTCGACTCCTATGTGGCGGCGACCGTTGCCTCCATGCTCCTCGGAACCTCATTCGCGGCGACGGGATCGATAGGCATGCAGTATGCCATCCTCCCCCTCATTCTCTGCATCGTCGGCATCGTCAGCTCCCTGATAGGACTCCAGTTCGTCAAAGTAGGCCCCGACGGCAAACCTGGCAAGGCGCTCAACTTCGGGACAGTATTCTCCTGCGTGGTATTCTTCGTACTCGCGACCATTCTATTCGTCGTCGTGAACGCACTGGCGGGCGAAACGGTCTTCAATTACGGCGCTCTCATCGCGACGATGTCAGGCCTCCTCATCAGCATAATCATAGGCTTCACCACCGACTATTTCACGAATGATGAATATAGGCCGGTGCGCAACGTCGCCGAAATTTCCGCCTCAGGTACCGGACTCACGATCATCACGGGCTTCAGTCATGGTCTCATCTCCATAGCGCCCGCCCTCATCGGTATTGTCATCGCAACCCTCACCTCCTATTTCTCGGCCCAGGCATTCGGCTTGCCGGGGATCTACGGCATAGGCATTGCCGCTGTCGGCATGCTCTCCCTTACCGGTATTGTCGTATCGAACGACGCCTATGGCCCCATCGTCGACAACGCCAAGGGCATTGCCGAGATGTCCGGCATGAGCCACGAAGTCGTGGATACGGCCGACGTCCTGGACTCGGCGGGCAACACGGCCAAGGCCATCACGAAAGGTTTCTCCATCAGCGCCGCTGCCCTCACCGTCCTCGCCATGTACGCGGCCTATTCGGAAGTCATCGTCAAATATTCGGGCGGAAGCTTCCTTATGAACCTGCAGGACCCGATAGTATTAAGCGGTATCTTCCTCGGCTGCATTGTCCCGCCGCTCTTCAGCGCCCTGACCATGCTCGCGGTGACGCGCAACGCCTTCACGATGATCGAGGAAATTCGCCGCCAGTTCAAGGCAGAGCCCGGCATTCTCGCGGGTACCGCACTCCCCGATTACTCGCGCTGCGTTGGAATAGCTTCATTGGGAGCCCTTCGCGCCCTCGTGTTCCCAGCTCTTCTTGCCATTGTCCTCCCCCTCGTCGTTGGATTCATCCTCGGGCCGACAGCCCTGGGTGGCTTCCTTGGCGGCGCGATATTCATCGGCGTCGTTTTCGCTCTTCTTATGTCCAACGCCGGCGGACTCTGGGACAACGCCAAAAAGTACATCGAAGCGGGCAACTGCGGCGGACCTGGGTCCGAGGCGCACAAAGCCGCCGTGGTCGGCGACACTGTCGGCGACCCCTTCAAGGACACCGCCGGCCCTTCCCTGAATACGCTCATCACCGTCATGAGCCTTGTCTCAAGCCTCTTCGCTCCGCTTATCGCCCAGTATCATCTCTTCGGATGAACGAGATGTAAGCGAAGAGAAGATCGAGGCTGGGAAAAATGGGCTGGACGAAAGGC
>DYLX01000065.1 GCA_020721875.1 Leptospira biflexa
TTTTTTGTTTTTTCATTATTTTTCCTTGACACGCGGGAATTAAAATGCTCTACTATCGCCCAGCGACGGTTTATCGACTTTCTAAACAGTATCCAAGGCAATCAGCTTTGGCCCAATTATACTGTTAGCCAAGGAGAAAAATATGCTACCAATATTGATCGGGATCGCTATTGGGATCGCTGGTGCGATCGCTGGTGCGATCGCTGAGGAGATATGGGATAAGATCGTTATCTTCTTCAAGGGAAAACGGGTCGCGGTCTTCGGTGCTCGCGGTGTTGGAAAGACTCATCTCATAAAGTTCCTAACAACAGGAACGATCCCTGCCGAATACAAGCAGACCATCGCTCCCGAGAAAGCGCCCTCCCGCCGGTTCTCGCTCAAGGAGCTAGGTATCAAGGTGAAGGAGACTCAAGATTTGTCCGGCGACAAGGCCGCCTATGCCGAATGGAAAAAGCTACACGACGAGGCTGATGTTGTGTTCTACTTACTGCGTGCAGATCGGCTTATCGCAGGCGATGTTAATGTCGAAACTCGCGTCCGGGATGATCTCCGCCACATCAGCGAGTGGCTCGAAAAGCGGAATCCGCGACCGCTCTTCTTTATCATCGGCACCCACTGCGACCTCGACACTGAGTTCAGGACCCTGACTGCAGATAAGATTGGCGACTACAACGATAAATTCTGCCGACTTCCGATTGTCAGGGAACTGGTTACGCGAGCTGGTGGTGCACAGCAAACGAAGGTCGTCTTGGGAAGTATGAAGACGCCCCAAGACACCGAGACACTCGTCTACCAAGTCTTCATGCAGGTGGCTTCATGAAGGAGAAGTTTATCTTCTGGGCGCAGGCCCTCGACAATACATCGCCAGACCACTTCTATGCTCGAGGTGACGAACTTTCGGTTGACGACTCTGCCCGACGACAAGAGGCGGTCTCGTTGGTCTCGAGCGTCATTAAGAACGGTAAGCATGTCTACGAGGACGGCGGTGTTCTGTTGACGGCTGACGCTCACCATTTCGTCATAGAGTGCCCATCGGCACAGCGCGATCGCGCCGGAAGGATCGCGCCTATCGTCTGCTACGGAGAATACAACTCTGCTGTTGGAGACGAGTTGGTAACTTCGGTACCCGTTGCACTCGAACATTTCGCCAAGCGTATCGGTCGCACTGTGCAGCCCGACCACCTCAAGCTTGTAGACACAGCGTTCAAGTACCTAGTAGAAAAAAAATCCCCCTACAAGCGTGTAGACAGATTCCTCAAAAAAAAAATCTCCACGACGAAAATCGAGCGCATAATGATCGGGGCGGGGGCCCTCACGCTCTTGGCAGCAGCCCTCTATTGGATGACACAAAGAAACGGGTAGTCGGCAGAGACGAAACTCACGATCTCCGTGTGAGTGGGTTGGTCGGCACGACGGATAAGTCACTTCGTGATTAATAACCTCACAGGAGGCTCCAAATCCATGGCTACGGGTTCATTTCCGAACGATCCAAGCAGCCGCAAGGTGGTGCTCGTGCTCCAAGAGCATGACATCGAGAGGTGTGCATACGAACCTGACGCGGGCCGAGCGTTGCTCGACGACGAGACGTACGTTCTCCAGTTCCCACTTCGGAATCAGGGAGATTATCCGGTCGCGCTGCAGAACATTGTTGATGCAAAGCTCGCGCGGCCAGGAACTATCCTGGTGCAGAGTCCATATGACAGTAACTCGTACGAGGATGCATCTCTTGCTCCACAGCGTTTCGCGTTGACGAAGCACATCTACTTCTCGACGCTATGCATGCACCTCGGTGCGAAAGAGGTCGTGGTTGAGCAGATCGAACTGCGCACACGCTTGGGCAAGAGCACGCTGAATGTGGAGGGCGAGCGGCTCGGAGCCAGTATGCATGTGGGCGTCGTGGACGAGGAACTCGAGAAGTACCGCGCTCAGATGCACTTGAGGGATGAGTTCGAGGGCGGACCGGCTGACATCACGGCAGCCGAGCGGCTCCTAAAACAAACAGGACTGTTGGCTGACCCCAACATGCGCATGCTCGTCGAAATGCGACGGGACGGTACGAACCAACTCAAGACCCGAAAGCTCGTGATTTCTCTGTTGAGCGAGGCAAAGAGCAACCTCAATGTCGTCGGACGCTTGAAGGTGCCCGCGTTCGTTCATCTCTCGGCCGAGTATGACCGAGTCCTCAAGGAGCAACATGACTACACATTGACTGTCGTGGTGAGATTTTAATGGCTAATAGGGGTCAGGTCTTGCATTCCAACATTTCTTTTTTCCGGCAGTTTAC
>DYLX01000008.1:0-6448 GCA_020721875.1 Leptospira biflexa
CTCATGATCAATGGCACATTCTCCAATGAAAAACTCATCACACATTGGGCTCCTGTGGAGCGTGCGAAGGAGATCTTTACTACTGCGTTGGAGCGGCGCGATGGTTACATGAAAGGTGCCATTTTATTTAAATGATGACTTGGAGGTGGGGGGGTAATTGCCTCATGCCCTAAATATGAAAAAGGCTTGATTATTAGAAATTCCCCTGATTTAGAACTAGCCTGTTCCATTCATATTCTACATGCCATGCATCAAATTTTATGTAGTTTAGTTCATGGCGAGAGAATGCCGGGAGGCAAGGGCTTCAAAGTCCGCATCCGTAAAGACCCATCCCCGACCCATTTTTCGCCCAATGCTATAGCGATGTGCGTATACTCTGGCCGTCGATGGCGCTATGCCCACTTTCTTCGCAAAAGTCTTTATGTCATACAGTGTTTCGGCACACCTCTCGCTCTTAACATTTCCTTCCTGCCCGAGATCGAAAAAGAAGGCTTTCGAGGTAGGAACCGGGACCGGGAAACCTTCACGCTGAAGCCCTTCGATATGAAATTCAATGGCTTCCCTCATCCGAGTACGAACCTCATCAATCGTCTTTCCTGTAGCAATGCATCCTGGGAGGTCAGGCGCATAGGCGGAGAAACCCGTTGAGGTTCTCTCGGTGACGATTAAGTAGTCCATATTATTCACTCCTCCTTCAATCCTGCTTGTTTCATGATACTGTTGAGAGTCCCTCGATCAACTTCATCCGAAGGACGCCCCGCAATGGTGACGAGTCCAGGCTTGCTAGGATGTTTGTACTGGCGATGACTTCCCTTTGTGCGAGAAAGGACCCAGCCGTCTTCGGTGATTCGCCTGATAATCTCGCTCACCTTCATAACAACATAGTAACGCTATCGTTACATGTCGTCAAGTCTAAACAACCGGACAATCAAATTGCCAACTAATTCTGGAAAATAGGCAAAAATCAGGCGATTGAAATCAAAGACCTCCAACAAAGGTGGAAGTCGTTGACTCTTTATATAATAATGACTTATTTTTTTGGAGGTGGGGGGAATCGAACCCCCGTCCCCGAGCGTGCAATGCGCGCCTCTACAGGTTTATCCGGTCGGTATATTGTCGGGGGCCGGGAGGCTGGCCGGCACGCGAGCGGCCCCGTATTCCGGTAAGATTTTCCCAAAAGTCTCCGGACCGGCTCTCGGGTGAGTTCCCGCTAGGTTACAGACTGCCGCGGCGTTGGGAACAGGCCGCCGCGGTGTCCGTCGTCCGCTACTTACGCAGCGAGGGCGAGAGCGCCGTTGTTGTTGGCACTTAAAAGTTTTGCCACTTTGAGGAGAGTAGCCACTCCACCTGCAACGTACACCACGAACCGCACAGGTCGAAACCAGTGCACCCCCATGGGGGTATCCAGTTGAGAAAATACGGCAATTTCCAGCAAAAATCAAGCGCCATCCGCAAGTGCCTCGTCGATGATGCCGCCGCCAAGCACGAGGCCGTCGTCGGAGTAAAGCACGGCAGACTGACCAGGTGCCACGGCTCGCTGCGGTATGTCGAATCGCACGAGAGCGCGGCCCTCGCCGTCGATTTGGACGGTGGCACGCGCCGGTTTGTGATTTTGGCGGATTTTAACGCCGCAGGAGAAGGTAGTGCGGGCCAACTCAGGATTCTGAAGCCGGAGAGAGCGCGAGACGAGCCCCGAGGAGAATAATCCTTTTCCGGGGCCGACAATGACGCGATTGTGTTTCGCGTCGAGCGCGAGGACGTAGACAGGGTCAGCGCCAAGCGATATACCGAGGCCACGTCGCTGGCCGATCGTGTAAAAGGGTAACCCGCGGTGTCGCCCGAGCACATTGCCTCTCACATCCACAAGGTCGCCAGGCTCAGGCTGGACGTTCTCGAAGAGCGGCGCATAGTCGCCACCCCCTACAAAGTCCTGGCTCTCGGGCTTTTCGGCGACCTCAAGTCCATGCGCGCGGGCCGCAATCCTCGTTTCTTCTTTGGTCATCTCGCCGAGAGGGAAGAGAATTCCCTCAAGTCGCGCCGAGTCGAGCCCGTAGAGGAAGTAACTCTGATCCTTTGCGTGGTCACGCGCGACTTTGAGATAGCGGATTCCCTCCACGAGCACCGATCGCACATAGTGGCCTGTGGCAAAAAGGTCGAACCCGATCCCTGCTTCGCGCGCCTTGTCAATGAGGAAGCCGAATTTCAGCTCTCGATTGCAGATTACGCAGGGATTGGGTGTGCGACCCGCGAGGTACTCCTGCCGGAAGTATTCGATGACACGTTGCTCGTACTCTTCAGTCAAGTCGATGACATGGTATGGAATTCCAAGCTGCGCGCAAAGACGCTCGCAGGCGGCGATGTCTTCTTTTTCTCCTGGACCGAAACAGGCGTGTTTGAGATCCTCCTGGATCTTGTAGGCACCCTTCCATATTTTCATGGTCAGACCGATAACATTGTAGCCCTTCTCCTTAAGAAGGCTTGCGGCGAGCGAAGAATCGACTCCGCCCGAAAGTCCGACCGCGACAGTAATTTTACTCATAGCGCTGCGCACTTTACTATAAAAGAATGATTTATTCCAGCGCAGAGACCATGGCGTCCCACAGGCGAGCACATGCGGCACCGGTGCTAGAGTAACCTTGTCGCATAGCACTTCTTAAGGGTAGAATGATGCTATGCAGGATGTATTCATAGGTTTTACTTCAATCACCTGGAAAATGCTGATTATGTACGGCATCGGCGGAATGCTCATCTGGCTCGCGATCAAGAAGGAGTATGAGCCGATGTTGCTCTTACCGATCGGGTTCGGGGCGATCCTCGTCAATCTTCCGCTCGCGATCGCGTGGGAGCACGAGGGAGTGCCGGGATTTCTGAAGATTCTCTACGATTCGGGCATCTCGAATGAGCTCTTTCCGCTTCTCATCTTTATCGCGGTAGGCGCAATGATCGATTTCGGTCCGCTCTTTCGAAATCCGCTGATGATCTTTTTCGGCGCCGCGGCGCAGTTCGGCATATTTGCCACAATAATCGTCGCGACTATTCTCGGATTCGATCTCAAGACAGCGGCATCCATAGGCATCATAGGCGCGGCTGATGGTCCAACCGCGATCTATGTTGCGAATAAATTCGCGAGAGACTACCTAGCGCCGATATCGGTGGCGGCATACTCCTATATGTCTCTTGTGCCCATCATCCAACCGCCAGTCATAAAGCTCCTTACCACAAAGCAAGAGCGTCGCATTCATATGCCGCTGCACGAGAAACAGTCTCCCCAGTGGCTTAAAATTCTCTTCCCCATCGTCGTCACGATGACAGCCGGTTTTGTTGCCCCGATTTCTGTCCCCCTTGTCGGCTCGCTGATGTTCGGCAATCTGCTCCGCGAGTCTGGCGTCGTCGAGCGGCTCTCGCAGGTGGCGCAGAATGAGCTCGCGTACCTCGTCACCCTTCTCCTGGGCATCTCGATCGGAGGGTCGATGGCCGCTGAGAAATTTCTCAATCTGGACACCCTCCTCATCCTCGCAATGGGGCTCGTGGCTTTCATCTTCGACACGGCGGGCGGTGTACTTTTCGCGAAACTCATCAACCTCTTTCTGCCGCGTGCGCGCAAAATAAATCCGATGATCGGAGCCTGCGGTATCTCGGCCTTTCCAATGAGCGCGCGTGTGATTCAGAAGATAGCCAACGAGGAGGAGCGGGGCAATATCATCCTCATGCAAGCGATCGGGGCGAATGTCTCAGGCCAGCTTGGCTCTATCATCGCAGGCGGGCTCGTGCTCGCCCTTGTGCCGCTCTTGGTGAAATAAGGAGCACTGACATGGAATCTCTTATTCAAACACTGCAAAGTATGGGTGCCACCGTGCAGGCGCTGGCGGTTTCGGCGGGCGGACTCATCGGCGTGTTCGCGACATTGGGATTTTTCTTCATTTTAATCGCCGCCGCTGACAAGCTGGGCAAGAAATAAAAAACCGCTTCCGCGGTAATTCCACCGCGAAGTGGTTCTTGCATTTAAGAAGAAGCGCCGGCGGTCGATGGTGTGCATCGACCGCCGGCGCCTCTTTTTTATGCGCCCTTTACTCGCCGCGCGAGCTCTCTGCCCCGCTCGCGCAGAATCTCTGCGATTTCTTGAGTCGGTGCTCCAGCCCACTCGACGGATTCAAGGGAGTCCCACTTGAGCGCGGCCATTTTCGCTTCATATTCTTTCTTTGCGCCACCTACCCAACCATAGCTGCCGATGCGCAGCACCTTACGCTGGACTACATGCTTGCGTTCGAAGATATCGAGCACATAGGCCATGGGCGGAAACATCTTGTACTCGTAAGTCGGCATGGCGATCACAACACCCTCGCTCTTGTAGACATCGGCAAGTACAAATGAGACATTCTCGTTTGGAACGCGGTGTATGGTATAGGAAACTTTTTCTTCTTCGATGCCCTCTATGACATGCTTGAGACCACGTTCGGTGTTTCCATACATGGAGCCCCACACAATGGCGATCTCCTTCTCGCGTTTCCCCTCGAGGTAGCCAGCGTAGCGGAGATAGCGCTGGATGATCGTCTCTGGGTGGGCTCTCCAGATTATGCCATGGCTCGGGGCCACAACTTTGATAGGAAGTGCCGAGAGCTTGTCGATCGCCCGCTTCACGAAGGTTCCGAAGCTCGCGATGATATTCGCGTAATAGCGCAACGATTCCGCCTCGAAAAAATCGTGCTCGTCCTCGCTGATCTCATCGTCGAACACGCGCTCGCCTAAGGCGCCAAAGGCACCAAAACCGTCGCAAGAGAAGAGCACCCCGCCAGATTCCGACCAGGTCATCATCGTCTCCGGCCAGTGCACGTTGGGTGTCTCGAAAAATTTTAGCACTTGTCCGCTACCGAGATCGAGAGTCTCGCCGTCCTTTACTACGCGGACACGCTCGTGCTCGAAATAGAAATTCTTGACGAGCTCGACGCCCTTCGCGGTGGCGAGGACGAGGGCCTTCTGGTTGATTTTGAGGAATTCCCCAAGCCAGCCGGTGTGGTCGGGCTCGAGGTGGTTCAGGATGACATAGTCGATGTCTTCCAGCGCGACACCGACTGAGGCGAGCTGATTTTTGAGCTCGACAGGTGCGCCAACCCAATCCCTGACGAGGTCGAGGAGAGCGATTTTTTCGCCTTTTACAAGGTAGGAGTTGAGCGAAACCCCATACGGGATCGGCCAAATGCCTTCGAAGAGGTCATCGCTGCGTATATCGGCGTGAAGCGCGTAGATATGATCGGTGATAGGATGCACTTTCATAGCCAATCCTTTCATTAAAGAGTATTAAGAACCGGTCGGCTGAACGCGGCGGCGCGGATGTCGCCACGTACGGAAAGGTTATCCGGCTCAACTTTTCTCTAATATACTGAAATTCGCGCCGCCGCGCTACTCGCGCCGCTGTACCACATGCGTCTCCGTGCCTCCACGCCGCCGCGCCGCATACGCGCCGATTCATGGCTTAGAAGTTGCCTGTTCCCGCGGAGAGAGTGAGGCCGATTGTTATAGGTCTACCTGGCGCTAAGAATCCGTATTCCGTGTTGTCCGCTCCGAAAATAAAATTCGCGTAGAGTGAAAGATTCAGATAATCCGCTATTTGCCACGAAATGGTCGGCCGCGCGAAACCCGATATATCAGAAAAATTCATGATACCCAGAGCAGAAGCTGAGAAGTTAGTCCCACCGATATCGGTAAAAGAAATGTTTGCCGCGCCATAGTGTTGACCTGAAAACAGGGCGAAGAGCTGGCCTAGCCCTTCAAGCGCGTCTCGTGTACTTGAAGAAGGCATCGAGGTCAGCAGCGTCTGGAGCGTGCTGGTCGCGTTGCTGCGCGCGCTTTCCGAGTATCCCTCACCGTTGTAGTAGTACTGCGCGATCGTGGTGATGTTGTTGTTCTGATCGTTGTAGAGGAATCCAGCGGTCGCGGATGGATACAGAGTGTCGCGATGAGCTGAAGAAGAGAAAGCGCTGTAGTAGGGAGAGCTAGTAGAGAAACTGTAGAACGTTTTTGGACTGCCCCGCGCGACGACTCCTTCAGCGAAGACATCGAAGGGACCAGCCGGTCCTGTCAGGGTCGCGGCGGCACGCTCCGTCGTGTCGTTCCGGTAGTAGGCGCTCAATCCAAGTTCATAGTTGCCGAGCACGAATTCGGCCTTGCCCGCAAGGGCGGTGTTCGTAAAATCGGGGGTCGCGTTGTTCGGAAATAAAGCGTAGAAGCTCAGGGTATTCTGACTCGAGCCGTAGGGAATGAATACGCGGAACTGTACGGGGCCCTCGCGCTGCGCTGTTGGGTCCAGGAAATTGATCGGCTCGAGGTTGATGATGTCAGCCGGGCTGAAGAAGTAACCCACACCCCACTTCACAGTGGCCTTTCCAAAGCGGAAGTAGACTGAGTCGCTGAGTTGAAAATCTGAGAAGAGCTCAAAGACACTGATGTTGGG
>DYLX01000008.1:6548-60195 GCA_020721875.1 Leptospira biflexa
GTCGCCGATGTTAAAAATGTCTTCGTGTTCGAGAACGGCCACGCGGTCTTGAACGAACCGTGCACGCGGAATGTATCCTCAGGACGCGCGTCGAAATAGACGAGGCTGCTGAGGGTCGGCGTCACATTATTTTTATCTGGGTTCACGAGGTCGAAACCTGAGGTCCAGGGGTCGGTCCAGGTCCACGAGGTGTCGATCTTGCCCGTGATGCTGCCGCCGATCTTGACTGCCTCGGTTTTAAGGAGCCCCGCGAGGGGGTCCGAAGATGTCGCGGGTGTGGCGGGTGTCGCCGGTTGGGCCGACGCGCTCGAACTCTGTCCGTTGCTCTGTCCCGTCGCGGTCGAGCCAGTTTGCGCTGACTGAGCCTGACCAGGTTGCGTGAGCACCTCGTCGCCGAAGAGCGAACCTAAATCGCTGCCGCTTTCCTGAGCCGCGATAGAAAACGCCGCGCCAAAGAGCATGGCAGCCGCGCCAAAGAGCATAAAATATGTGTGGAATCTCATTTTATAGCCTCCTCGGCAGTCTTTTCGGCAGCCTCCTTGGGCAGCCCCTCCTTGGGCACGCTCATCTGCTCACCTGCTCGAGGAACGCCTTCGTAAAGACCTTATCGGGCAGCTGCGTGACCGACTGCTCGGTCATCGTGATCTGGCTCTTTTCGCCCTTATTGATCTCGTCGAGAATGAGGATCTGAGAGGGCAGGAGCTTACCCTCAAGCTGCACATACTTTGGGTAGGCAGTTGTCCGCATCAACCTGCCATTGACCGAGTAATCCTGGCGGATGAGGAGCATGGTCGGATCTTTGCGGATGCTGAGCACCACGCGATCGTAGGAGACTTCGTTGGTGTTCGCCTTGAGATCGAGGATCCACACGGGGAATTTGCCGACCATGCCATCGGTCATACTTGTCACGGTGTAATCTTGAGCAAAAGAGCTCAGCGTGAAATCCGAGTTCTTCGCTTTTGTATTTTGCAAATTTTCCTTCACCGATGAGTGAGAAAACTTGCGGCTCGAAGGGTCGTAGAACCACACATTGTCGTTCTCGCGCAGGTAGCCTTGGCCCTTATTGACCTCTGGCAGCATGATGAGAATGAGAAACTGCTTTTTAGTGTCTCGGCGAAACACGCGAGCTTGGGTAACGCTGTCCTTTTCGCCAGGTTTTTGGGTAACGATCGTAAAGACCGCCGAGAAATCCTTGCCGGTGAAATCGCTCAAATTATCAACCTTCGCGAGAAGTTCTTTCGGATCTGGCTTCGTTTGCGCTGTCGCAGGCGAGATCCCAGTGCCAAGACCGATAAACATCACGAGGGCGGCCAGCATTGCCGCACGAACATTTATTTTCTTGAATTCCATAGTAAAGAGCATGCAAAATCTCCTTGTTATTTAACTGTTCTGAGTGCCTCGGCGGGAGGCATCTTCGCCGCCGCGTTCGCGGGAGCGTAGACCGCCGCAAGTGTCAGCGCGGCGATTATGATGATGTTTCCGAGAGCCCTAAGCGGCGGCAGATAGAATGAGAAATGACCCTTCTTCAATATGAGAAACACCGGTGACTGTGGATCAAAGCGAATAAAGCTGACGCCCGCCATCACGATAAGGGCGAGAGCGATGCCTGCCACCGCCCCCGCAAGCGCGAGGAAAAGCGCTTCATAGAGGAACATCGAGCGGATTTCCTTCCGTTGCACACCTACCGCACGCATTGTGCCTATTTCCCTGATGCGCTCGTACATCGCCATCCGGAAAGTGTTGGAAATGCCGATCATAACAATCGCAAAGAGCACAATCAGTATCGCGAGACTGGCTGTGTCGAGCGCCACCACGATCTGACGCGCCTGCGCGAGCACATCATCGATGGTGTACACACGATACTTCGTGCCTGTCCAGGTCTCGCTGTTTTGCTCCCGGATCATGGACTGGAATGGCGTTATAGAGCCATTCTCTTGCTTTGCGCTGCGGTCGAAGAGCTGGATATTCATTGCCTTCATAGAGGCATAGAGCTTATTCGCGAATGCACCGGCCTCGTCGAGATTGTTGAGCATGATGCCGAGCGACATGTATTCATTTGGCCCAAGACCAATAAGATTATTGAGGTAGTCAAGCTGTGCATAGGTCATGATAGAGCCGATAAAGCTTGAGTCTACCGTGATCGCGGCGACGCGGAACTCGCCCACATTGTTCTGGCCGGTCACTGTCTGAAACTGCGCGACCACGGTGTCGCCGGGGAGCACCTTGAGCTTGTTCGCGACACTCTGAGAGATGATGAGAGCATTGGGCCAGCTCAAATTATCCCAGCTGCCTTTAACGAGCGCGAGGCGCTTCTTCAGCATGCTCGAGTGGGCGAGATCCATGCCGGTGAGATTCTGTCGGATGCTCTTGCTCTCGAATATAAGAGTCGCAGAGGTTTCACTCGTCTTCTGAAGACTCGACCAGGTGAGGTCCGCGGTGCTGAGCGCCTTCATGATGGAAGTGTCGTCGCGGATCACGGAGATGCGCTTTCCCGAGGGGGTGTACTCCGAACCGCCGACAAATACATGTCCTCCCATGAGGTACGCGAAGTTCTCAGATACATTGCGGACAAAGGAACCAGCGAACCCATTAATGAGCGTAACGATCATGATGCCAAAGGCTATGGCGCCCGCGAGGAGGATTGTCCGCTTTTTCTGCCGCATCAAATTCCGAATCGCGATGCGGGGTATTATGATATTCATTATTCCTCTCCTCTTATTCTTCCTGCATCGCGCGGACGGGCTGAATTTTTAGCGCCAGCGATACGGGGTAGAGGTGGGCGATAAAGCCCACGACGACCATGATGAGAATCGCCTGGAGCACATTCCCCATGGAAGCGATGGGGTTCATGTATTTTCCTCCAAAGAGGATAAGGAAGAACTGATTAGTTGCTTCGATATGCATGGCCCTCAGCGTGATGGTGATCGCCACACCGATGAGCGCGCCGAACAACGCCGACACTGCGGAAAGCACCACAGCTTCCGCGGCAAACATGCTCCGCACAAAACCCTTGCCCGCGCCGATCGCGCGCATGGTGCCGATTTCGCTTGTTCGTTCGATAACTGAGATCACGAAAGTGTTCATGATGATGATGATTGCCACAATTGAGAGAATGATAATCGCGGCGGCGAACACGATGCGCACCACATCGACCGACTGTCCGTAAGGGCCGGCTGCCTTCTGCCAGTTGCCCGCAACCACCGGAATGCCTTCCTTTGCGAAACTCTGATTCAAGGAGGCGATGACGCGGGGCGCATTGCTCGGGGCATCAGTCTTCCCCACGATGAACTGCCAGGCGCCGTCATCTGCCTTAAGCGGGTTCACATTGTCGGGCTTTGAGATATCCGCCGCAATGGCGTTGACGTCGATTGTCTTCGATGTCTCTGCGGTGACAACCACATCGCCGCCGAAGAGTGAGTTGGCATCGCTGGTCGAGAGCATGTTCGTCTCTTCAGGTTTGAGCTTTATGGGTTCATTGGCGCCCACGGTCATGCCGCTCATGACGCGGAGCGTCTCGATGTCGATGTAGGCGAGCTGCTCAGGAGATGCTCCCTGCTCCTTGAGCTTAAAGATCCCGACGATCGGTAGCTCTCTCAAGCTGAACCCGATGGCGGAGAAACCCTGGATCAGAAGCGAATCGCCGACTGCGAGCTGCTTGCCGAGCCAGAACGAAAACTTGGAGAGTTGCCCCTCGCTGATCATGATTCCCTGCTGCCCAGGCTGGAGCATCTGTCCAGAGATCATATCGATCGCGTTGAAAAGTTTCCAATATGATGAAGCGTCGACGCCGAAGAGAAAGAGGAAGCGGTCCTGGGGTTGGACATTGTTTTTGGCGTTACCGCTGGGGGGAGGGGCGTCGCCGCGCGTAAGTTGCGCGAAACCTGTCGCGAGCGAAGAGGTCTGCGTGAGGTGCGGCGTCGACTTGAGAATCGCCTGCACCTTGTCGTAGGAAGGGATGATCGGTGTTTGAGCGAGGCCGCCTGGGGAACTTACACCGAAGAGCGACACCGGACCCTCGCTCGATATGCCCGACACAAAGATATCGCCAGTGTACACATCCGAAAAAGTCGCCCGTATTCCCGCTTCTGAGGCATTGATAAAGGCGGTACCCACTACAAGAATCATCGCGCCGAGAGCGAGCAGTAGGCCTATGATGAGGCTCTTCGACCGATGTTCACGTATGTTGCGGAAGGCCATTCTGAGAATGACGGGCATTTCAGTCCTCCGCCGGCGCGCCCACCGTGCCGTCGCCGTTGACATCTTCACCATTTCGCCTATTCTCAATGATGGTACCGTCGCGCAGCCTGATGATGTGGTCGGCGATAGTGACGATTTTCGCGTCGTGCGTCGAGAAAATAAAGGTTGTCTGCATCTCGCGGTTGATCTTTTTCATGAGATCGATGATCTGCTCGCCGGTGGCGGAGTCGAGGTTTGCGGTGGGTTCGTCTGCCAAGACGATCGAGGGCTTTGTTACAAGGGCGCGTGCGATGGCGACGCGCTGGCGCTGTCCACCCGAAAGCTCATTCGGTTTGTGGTCGCGCCAATCGCCGAGGCCCACTTCGCCGATAAGGAAGTTAATCCAGTCCTTCCACTCATTTTTAGGAACGCTCGTCTTGCCGAGAAGCAGGGGGAATTCGATGTTTTCCCATACATTCAGCACAGGAATGAGGTTGAAGGACTGAAAGATGAATCCGAGCACTTCATGTCGAAATCGAGTCAGTTCTTGGTCGGAAAGCCCGTTCGTGTTCTTGCCGTCGATGATCACTTCTCCGCTGGTCGGAGTATCGATGAGGCCGATCATGTTGAGAATAGTCGATTTCCCCGAACCCGATGGCCCCGCGATGGACACGAAGTCTCCTCGCTCAATGGAAAAGGTGACGCCTTTCACCGCCGGAACGACGACTTTGCCGAGAAGATAGTCTTTCTTAACGTTTTTCAGTTGAATGATGGGCATGCCATTACTCCAAGCCTTAGAAGTGCGGATTACTCGCTGAAAAAATAGCGATTTCAATGGAGTGTGGCAATATGAGTAAAGCGATATTATTCAAATAAAATTAACAATTAAGAAAGCTTGCGTTTTTCGCGCCAATACGCGTCAATCTTCACGAACCTGAGGCTCAGAGTCCTTCTGGACTGGTCTGTCCTCTCGAGCCGGCCTCGTAGGAATCGATCTCATCCTTGATCACCTCCGCGAGTCGGTGTATTCCCTCATCGATTTGTGCGAAGCTCGAGTAAGAGAAATTGATACGCATGGAATTCACCTCGGGCTCGTCGAAATAGAAGGCGCTTCCCACAACGTAGGCTACTTTCTTTTCGGTCGCCTTGTAGAAGAGCTTCTCAGTATCGATGTAATGGGGAAGAGAGAGCCATAAGAAGAGCCCGCCCTCTGGTTTGGTCCAGGTGAGATCGAAACGCTTTGGCATGTACTCTTCGAGTTTTTCAAGCATGAAATTACGCTTGTCGCGGTAGATGCCACAGGTGCGTTCGATCGTGTTCCGAAGCTTGCCGGTGGCCATGAATTCGGCGATCATCTTCTGGGTGAGGACGCTCGTGCAGAGGTCCATCGCCTGCTTCGCGACCACCATCTTCTGGATGATATCCTCGCGGGCGATAACCCAGCCGATGCGGGTTCCAGGAGCGAGAATTTTGGAAAATGTCTTGAGATTGATGACGATGCCTCGATTCTCCATTCCCTGCTCAAGCTGATAGATCGAAGGAATTGACTCGCCGATAAAGCGGATTTCGCGGTAGGGAGAGTCTTCGACGATGAAGAGATCTTCTCGGTAGGCGAACTCGATGATCGCCCTGCGCTTTTCTACGCTCCAGCAGATACCCGACGGGTTCTGGAAATCGGGGATGAGGTAGATGTATTTGATGCGTTTGCGCTGGCTTTTTGCCCGCTCGTAGCGTTTTTCGAGTTCGACCATGTCGAAACCGTCGTTCGAGGCACTGAAGGGAATTCCCAGCATCTTCCCTTGATAGGACTGGATAGCCTGGATTGCTCCGACATAGGTGGGGCGGCCGGCGATAACATAGTCTCCCGGATCGAGGAATATCTTGGGAAGCATGTCGAGGGCCTGTTGGCTCGCCGAGGTTATGAGGAGATTCTGCATGCCGAGGGAGACTCCTTGGGCGGACTCATATTCGACGAGGCGCGCCTTGAGGTCGTTGTCGCCCTCGGTAGTACCGTACTGCAGTGCGATGGTGCCGTATTTTTCAAAGACCCGATCGCTCGCCTCACGAAGTTCCTGGACCGGGAAGGTCTCAGGAGCAGGGAGTCCTCCTGCGAAGGAGATGATATCGGACTGATTCGTGAGCTTCAGCAGTTCGCGGATTACGGACTTTTTCATGGAGCCGGCATTGCTGGACAAGAACGCTGCAAGGTCCTGCATTAGTAGATCCTCCTCGACACTCAGGCTTCGACCACATCGTATCGCGGAATCGAGCCGTCGTAAATATACCATTTCAATATTTCAAGATAACGTTTTAATAGTTGAAACTATTACGCCACTCTTGCCGCATTTCAGCCGGTAGTATACTGTTAAGAGCTGTTAATTGCAATAAACAGACACTATCGAAGGAATGCGCCTATGCCACTGAACTGTGGGATTGTAGGACTGCCCAATGTGGGAAAGTCGACTATTTTTTCAGCCCTCACGAGGGCGAAGGCCGAGGCGGCGAACTATCCTTTTTGTACCATCGACCCGAATGTGGGCATCGTGCCACTCCCCGACAAACGACTCGATCAGCTCTGTGAAATTTTCAAACCAAAGCGACGTGTTCCCGCCGTCATCGAGTTTGTCGATATCGCGGGACTCGTGCGCGGCGCTTCGAAGGGGGAGGGGCTCGGCAACCAGTTTCTATCGCACATACGCGAGGTCGGCATGATTGCGCATGTAGTACGCTGCTTCGAAAACCCCGATGTAATTCATGTCGCGAATCGCGTCGATCCCGCCGATGACATTGAGGTTATCCACACCGAGCTCGCACTCGCAGACCTCGACAGCCTCGATCGCAGGCTCGACAAGCTGAGCCGGCAGCTCAAGGTGCAGGGTGCTCACCTCAAGAAAGACATTGAAAAGGAAATGGCGGTGCTTCAGAAAATCAGACCAGCGCTCGAGGAGGGTAGGCCGGCCTTTACCGTCGGGCTCGAGCCGGAGGAGCTCGAGTTTGCGCGACGAAGTTTCCTCATCACTCTTAAGCGCGAGCTCTTTGTGTGCAATGTGGACGAGTCGGGCGTGCATGGGAATGCCTATGTCGACACCGTGAAGGCGATCGCCGCGAAGCAGGGTTCCGAAGCGGTGGTGATTTGTGGAAAATTCGAGGCTGAGCTCGCCGACATCGAGGATGCAGGAGAGCGCGCGGAATTTTTGCGGGATATCGGGCTTGAGGAGCCGGGTCTTGCATCCCTGGCGCACGCGGCATATCGACTCCTCGATCTACGCACCTTTTTTACGGCGGGCGAAGACGAGTGCCGCGCTTGGACTATCCGCGACGGCGACAAGGCGCCTGCGGCCGCCGGAGTGATCCACACCGACTTCGAAAAAGGATTCATCAAAGCTGAGGTGTACCACTACAACGACCTCATTCAGTACGGCACAGAGCAGGCGGTACGCGCGGCAGGCAAGATGCGTCAGGAAGGACGCGAGTACGTTGTCCAGGACGGCGACATCATGTTCTTCAAATTCAATGGCTAGCGTGTCTCGCGGGTCTCGCGATTCTCACACGTCGCGCGTGTCGTGCGTGTCGCGCGAGATATGCCTTTTTGAAGGTTTTCCTGCCTTAGGCGCCGAGAACCCGGCCGCGCGCCTCCTTGTACTCGGATCGTTCCCCTCCGTGCGTTCCATAGAAAAGGGAGAGTATTACGGCCACGAGCGTAATTACTTTTGGCCGATCCTCTTCTCATGCGCAGGGCAGAGCATCGAGGGGAAGAGTTACGCGGACAAGCGCATCCTCGCGGCGGAGCTCGGCGTCGTGATTTGGGACCTGGCTCGCTCGTGCCGGAGAGCGAACAGCTCCGATTCTGAGCTCGAAGTCCTGGAACTCAATGATATAGGAGCATTTTTAGAAGCGCATCCCTCGATTGCGCGGATCGGACTCAATGGCGGACTGGCGGCCGCGCTCTTTCTGAAGACGCTCGATCTGGACGCGATGCGAACGAGCGGCCCGGAACCTCGCGGCGCGTATTTGCGAGATGCTCGACACGCACTTGCCTCCATAGGCGGCGTCGCAAGGCTCCGGCTCGCGGGGCGAGAGCGCGGTGTGTATCGTTTGCCCTCGACGAGTCCTGTGCCCACACGCCGCTTCCGCACCATGGAGGACAAACGTGCGCTCTGGGCGGATTTTTACGACTTCGGGTCCGGCCAGATTTCCCGTACGCTAAAAAAATCTCGAGATGTGCACTAATCGCTCAATTAGCTACACATATGTCAAGCATACTTGCCTCTCCCTCGATCCTCACGGTATGATTTGTGCGCAATGGACAAGCTCATCATCAAAGGCGCGCGTGAACACAATCTGAAGAATATCGATCTCGAGCTTCCCCGCAACAAACTCATCGTGATCTCGGGACTCTCGGGTTCAGGCAAGAGTTCTCTCGCGTTCGATACTATTTTTGCCGAAGGCCAGCGGCGCTATGTCGAGTCCCTCTCAGCCTATGCTCGCCAGTTCTTGGGGCGGATGGACAAACCCGATGTCGACTACATCGAGGGTCTCTCGCCCGCGATCTCCATAGAGCAAAAGACAACGACGAGGAACCCGCGCTCGACTGTCGGCACTGTCACCGAAATTTACGACTACCTCCGCCTTCTCTTTGCGAGAATTGGGGTTCCACACTGTCCCGCCTGCGGAAGAGAGATCCGCGAGCAGAGTATCGATCAGATTCTCGATGTGATTCTGTCATGGCCAACGGGGACCAAGCTCCAGGTCCTTGCTCCCGTAATCCGCGCCCAGAAGGGTGAGCATCGCAAAATCCTGGAAGATGCCCTCAAACAAGGCTTCCTGCGCGCGAGGATCGACGGCGAGTTCGTTGATATCGAGGATCCGCCCGCGCTCGAAAAGCAGAAAAAGCACACGATCGAGCTCATTGTCGACCGCATTCGGCTCTCGGAGGAGAGTCGAAGACGCGTCGCGGAGGCGGTTGAAACCGCGCTTGGCATTGCAGACGGTATCGTGACGGTCATCCGCGAGTTCGAGGATACAGTGAAGGAAGAGTTTTTCAGTCAGAAAGGCGCCTGTCCGGTGTGCGGAATCTCACTGCCGGAGATGGAGCCGAGGCTCTTCTCCTTCAACGCTCCTCAGGGCGCCTGCCCCGAGTGTGGCGGCCTCGGTATGAACATGGAGTTCGACCCCAACCTCATCATCCCGGATAAGAGCCTTTCCTTCAATGACGGGGGTTGCGTACCCTACAACCCGCAATCAGCCTGGAACCGCTCGCGCTTCGAGGCGCTCGCGCGCCACTACCACTTTAGCCTCGACACGCCCTTCGAAGACCTCCCCGAACAAGTAATGCAGGCGATTCTCTACGGAAGCGACGATGATATCAAAGTACGCTACGAGAACAAAGATAAAACCGGCCACTTCGAGTACCAGTCCAAATTTCCCGGCATCCTCGCCGATATGAAGCGACGTTACCGTGAATCTTCGAGCGACGACATCAAAGACTGGTTCGAGACTTTCATGGTCGAAAAAGAGTGCGAGGTATGCCATGGAAAACGGTTACGGCCCGAGGCGCTCGCGGTGACGGTAGGTGGAAAGAATATATTCGAAATTTCGTGCATGCCGGTGGGTGAATCGGTGCGTTTCTTCGAGTCGATGAAGCTCTCCGACACTGAGGCCCAGATCTCGAAACTCATTTTCAAGGAAATTGTCGCGCGGCTTGGATTCCTCAGGAATGTCGGCCTCGATTATCTGACCCTCGAGCGCAAGGCTTCGACGCTTTCGGGAGGAGAGGCACAGCGTATAAGACTGGCCACTCAGATCGGCAGCTCCCTTGTCGGCGTGCTCTACATTCTCGACGAGCCTTCGATAGGCCTTCATCAGCGCGACAACCAGCGACTCATCGATACGCTCACCTACCTGCGCGACCTTGGCAATACCCTCATTGTGGTCGAACACGACGAGCAGACTCTGCGTACCGCAGACTATATCGTCGACCTGGGACCTGGCGCGGGCGAGCATGGCGGTTATGTCGTTGCCCAGGGAACCGTTTCCGAGGTGAAGGCAAATGCAGCGAGCCTCACGGGACAGTACCTTGCAGGTACGCTGACCATCGATGTTCCGAAATTGCGCCGCAAAGGCAACGGGGACTATATCACACTCTTCGGCGCGCGCCAGCACAACCTCAAGAACATTGATGTCAAGATTCCACTGGGAAAATTTGTATGCATCACAGGAGTGTCGGGCTCAGGCAAGAGCACGCTGCTCTCCGATGTGCTGTATCCTGCGATCTCAAACCGTATCATGCGCTCATCGTTGCGGGAGGGTGAGTTCGACAGTATTCAGGGCCTTGAGTATATCGACAAGATCATCAACATCGACCAGAGTCCCATCGGTCGAACACCTCGCTCGAATCCCGCGACCTATGTCGGTGTCTTTACGCCGATCCGCGAGCTTTTCGCGAGCCTTCCCGAGTCAAAGGCGCGAGGCTGGAAACCGGGACGTTTCAGTTTCAATGTAAAGGGAGGGCGCTGCGAGCACTGCCAAGGTGAAGGCACAATCAAGATTGAAATGAACTTTCTTCCCGATGTTTATATCACCTGCGAAGTGTGTCACGGCCGGCGATTCAACGCGGATACGATGGATGTTCGTTTTAAAGGGAAGAATATCGCCGATGTGCTCAACATGACCATCGAGGAGGCGCGTGAGTTCTTCGCCCACATTCCCTCGATTGCACATAAACTCCAGACCATGCTCGATGTGGGGCTCGGCTACATTCGCCTCGGGCAGTCCGCTTTGACGCTTTCAGGCGGCGAGGCGCAGCGTGTAAAGCTCTCGCTCGAACTCGCGCGCCGGGCAACGGGCCGCACACTCTATTTCCTCGATGAGCCGACCACGGGGCTCCACTTTGCGGATGTGCGCCAACTTCTCGAGGTAATCCATAAACTCGTCGATACCGGCAACACTGTAGTGATGATTGAGCATAACCTCGACATCATCAAGCAGGCGGATTGGGTCATCGATCTCGGGCCCGAGGGTGGCGACAAGGGCGGGCAAATTATCGCCGAAGGCACTCCCGAGGCAATCGCTACTTGCAAAAAATCTTATACCGGACACTATCTCGCGCCTTTGCTGAATGCATAATCCGCGACATGGAGAATCTTGCCAGTCGCGGGTTCTTCCATATACGATACAGAGCGATGCGGCGCGCGATTGGCATATTCTCCCTGCTCCTTGCGGTACTTGTGCCTTTATTGGCGCAGGAGAATCCGCCTCTGATCGCACCCCTCGACACGCCGTCGGTAGAAACGACCGCTCAAACCCCCAGCACCGATCGTAATTCGAAAACGCTTCGCTTTCGCATCTCCTCGGCGACTCTCTACGAGCTTCGCGACCTCGCTGCGCAGTATGGTCTTTCTGCTGAGGGTAGCGCTGAGGCGCTCAGGGCGAGGCTCTATGAACACTTCGGGTTCTCGCCGGTAACTGCGCCTTCGGGCGATGTCGCGATGAGCATTGAGCGTGCGGCGGGCGTGGAGTTTTTTACCCTCGAGAATGGCACCAAGGAGATCAGACTAAAGGGCCCTTTGGAAATTCGATTCGTTGACTCGCAGGGCACCGTGCACAGGGTTTCTGCACAGTATGTTGTGTACAATCGCGATACGAAAATTGTGCAGGCCTCGGGCAGCGTCGTGTACACGCGCGAATCGAAATCGAGGACCGACACCTACAAGGGCGAATCCATCGCAATAAACCTCGATGACTACTCAGGCGTGTTTGTCGACGGTTCTTTTAATATGGAACCGGCGAGCGCGGGCGGGAGAACACTGATCGTCCGATTCGACTCTCTTATATCGAGGTCGCAGGAGATTCTCGCGCTCGCGGATGGTTCTCTTACCGCGTGTGACGCTATCGATCCGCACTACCTCCTGCGCGCGAAGAAGGTGTGGCTCTTCAGCTCGGGCGACTGGGCAGTAGCAAACGCGACACTCTACATCGGGAAAATTCCTGTGCTGTGGCTGCCGTTCTTCTATTATCCCTCTAAGGCCTCAATGTTCCATCCAACCGCAGGTTTCCGTGCGCGCGCAGGGGGCTACCTCCAGACTACGACCTACATTCTCGGGCAGCAGGGAAGCGACGCACACACATCATCCGCGCTGTCGGTGAATCAGGGCGCGCTGGGCTCATTCGGCACCTATATATCCCAGACCAAGGCGGTCGTGGAAAATCCGGATTCCCCGCAGCTCGCTGTGCTGGCCGACGCCTATTCCTCGCTCGGTATTTTCGCGGGATTAAGGGGGAAGGCCGCCATAAACGCGCCGATCAACATAAGCTGGCTCGCGGCTCTGGGGCTTTCGCGCTCCGTGTTTCTCGAATCGACGGGCTACTATTCCCCCTTCGACGCAGCCGGCGCGTACCGCTCGGTGTGGAACGGATGGAAGTTCGCTGCAGTCTCTATTCCGGTAAGAATCGCGGCTGATCTCGAAGCATCTTCAAAATCGACCACGACAGGCCTGTCGTGGAAGATAAGCCTGCCATTTTTTTCTGACCCCTTTGTGGAGCAGGATTTTTTAGACCGAAATGAGTCGACAGATTTTTTCTCGATTTTTGGTGGAACAGGGACCACGACCATCTCCGAGCGGACTTCACTGTCGCAGAAGGTGAGCCTGACGGGAACATGGAAGGGAAAAGGGCAGTCCAACACGCTGAGCCTTTCTCTAAACAACCTCTCTGCTTACCTCAACTGGAGAAACAAATACGCATCGACAAGCGGTCTCGACAGTACGCAGCTTAGGCTCTACGCTGTCGATCCACTGCGGCACTTTCTCTATCCCGATGTCGCGCGCCTCCTCGACACGACAGTCTCGGTAAGTCAGACAATTTTCAGGAACGATGTGGCCTCGCTCTCCTGGACGAACTCGAATTCGATCTATGTGGAGGATAGATTCTACAGCCTCTCGTGGACGAAACCGCAGGAGGTGGATTTTAAGAGCTGGTATTGGCTTTTGGGCGCGAGGGATACCGCGAATCTCAATGGATCGTACTCAATCGCGAATGCCGGACTCACGTTTCGGGCGACAACAAGTTTTGCGGGTCAGACGCAGTACCGACCTTATCTGTTCGATGAGCGTGTGAGTCCCACGACGGTACATCCCTTCAGAATCGCCGACTACGGCTATAGTGCAGCGATCTGGAGCGCGGCGACAAACGCAACATGGGCTCCCTTCGCGAATTCGAATATATTCTCTGCCTCGAGGCTTCAATACAGCATCGGGGGGAAGATTGCGAAGCTCGAGTATCAAGGGCTCAACGGGAGCACAGTAGACGCGAAACCTATCTATGCGCTCACATGGCTGACTTGGGACAGTACTATGATCACGGACCACTCGGTGCTGGCTGAACTCGCAGCAAAGCTGGGGAATACCGTTGAGCGTCTGAGTTTCAAGGCGGCCCTGCCGCCTCTTCTCGAGACCTACAGCTTTGGCGCCTCATCCTCCGCGGGTATTGCCAGCCTTGGGGCAAGCTACATTCTTTCGCGGGCTACTGCTGCCTCGGATCTTACTTCGAGCGCACTTACAGGCAATGTGGTGCTCAAACCGAGTCCTAACCTCCGCTTCTCCGTGAACGCGTCGTGGGATTTCCAGGCTCAAGCTCCCCTCAGCATAAGTGCCGACGCGGCGGTGCTCTCATTCTCCACACGATTCGTGGCTCAGAAGGCCTACGGATACATTTTTAAGGGTGGCACCTGGATTCAGGATGGCACGCAATATTTTAGGCCGACCACTCTGAGCGCATCGTGGAAACCTATACTCCGCATTTCTCCCGAATTGAAGAATTCAAGCGGTGTGGCGTGGTATCTCGAGGCCGATGGCTCGTTCTCATTCAATCAAAATTTTCTCCAGTACACGAATGCAAGTATTGAAACGACTTTGAGTTTCAGTGTTAAAAACTCCGTTGGCCTTTCGTTGAGTTTTTCGCTCGCTTCGCTCAACAACTCTGCATGGCGTTACTACACCTCGCTGCTGCCGATCTCTGGAGAACTCGATCCATCCCACTACTCGCGCGACTTCTTTTCTGATCTGTGGGATTCTCTCGCTGTCTGGAACATGGCGGGGCTGCAGCGCACCCTTTTTAAGCTCCAGAAACTCTCTCTCACGCTTGCAGTCGACGCGCACGACTGGCTCCTGTCCGGGAGCGTCTATGCTGGACCGAAGCTCATAACGCCAAGCTCCGGAAGGCCATATTATGAGATGAACGTGTCTTTCAACTTTTCAGTAACATGGAAGGACATCTCAGCGATCAAGAGCTCGGTGACCTACAAGGATGGGGCATTTAGCCGGTGAATCTGAGACAGCGCCGCGCGCAGGAAGCTTGAGTCGATTCAGGGCAATTCAGCGCTTGGGTCGTGCTGCGCGCTCAAGGTATGGAAACACTGTTCGCTGCATAGTATAGTTATAATTAGATGATGTTGAATGAATCACAGGAGGGCGATTGAGTCCTTCACATATAGTACTTGAAGACACACAGATCCTCGCCGAACTCTGTGGAGCAAACGATTATAATCTCTCGGTGATTAGCAGCCTTCTTGGTGCGCCGGTGCACTCGCGAGGAAATGAGCTCTCGATCGAGAGCGAAGACCGTGAGGTGGGCGAACTCTTTTCGAAATTGGTCGGAGCAATTGGCGTCTCCATTGAGGATGGCATGCCTGCGACCCCGGAGTTGATCATCGCCCTCCACGCTGAACTCACGCCGCAAGGCGATAGATCCACAGTCGTGCGACAGAACGGCGACCAGTCCCACAGCGATGAGGTTTCAAAATTCCTCGACAATTGTATTCAGATCCCTAACGGTTTTGGAAAAGTGTTTCCTCGCTCGAGCGGGCAGAGCCTCTACCTCCAGGGCATCATGAGCCATGATTTGTCATTTGCCGTGGGACCCGCGGGTACCGGAAAAACCTTTTTGGCGATGGCGTACGCGCTGAGGGAAATTCTTTCGCGCTCGCGCAGGAAGCTGGTGCTGACGCGCCCGGTGGTTGAGGCCGGCGAGAGTCTTGGCTTTCTGCCGGGCGATCTCGAGCAGAAAATAACCCCCTACCTAAGACCGCTCTACGACGCCATGGAGGCGCTTGTGCCGTATGAGACGATCCATAGGCTTGAGGAGAGCAGGGCGATCGAGGTGGCACCTCTGGCCTACATGCGCGGTAGGAGCCTTACGAACTGTATCGTCATTCTCGACGAAGGACAGAACACCACCAAAGAGCAGATGAAGATGTTCCTCACGAGGCTCGGTGAGCGCACAAAGGCAATTGTGACGGGAGATATTACGCAGATCGATCTGCCGAAGAAGACCGAGTCGGGACTTGTGCACGCGGTCAATCTCCTCGAGAACATCGACGATGTCTTTGTGAGTCGGCTCGACGCCCGCGATGTCGTGCGCAGTTCACTCGTGAGGAAAATAATCGAGGCATATGAAAAAGATCAGTGAAAAGGCAACGCTGAAAAACACACTTCACTTGCTCGGGTCTCTCAAGCCTTCAGTGTGGATCTTTTTAGGCGCGGTGCTCATTGCTGGCGCTGGTCTTTTTATACTCGGCCCCTCATCGTTTCGAAGTCGCAATCTACTTCAATCCGTCGAGGCGGGCAAGGTTGCTGACGCCGACATTTATGCCGGCAAGGACACGGTGTACATCGACCGCGAGGCGACCCAGCGCAAGATAGCCGCTGAAGAGCGGCTTGTGCTTGCTGTTTTCGTGCTCGATGATAAAATTACAACATCTGTGCGGGAGAAAGCGGAAGCCTTTTTCTCCTATTATCTGCAGCTGGTGACCAGCGAATCGGGGAGCGCCGACGCCCTCGGTCTCCTCCTTCAGAGTCGTTTTCCCGACTTTCTACAGAGCTCGCAGTACGCCTCCATCATCCGTGCGAGACTCAGCACCCAGACATTTGTCTACGTGAGCGATATTGTCGAAAGTCTCCTCGGCAAGGGCATCGTATCATTGCCCGACGGCGTCTTCGATCGATTCAATCCGAACTACTATGAGTTAGTGCGCACACTGAATGGGAGAGAGGAGAGCGAACAGCTCTCTGTGGTGAATATAACGACACTCACCAATCTTTCGAGCCGCCTTGAGAACGAGATGGATGCGCGAAGAGTCCCCGAATCGATGAAGAGTTATGTAAGGATTCTCGCGAAGGCCCTCTTGAAGGAGAATACCTTCTTCGACCAGGATCTCTCGGAGAAGCGTCTGGCGGCCGCAAAGGCCGGGGTTGAGCCGGTGACGAGATTTGTGAGCCGCAACGAGATACTCGTGCGGAAGGGCGAGCTCGTAACTCCCGAAATATATGAGCAGCTCAAGACGATTCGCGCTTCTATTCTAGTGTCGGATGTTGGGGTGCTGCTGACGGGCTTGGGTTTGCTGTTTGTGGCCGCGCTCCTCGGTTTTTTGCTTGCGCGCGTACCAGCGCTTTCCGATTTTCCGAGCGATCGATCCTCCCTTATTTTCCTGCTCTTTTCGCTCCTTATTCTCTTCTACTGGATACTCGTGGTACAAAATATTATCGAGAGCAAAAACATTTCCTTGGGAGCGCTCTATGTGCCTGCGTCGATGTTTGCAGGGCTTGTGTCACTGCTTTACGGGCCGCGTACAGGCATTTTCTTCAGCCTTATATCATTCTTTCTCACCGGTGCGGCGACGAACCTCAATGCGCAGTTCATGATCGGCATCCTCCTTGCAGGAATTTCTGCAACGCTTACCATGCGCACCGCTCAGACACGCATCATGCTGGCGCGGGCCTCAGTGTTCCAGGCGTTCGTGCAGGCCTTTCTGGCGGTGATACTCCTCTTCAATCAGAAACCCGCTGCGGATGAGGTGGTTCAGGCCATGGGCCTTGGGGCACTCAACGGTTTTGCAGGCGGCTCCTTCATTCTCCTTTTATTGCCGCTCTTCGAGCGTCTTCTCGACAAATCGACGCAGTTCAGGCTCATGGAGCTCGCAGATATCAACGCTCCGGTGCTCAAGGAAATGCTGACCAACGCACCAGGAACCTATGCGCACTCGATGAATGTCGCGCACCTCGCGGAGGCGGCGGCCAAGGATATCGGCGCGAATGCTCTCCTCGCGAGGATCGGCGCCTACTATCATGATATCGGTAAAATCGAACACCCGGAATATTTCACCGAAAATCAAAAGGGCATAAACCGTCATGATGATATCAATCCAACGCTCTCCGCGAGCATCATACGCCGCCACGTCAAAGACGGCATCGAACGGGCGCGAGAGATTGGTTTGCCGAGGGAGGTAATCGAAATTATCGGTCAGCACCACGGCAACTCGGTTATGGAGGCGATTATCAGCAAAGCGAAGGGCGGCGCGCAGGAGACTGACCTGCAATCCTACAGCTACCAGGGCGAGCGCCCCAAAAGCAAGGAGGCGGGCATAGTGATGCTCGCAGACACCATTGAGGCGGCTTCGAGATCGCTCAAGAATCCGAGTACTCCAAAACTCGAGCAGTTTGTGCACCAACTCATACTCCACAAGCTCACTAATGGCCAGCTCAATGAGAGTGAACTTACGCTGCACGATGTTGAAATCGCCGAACGAACCTTTCTGCGGATTCTTCAATCTCAGATGCACACCCGTATCGAATATCCGGGACAGGAGCAACAATGAACGGGAACGAGGTACGGTACTCGGTGCTCGAAATTGAGGAACCAGTATGGGCCGCAAAGGCCGCGGATTTTGCACTTGCAGCGCTCGACGAACTCGGCAAGCGCAATTGGCTTGTATCTCTTGTCTTGTGCGGCGACGGATTGATTCACGAACTTAACCGCGACTATCGCCACATCGACGCGCCCACCGATGTCCTCTCCTTCGCGCTTGGAGAGTACGAGCCAATGGAGGGGGGAAAGTCCGCTGAACCCCTCTACATTGCCGGAGACATTGTCATTAGCCTGCCCGCAATGGAGAGAAATGCGCTTGAATTTCAGGTTCCGCCCGATGAAGAACTTCGCCGTCTCATTGTGCACGGCATTCTGCATCTTTCCGGTTTGGATCACACCGACAATTCTCCCGAGCAGCCTATGCTGCGACAGCAGGAGGATCTTGTGCAGCGCCTTAGAGGGAGCATCATCCTATGAGTCTTCTTTCTCAATTATTTGGATCTCGGCCCAGGATTCCGATATCGGAAGACGCGACTGAGGAAGACCAGCGTGAGATGATCGAGGGAGTGGAGCACCTCTCCGAGACTCTCGTGAGAGATGTCATGGTTCCGCGTACTGACACGGTCTGCGTGGAGGATGTGGCGCCCATCGACGAGATCCTTGCCACGTTGGTCGATTCAGGGCATTCGCGGATTCCCGTTTACACAGATACGATCGACAATATTGTCGGCATTCTCTATGCCAAGGATGTGCTCGCGGCACTGGTCCGCAAAGAACCGCTCCAACTGAAGCGGCTCATTCGCCCCCCCTATTTTGTCCCTGAAACCAAGCGAATCGACTCGCTCCTCAAAGAATTCAAGCGTCGACATGTCCACATTGCGATCGCGGTTGATGAGTATGGCGGCACAGCCGGCATTATCAGCCTTGAGGATATCCTCGAAGAAATTGTCGGCGAGATACAGGACGAATTCGATGAAGAGGCCGACCAGATCACCCAGATTGGCAAGAATGCGTGGCGCTGCGACGCGAGGATTCACCTCGAGGACCTCAATGCCGCGATCGACGCCCAGCTTCCCTCCGGCGAGTACGACAGTCTCGCGGGCTATGTCTTCGATCTCTTCGAGCGGATTCCTTCGGTGGGTGAGCAGGTTACCGCACTGGACCTTCGCTTCACCGTTGAGGCCATGGAGGGGCACAGGCTCATCACGGTACGCGTCGAACGCCTCGACTCCGAGGAGAGTACAGCACTTGAAGACCACACCGACATTTCATAAAATAAAACAGCATTTCAAATATTAATTTTACTTGCACAAATCGATAAGCAGGTATAGAATTTTACCTGTCGGCATTCCCGCTGGCAGAATGAATGAGAACAATCCCTTAAAGGAGGGAGCCATGAATTCCTACATAAAAGAAGTGCTGGATGGTCTTCGCGCCCGTTATCCATGGGAAAGCGAATTCCTGCAGGCCACTGAGGAAGTGCTGGAGTCGATCACTCCACTCATCGAGGCAGAGCCAAAGTACAAACAGCAGAAGATCCTCGAGCGCATCATTGAACCTGAGCGAGTCGTGATGTTCCGTGTCCCCTGGATCGACGACAAGGGCGAGTATCACATCAATCGCGGCTACCGTATTCAGTTTAACTCAGCCATTGGCCCCTACAAGGGTGGAATCCGCTTCCATCCCAAGGTCACGCTCTCCACACTCAAGTTCCTTGCCTTTGAGCAGATTTTCAAGAATTCCCTCACAGGCCTCCCCATGGGCGGCGGCAAGGGCGGTTCCGATTTCGATCCAAACGGCAAGAGCGACAACGAGATCATGCGCTTCTGCCAAAGCTTTGTAACGGAACTGTTCCGTCATATTGGTCCCGACACGGATGTGCCCGCGGGCGACATCGGCGTCGGCGGCCGCGAAGTTGGCTACATGTTTGGCCAATACAAACGCCTCGCGAATGAGTTCACGGGCGTGTTTACCGGCAAGGGGCTCACCTTCGGTGGATCGCTCGTACGTCCGGAAGCGACAGGCTTTGGCGCAGTATACTTCGCCGCCGAGATGCTCAAGCTCAAGAATGACAATCTCAAGGGTAAAACAGTCGCGATTTCCGGCTTTGGCAATGTCGCCTGGGGCGCCTGCATAAAGGCGAGCCAACTTGGCGCCAAAGTTGTGACAATCTCCGGTCCCGATGGTTATATCTTTGATCCAGAAGGAATTGGAACGCAGGAGAAGTGGGATTTCCTCGAGGAAATGCTCATCATCGACCGCAATAAAGTAGAGACGTATGTGAAGAAATTCCCGAAGGCCCAGTTCTTCAAAGGGAAAAAGCCATGGGAGCAAAAGGTCGATATCGCCATGCCCTGCGCGATCCAGAATGAGCTCAATGGCGAAGATGCCAAGATGCTCATTGATAATGGCGTTAAGACAGTGGTTGAAGTTTCCAACATGGGCTGTACACCAGAGGCATGGAAACTCTTTATCGAGAAGAAGATCCCCTTTGCACCAGGAAAGGCAGCAAACGCCGGCGGGGTTGCCACGAGCGGGCTCGAGATGAGCCAGAACTCAATGCGCCTCGCATGGAGCGCCGAAGAAGTGGATCATCGCCTGCATGAGATTATGATTAACATTCACCGCAGCTGTGTCGAAACCTCGGCAAAATACGGTTTTGAAGGTAACTATGTCGTCGGCGCCAATATTGCCGGTTTCAAGAAAGTAGCGGATGCCATGATAGCTCAGGGTCTCGTGTAACTGATACGAAGCTTGTTGTTTTAAGGTGGGGCGGCGATCTCCGAAAGGGGTCGCCGTTTTTTTTAGTGCGCGTCGCGTAAGGACGAGACGGCCGCGTAGTGTTGTGGTATAAACGATTCATCGAGGGAAATGCATGGAAACGAGAACTATTTCGCCAGGGGGGGTGGGCGGCAGTGCGCGCGCGCCAGCTTCAAAGAGCGTGCTCCAGCGGGCAATAGCCTGTGCGACCCTCGCGCAGGGGGTGTCGCACATTCGAGGTGAGCCGCTCTGCGCGGATGCGCTCGCCGCGCTCGGCATCGCGCGCGACCTTGGCGCAAAAGTACGGGCGATTGAGGGTGGAATTGAGATCGAAGGATCTCCGCTCTTCGGCGCGGCTCGCCTTCAGAACAGGGTGCCACTCGCGGGAGAAGTGACGCAGCGACAGAAAGCGCCTCACGTGGAAGACGTAGCCTTGGCAGAATCCACGCCTTACGCTGAAAACGTGGGCTTGAAAGAGAACCCGGCCTCCTCGCGCGAAGAAGCAGACTCCGCTGTGCACATTCGTGCTCGAGTCTCTTCAACCTCTCGCGCGCCCCTTATTCTCTCCTGCGGTGAATCCGGCCTTTGCATGAGGATGTTTTCGCCGATCGCCGCGCTCCTCGACCGCCCTGTGGTGCTTGTAGGTTCAGGTTCGCTTGCGCGGCGACCGATGCATATGGTGGAGACAGCACTTGAGAGTCTCGGCGTGAGCTGTGCAAGCGATCGCGGACTTCAGCCGCTGCACATTCAGGGGCCCTTTTTAAACCGGTACGCCCGCATCGACGCGCAGGGGAGCTCTCAGCTTCTCACGGGGCTTCTCATTGCAATGCCGCTCCTCGGAGGAAGTTCTACACTCGAAGTGGAGAACCTGGTGAGCTCAGGCTATCTCGACCTCAGCATTGAGGTGTGCGCCCGTTTTGGAGTGGAGATTCTGCGGCACGGAATAAGGACCTTTTCGATTAAGGGGGGCCAGCACTACCGTGCGACTTCCTTCGAAGTCGAGGGCGACTGGAGCGGTGCAGCATTCCTTGCGGTCGCCGCGGCGATTCGGGGGGCACCGGGCGGGCTGCGGATCGAGGGACTCGACGCGAGGAGCTCTCAGCCCGACAAGGCGATCGTCGAGGTGTTGCGCGCGGCGGGAGCTGAGGTTCGTCAGTCTGAAAGTGCTCTCGAAATCGCGCAACCTGCCCAGGGCGTGCTTACGCCGTTCGAGTTCGACGCGACAGACTGCCCCGATATTTTTCCACCTCTTGCCGCGTTCGCAGGGGCGATCGCCGGAGTTTCCAGCATTCGCGGTGTTCACCGTCTCTTATCTAAAGAAAGTAACCGGGCTTCGGCCCTCGTTTCGATGCTCGAGAATCTCGGCGCCCACGCGGAGATCCGTGACGACACAATGCGCATTCATGGAGGCACGCTCAAGGGCGGGCGGATCGACTCGCATGGAGATCACCGCATTGCGATGGCGGCCGCCATCGCCGCCCTTGCCAGCGAAAGCGAAGTGAGTATCAATGGGGCAGAGTGCGTGTCCAAATCCTGGCCTGGGTTCTTCGAGGTACTCGACTCGATCCGCGTGGATTGAAGCTGTTTGTTGACAAAAACAGCAGGGTCTCTCCATTGCCCGGACCCTCCATTGCCCGGACCCTCCATTGCCCGACTATTCACCAATATTTTTCCGCAGGCTGTCCAGAAACTTTTTCATTTCTTCGTAGTCTTTTTGACGGATAATATGCGTCAAATAGGCGAGTTTCGAGTTAATGAGCTCGAGTTGCCGGATGGTGTAGGGGTTGAACATGATCTCCGTGAGGAGCCTGTCGTCCTCTGAGAGGAGGCCCTTGGCCACGCTCATATGGCGCTTGAAGTTCGTGCCTGGTGCATCCTGCTTCTTCATGCAGGCCGCGAACACCATCGACGAGGCAAAGGGAGTCGCGAGAGAGTAGGCAACAGTCTTGTCGTGTTCTTCGAAGCTATACTCAAAGATACGTATGTTGAGACTCGAGTAGAAGTCTCTGAAGAAGGCGGCGCCCTCCGGGCTTGATTCCGAGATGATGATGGCGCTCTCTTCGTGCAGGTCACGAATGTTGGCGAGGGTGGGACCGAACATCGGATGGCTGGAGACAAATGGCCGGTTGGAGGACTGATAGTACTCTTTAAAGCCTGTCTTCACGCTCGCGATGTCGCTTATTATGCAGGTTTCCGGGAGGAAGGGAAGTATCTTGTCGAAGGCAGAGAGGGTATAACCGAGCGGCACACAGTTGATGCAGAGCTCAGGCTTGAAGTCGCGGAACTCTTCGATATTGAGGGCGCGGTGCACCTTGATGAAATATTTCATTTTCGATAGATCGCTGTCGTGCACCATCACATCGTGGTGCCAGCAGAGTTCTTCAGTGAGCCAGGCGCCCATTCTGCCGGCGCCAAGTATCGCAATTTTCATTCTTCTACCCTCATCTCTTGATAGCATCCAAGAATCTTAAAATCTTCTGCGATGGGCGCAACCTTCGCGAGTGCCCGCTGCACGGACTCCGAAGAGAGTGCCCCCTCGAAGTCGATGAAGATTGCGTACTTTCCCGGAGTGTCGGGTACGGATTCGATGCGCGTTAGATTGATATTTTGGTCGGCGAACACTCGCAACACCGAGAAGAGAGAGCCGGCCTTGTTGCCCGCGGTGAATACGGCCGAGCACTTATCGCCTTCGGTGCCATTCTCCCGCGTTGAGATGACAAAGAAACGCGTACGGTTGTGCGGTGAATCCTGAATATCTTCTTTAATAGTCTCGAGGCCGTAGAGGTCGGCGGCGAATTTGCTCGCCACCGCGGCGATTCCCTTGGGGCGGTTCTCAGCCAGGGCTTTGGCGGCGCCCGCGGTGTCGTAGAAGGGCTCAGGGTCGAGGTGGTTGCGGTACAGGAAATTGCGGCACTGGGCGAGAGCCTGGGTGTGCGACCAGGCTGTCCTGAGCTCACGGTGGTCGGCGCCGGGAATTGCGAGGAGGCAGTGCCGAATGGGCATGTCGATGGCGGCGACAATCTTGAGACTCGTATAGATGAGAATCGAGTTCACGGGACCGACAAGGCCTCCTAATGTGTTCTCGACCGGCACAATGCCGTAGTCGTAGATTCCCTTCTCGACTCCCTCGAAGACATCGGAGAATTCGTGGCAAGGAATCGCGGCGGCACTAGGCATGAGCACACGGAGCGCGACCTCGGAGTATGCCCCGTGTTCACCCTGGAAGGCGATAGTCTGGAGCGCCGCATCCTGAATGCGTCTGCTCTCTGCCATAATCTTCTCGTAGATGCTCACAGAGAACTGAGGATCGAGGAGGCACTGGCTCGAGCGGCGAACTTTTTCGAGCACCATCTGCTCTCGCGCGGAGTCGAGCGTCGATGTCTTGAAACTGCGCGTGAGCATTGCCTTTTCCATTCGCTCGTTCAGGAGCGACACTATCTTCGCGTCGATGCGGTCTATATCGGTGCGTATATCTTCGAGATTCATGCTTTCCTCCATGTAATATTGGATTCCCAGGGTGCTTCGGCGCGCGCGAGGAGGGCGAGGTCCGCGAGTGCGCAGGCTACGGCTGCCTCGAGTACCACCGCGCTCCTGAGCGCAATGCAGGAATCGTGTCGGCCGCCAATCTCAAGCTCGGTTATGGTGCCGCTCAAAAAGTCAAAGGTGTGCTGGGAACGCGAGATTGAAGAGGCAGGCTTAACCGCGACCCTCACGACAATTTCGTTGCCATTGGTGATGCCGCCGTTGATGCCACCCGCACCGTTTCTGGCGGTCGTACCACGCGAATCGATGAAGGGATCGTTGTGCTCGGAGCCAAACATGCGTGCAGCGGCAAAGCCGTCGCCAAACTCGACGCCGCGTACCGCGGGCACCGCAAAGAGATTGTGTCCGATGACGCTTTCCGCCGCGTCGAAGAAGGGCTCGCCCCACCCGGCTTCGGCGCCAGAAACACGTATTTCAACGATCGCGCCGATGGAGTCACCGCGGGCTTTCGCCTCGCGCACCGCGGTCTCGACTTCGCGCGACCCTCCCGCCTCGGTGATTTTTGTAGTGAATCGCACAGAACCAAGGCGCTCAAGGACTCTCTTGGCGATTACTCCCGCCGCCACGAGACCGATTGTGATACGCCCCGAAAAGTGGCCTGAGCCGCGCGGGTCCTGCCAGCCTCGGTACTTCATAGTACCCGTAAAGTCGGCGTGGCCGGGGCGAGGGATCGCCGAAAAATCGGTATAATCTTCTGATTTTGTGTTCTCGTTACGAAACTCGATGTGGATAGGCGACCCCGTGCTGCGTCCTCGATACACACCGGAGAGAATGACGGGAGTATCCGATTCTTTGCGCGGCGTGGTGCCCTCCGCGCCCGATTTCCTCCGTGCAAGGTCGGAAAGAAAGTCTTCCGGTGCGAGGGGAATGCCCGCGGGGCAGCCATCGATTATGACGCCGACCGCCTGCCCATGCGACTCGCCGTAGAGCGAGACGCGAAAGATTCGGCCGGTAGTGTTCATTCGTTTCCTCCTTGTTCTCCCTGTTCGGAAGCGGCGGCGTCGAGCCTTAAAAAGTCTTCGAGTTCGCGGAAAGATACGGTTTCAACCCGAATATCGCCGATGCCGTAGGGCATCGCAAAGTGAATCTCGTCACCGCGCCGCTTCTTGTCTGCCCTCATTTTCTCGAGAATTTCTGCCTGACCGATCGCTTTTCCAGCCAAAGAACAGGCCTCATCAATGCCGGCGGGTAGGCCAAAGGCGGCGAGGAGCGCGGATATACGCGCCGCGTCGTTAGGGCTGAGCGACCCTCGCCGCTGTGCGAGTGCATTTACGGTGCCGATTCCGGCTGCCACCGCGAATCCGTGGGGCAGACCCGTGAGAAGCTCGATTGCATGTCCGAACGTGTGTCCGTAATTAAGAGCATGCCGCTCGTGAGAGTCACGCGGATCCGTGTATACATAGCGCTCCTTTACCGCGAGGGAACGTCGTATGAGTGCTTCGAGCGTATCCTGGTCGAGGGCCTGTGGTGCGGTTCCCGAAGCAGCGATTTTCTCAAAGAAAGCGAAGTGTTCCTCGCCGTCGAGCACTGCGTGTTTAACCGCCTCTGCGAGCCCAGACGCTGCATCGCGCGCGGGCAAGGTGGTGAGCCAGCGGACATCGCAGAGCATTTCGCTCGGTGTATGAAAGCTTCCCACAACATTCTTCGCGGAATCGAGATCAATCGCGTTTTTTCCGCCAATGGAGGCATCGATCATGGAGAGGAGCGTAGTGGGGCATGTTATATAGCGAATACCGCGATTCCAGAGGTGCGCGGCCAGCCCCGCAAGATCGCTGACCGAGCCGCCACCGATCGCAACAAGCACGGTCTCGGTGTCGGCTCCAAGGGCGAGGAGAGCGCGACAGACAGCCTCGAGACTCTGGAACGATTTACAGCTCTCACCGTCGGCCACCTCAATCCAGCGCAGGCTGTCGGTTCCGGGGCACGGCATGGAGGATCGTGCTTCGAGCAGCATCGCCTCGGAACGAGACCTGAGGCCATGACTTGTCACAAAAACGATACGCGCAGGAGGCACAATCCTGAAAATATCGGAGAGCGGACCGAAGTGGATTACGGTCGAAGCGTGCGGCATCAGAGGCTCCTAGTCAACGGCTTCCGAGAAGGCACCGGGAAGATGGATGTCTTCCTCTTTATTTTCGGTATTAAGCGGCGTGCTCCTTGTGAGGGCGATCGAGTCTGGGTGAGCCATTGAGCCACCCCCCTCGGTAGGTGCAGAAAAAGCTACAGCCGCATCGATGGAGCCGCGCATCGGCGCCTCACTCATGAAGTTCTTGAGTGCACGCAGTTTTTCCATGAGTGCCTCAAACATAGGAACGGTGAGCTGCTGGTCCTTGTCGCTAAGCGCCGAAGGCGGATCGATGTGCACTTCAATCTCAAGTCCGTCGGTTCCTGAGGCTACTGCAGCGAGACTCATCGGTTCGATGAACTGCAGGATCCCCGTGCCATGCGAGGGGTCGATAAGAATTGGCAAGTGGCTCTCCTTCCGCACCGCAGGGATCATGGAAAGATCGAGCGTGTTGCGCGTGTAGGTTTCAAAGGTTCTTATACCTCGCTCACAGAGAATGACATTGGGGTTTCCTTCCGCGAGAATATATTCGGCGCAATTGAGCCACTCTTCGAGGGTCGAATACATACCCCGCTTGAGGAGAATGGGTTTCCCCGACTTTCCTGCCTCGCGCAGAAGTGAAAAATTCTGCATATTGCGCGCGCCGATCTGCAGCACATCGGCATACTCGCCGACCCAGGAGACATCGCGCGTATCGACTACCTCAGTGACCACGGGTAAACCCGTTTCCCTACGGGCTTTGTCGAGTATTTTAAGGCCTTTCAGTCCCAGACCCTGGAAGGCGTAGGGAGAGGTGCGGGGCTTAAAAGCGCCGCCTCGGAGCATGTGAGCGCCGGCGCGCTTCACCGCGAGGGCGGTCTCGATAGTCTGCCGTTCAGTTTCGACAGAGCAGGGGCCCGCAATGACGACGAGTCCCTCACCTACCTTCACGCCACCGACATCGATGATGGTTGTGCCCTGGTTCGGTTTTCGCGCCGCGAGTTTGATATTTTTAATCACGGAAATCTCCTTGAAGAAAAACGCACCGGATGGGGCCCATCATACCTACACATAGAAACACGGTCAAGCTTTGCCAATATTCATTTTTTTCGAGAAAAAGCGTACTATGTCGCCATGTATTTTAACGAATTGGTGTCAGCATACGACAGACAGCGGCGGGAGCGCAACATCTACCACGATCTCATGCGCGACCGCGTTCGCGAGGTACTCTTGGTCGGCAGTCTCTACGACTCCTTTGTCGTCGAATCCGACGGTGTCCTCACCGAGCAGATCTACGGCGAGTACTTCAAGCTCAATCTCAATACTATTCCCAGAGTTACCTGCGCCTATACCGAAGAATCCGCCCTCGACCTCTTTCGCGAAGGCAGATTCGATCTCGTAATCGTCATGGCGAGTCTCGACTTCGATATGCCTCTCAGACTTGCCACCTCGATGCGCCACATTTGGCCGGATATTCCCATCCTCCTTATGGTGACCAACAATTCGAGCCTCGCGATGCTCGACACCTCACGGCCCGAGCTCTCGGCTTTCAACCGCATCTTTGTGTGGAACGGCTACTCAAAACTCTTTGTGGGAATGATCAAGTACATAGAGGACTGGAGAAATGTCGAGACCGATACGCGGACGGGGGAGGTGAGGGTGATCCTCCTCATTGAAGATTCGGTGCGTTATTATTCGCGCTACCTGCCTGTGCTCTATAAAGTCGTGCTCCGCCAGACCCAGCTCCTCGTCGAGGAAGAGCACAGTACCGAGACCTATAAGCTCCTGAGCATCCGCGCTCGTCCCAAAATACTCCTCGCGAGCAGCTACGAGGAGGCTCTCACCATATTTGAGACCTATAAGCCCTATCTCCTTACCGTTATCACCGATGTGCGCTTCTCGAGGGGAGGCAGTTTCGATGAGAACGCGGGTTTCGAGTTCATAAAGTTCGCAAAGCGGGAAATACCAGATCTGCCCATGCTCGTGCAATCGAGCGAGCAGAATGTCCGGGAGCGAGCCTACGAAGTGGGAGCATCGTTCATCGACAAAAACTCGGAATCGCTCGAGATGGAACTCGCTGCCTTCCTGCAGGCAAATCTCGGATTCGGAAACTTTGTGTTCAGAAATCCCGACGGAAACGAAATCGCACGAGCCCACAACATGGGCGAATTCGTAGAAAAATTGAATGAGATACCGATCGAGAGCCTTCTCTATCACGCGGACCACAACCATTTCTCAGCATGGCTCATGGCTCGAGGCGAAATTCATGTGGCGAAAATCTTGAGGCCTTACCGCATTACTGATTTTAGCGGGCCATCCGAGTTGCGGCATTTCATCGTTCATATGATCGACCAAATACGCTCAACTCGTTCGCGGGGAATGGTTCCCTATTTCGATCTTGAAATGATCAAGTATCCTCGCTACCTCTGCAAAATCGCCGATGGTTCGGTGGGCGGCAAAGGAAGGGGGCTGATATTCATCCACTCGCTCCTCGACAACATCGACTTCTCGCAGTATGTGAAAGGCATGCGCATCGCGATGCCGAACACCGTGTTTGTCGGTATCGATGAGTTTGAGCATTTCCTCGAAATGAACGGACTATGGTCCTGGGCATACTATGGCAATAACAACGAGGCTATCCCCTCGGTTTTTATGCAGAAAGCCCTCTCACCGCAATTGGTCGAGCGTCTTAGGCAGTTTCTCTCCATGAGTAAAAAGCCACTCGCAGTGCGCTCGAGTGGTCTTTTCGAGGACATGCTTATGGTGCCTTTCTCCGGAGTTTACGATACCTACATCATTCCCAACAATCATCCCGATGCGGAAATTCGACTCCAGCAGCTCTGTAACGCCATCAAGCTCATCTATGCGAGCCTCTTTTCAAAGGAGGCGCGCACCTACTTCGAGGCGGCCAACTACAACCTCGAAGAGGAGCGCATGGGCGTGGTCATACAGGAGCTTGTAGGATCGCCCCATGGCTCGTACTTTTACCCGAATGCCGCGGGAGTAGCCCAGTCCTACAACTATTACCCGGTTTCATACATAAAGCCCGACGATGGGCTCTGCCTCGCAGCCCTCGGCCTCGGTACCTATGTCGTAGGCGGCGGAGCAGCCTTCAGATTCTGCCCCAAATACCCCAAGCTCGATGTGCTTTCGCCCGAACACGCGCTCGAGAGTACCCAACGCATATTCCATGCACTCTCGCTCGAGAACCAGCAACCAGACCTCCTACAGGGAGAAATGGCGAGTCTCTCGGAATTATCCGTGAGCGCCGCGGAGAAAGATCGTTACTTCCCCATGATCGCCTCCACATGGGACGCCGCGGATCAGCGCTTTGTGCCGGGAATAAACACCAAAGGGCACCGTGTTATTGATTTCGCGAATATGTTGAAATATGATGCATATCCTTTCGCTCAAGCAATCGACATCGTGCTCGATATCGCCACACGATCGATGGGCACTCCTGTAGAGATCGAGTATGCGCTCAACTTCGATACACCAGGGCAGGATCCCACGCTCTACCTCCTGCAGCTCAAACCGCTTATCCACATCGACGATCGAGTAGAGATCGATCCGACGCAGATTCGACGAGAGGACTGCCTAATGATCTCGCGGAACTGCATGGGCAATGGGCGCGACTTCAGCATACAGGCCATCGTCTGGGTTGATCCGCGCGTCTTCGAGCGCGATTCTACGCTGGAGATCGCGGCCGAAATCGAGGAGCTTGACACAATCGCGCGTAAAGAGAATTTCAACTACCTCCTCATTGGTCTTGGCCGCTGGGGAACCCGCGATCGCTGGCTTGGCATCCCCATCTCCTATTCTCAGATCTCAAAGGCAAAGGCCATTGCGGAAGTCGACCTGCCCGACTTTGTGGTGGAGAGTTCGCAGGGCTCACACTTCTTCCACAACTTGACCACAATGCGAATCAAGTACATGAAGGTGGCCCAGAGCTCAGCCGAAGATTTTATGAACTGGTCGTGGCTATACTCGATTCCACCGCGAACGCGAACACGGCACTGCGCCCTCACAATGTTCGCATCGCCAATGGATATCCGCTTCGATGGCAGAAGTGGAATCGGAGCGATTCTCAAACCGGCCGCGCCCATGCCGAAGACCGAACTATGAGGCGCGATTCAAGGAATGAATCGAGGCGCGGTCGTTGACCATCTCACCAATTTCCGGCAATACTCATCAAACCAGCGAGGCAAATGATTATGATTGATCAAAGCGCAGTGCGAGCACTTCACCCTCTCGAAGTGAAGATTCTTTTGGCGTACAAGTCCGGGGATACCTTTGAGAGCGCCCAAGTCCGTGAAAAACTCGGATTTCGGGAGGGACAAGAGCAGCAGGCATTTTCCTGGCTCATCTCGAAGGGGCTCCTCGAGGAAGTGAGTCGCCAGACCGAAGTTTTCTACGAATTGACGGCGCTCGGCCAAGAGTGGCTCGAGAAGGGTACGCCGGTTCGGCGCATTTTTTCACTTGTGAAGGAAACTGGTGCCCTCAGCCTGCCCGATATTGCAAGCGCCCTCGCGTTCGATCAGAAGACCGTGGGGTCTGCTTTCGGTTCGCTCTCTAAGGAAGGCGTATGCGTTATGGACGAGACGCGCCGCGCCATCCTCGCCAAACCCGAGCTACCCCGGCCTCTCCTCGACCTCGAGTCCCTCCTTGCGCTGGCCGGCTCGTCTGGCGGTTCTCTCGCTGAAGCTTCGCTTTCGCCCTCGCAGCGCGCCCTCATGGGGCAGATCGCTAAAAAGCGCGGCGCTCAAGATGCGCCTTTCCGTGTCGCCGAGCGTGCAAAAGTGATTTACCGCATGCTTCCCCTCGCCGACGACTATCGCGACGCGGTGCGCGCGCTCGGCTTGACAGGCGAAGAACTCGGCGCCATCACCCCCGAGATGCTCGAGAAAGGCAGCTGGAAGCACGGCAGTTTCCGCCCTTACAACGTCCAGGTTCCGCCTGCTCGCGTAATCCCAGGGCGCCGCAACCCCTATGTCGAGTTTCTCGACAGCGTCAAAGACAAACTCGTCTCCCTCGGCTTCGAAGAGTTCGACGGTAACATGGTTGAGACCGAGTTTTGGAACTCAGACGCGCTCTTCATGCCGCAGTTCCACTCCGCCCGTGACATCCATGACGTGTACTACATCGAGGAGCCGACGCATGCCAAGTTCATCGAGGAACCCTACCTGTCGCGCATCGCTGCCGCGCACGAGAATGGCGGCAACACCGGCAGTCGCGGCTGGCAGTACCACTTCGACCGAGACTTCACGCGGCGTCTCATTCTGCGCAGCCAGGGCACCGTGCTCTCCGCGCGCCAGCTCCCCAAGGCCAGTGTGCCCGGCAAATACTTCGGCATTGTGCGCTGCTTCCGTTACGACCGTGTCGATGCGACACACCTTTCGGACTTCTACCAGACCGAGGGCATTGTACTCGGTAAGGACGTGAACCTTCGCACTCTCCTCGGCTTCCTCGAGATGTTTGCGATCGAAGTCGCGGGGGCCAAGGAGGTGAAGTATGTCCCTGGCTACTTCCCCTTCACTGAGCCCTCAATCGAAGTGCACATCAAGCACCCCGTGCTCGGCTGGTTCGAACTCGGCGGCTCGGGCATTTTCCGCCCGGAGGTCACGAAGTCGCTTGGTATCGATGTGCCGGTGCTCGCCTGGGGAATCGGCATCGATCGTATGGCGCTCATGGCCCTCGGCCTCAACGACCTCCGCGAGCTCTTCAGCCCGGATCTCGAGAGTGTACGCACCCGCCGCTCCCAGTACAAAATTCAGTGAGCCTGGAGACCAAAATGCCCAAGATTGAAGTAAACGAACAATTTTTTTCCCAGCTTGCCGGTGCCTCATGGTCAGACAAAGAAAAATTCGAGCAGGATCTTACTGTGGCAAAAGCAGAGCTCGATGAGTGGAACACCTCTATCCCCGCTGATGACCAGCGTACGATCAAGATCGAGCTCAACGACACCAATAGGCCCGACCTGTGGACCACTGCAGGCCTCGCGCGACAACTCAGAATCTACCGCACGCGAAACATTCCCTCTTATCCATTCTTCACCTCGCGCAAGAGGTCGAAGGACGCGCCCTACCGCGTCTTTGTCGAGAAGTCGGTACAAAAAGTCCGTCCCTGGCTCGCGGGATTTGTCGCGCATGGCCCCGCAATCAGTGACGCGCTCCTCCGCGACATGATCCAGACCCAGGAGAAACTTGCGTGGAATTTCGGACGTAAACGTAAGGGCGTGTCGATCGGCATCTATCGAACTTCGCTCATCGAGTGGCCGGTACACTACTTCGGTACAGATCCCGAAACCACTGCCTTCGTGCCTCTCCAGGAAACGCGCACAATGACACTCAATCAGATTCTAGCGGAGCACCCCAAGGGCATCGAGTACGCATCGATCCTGAAGGGAGAGCCTATTCACCCGTTTCTCACTGACTCAAAGGGCAGGGTGCTCTCGTACCCGCCGATCATCAACTCGGCGGATCTGGGCGCGGTGCAAGTGGGCGACAAAGAAGTCTTCATCGAGGTGACCGGCAGCGATTATCCCTCAGTCGCGCTCTCGGCGTCCATCATGGCCTGCGATTTGGCGGACATGGGTTTCGAGATTGTCAATGTCCAGGTCGATTACGAGTACGATACGCCATTCGGGAACAAAATCGTTTTTCCCTATTATTTTCAGGAAGAAATTTCCGTGTCGCTTGAGGACACGAACAAGCTCCTTGGGAGCTCGCTCAGCATGCCCGAGGCGCTCGACGCGCTCACGCGCATGGGACTTTGCGCGTACTCGACCGACGGCCATACGATTAGTGTTGCGCCACCTGAGTACCGCAACGATTTCCTCCATCCAGCAGACATCATAGAGGATGTTATGATAGGAGCTGGGCTTGCGAATTTTGTGCCCCAGCGCCCCACAGACTTCACTATCGGGCGGCTTACTCCGATCGAGCGCTTCTCACGTAAGGCCAAGAACATCATGGTAGGCCTTGGATACCAGGAGATGATCTACAACTATCTCGGTTCCGGGAAGGATTATGCTGAGAAGATGCGTGTATCTTACTCGGAACTTGTCAAGATTTCCAATCCGATGACGGAGAACTACGAGTTCGTGCGCAACTCACCGCTCCCCGGACTCTTGCAAACCGAGAGCGTGTCGGCTAAAGCCTCCTACCCACATCGGACTTTCGAAGTGGGCAAAGTCGTGCTTAAAGACATCGAGGCAAACTACGGCATCGTGACGCGCCAATACATCGGCTTTCTGACGAGCCATGCTCAGGCGGATTACAATGAAATCGCCTCCCATGTTGCGACGCTTCTGTACTTTCTCGGTCAAGAGTATAAGGTCCGCGAGAGCTCGGATACGCGCTTTATTCCCGGCCGACAGGTCGAGATTCTTGTGAAGGGTGCGCGCGTCGGCGTGTTTGGCGAGATCCATCCCGAGATTCTCGAGTCCTACGGCATCGCGATGCCATGTGCTGCCGGCGAGCTCGACCTCGAGTGTCTTCTCGACAACTGAAGCTTAATTTTTGAAGCGCAGCGCGCCTCCCCACGCGCGATTCCTTTTAAAGAACCACGCGAGGAGGGGAAGCCGCATGGAGATTTTTGCGCATGAACCTCTTGGATTCGACGGAATCCTCGTACAGGTTGAAGCAGACATTCGAAATGGTATACCCACGGTTGAGATCGTGGGGCTCGCGTCCACATCCGTGCGCGAGGCACGTGAGCGCGCTCGAATCGCAGTACGCAACGCGGGTTTTGAGTTTCCCCAGGACCGCATTCTCGTCAACCTCTCACCAGCCGATGTCCATAAGGAAGGTTCTGCCTATGACCTCCCCATCGCGCTGAGAATTCTCACTTCTTCGGCGCAAATCGAAGATATTCCCATCGCAATCCTCGCAATGGGCGAACTCACACTCGAGGGAGAGCTAAGACCCGTCAGGGGTATTCTCCCGGCGGTACGCGCGGCAAGAGAGCAGGGCATTCATATCTGCCTCATACCGGAGGAGAACGCGTCTGAGGCTTCGATGGTGGATTCTGCGCAAGTGTGGCCTCTGCGCCACCTTTCTGAGGTACGCGAAATCTGCCTTGCCCTCGCACGAGGAGAGGCGCCGAGGACTGGCGCGCACACTGCTTCCGGCCGCCACTTGAGCGGGACGGAAGCCATGGGCGCGCATCTACCAGATTACTCGGACTTCAAGGGCGATCCGCAGTTGATGCGGGGACTCACAATCGCCGCGGTTGGAGGGCACAATCTCTTTCTCTCCGGTCCTCCGGGGGCCGGAAAGACAATGGCAGCCCAGCGGTTTCCCTCAATTTTGCCGCGCCTGTCTGAGACCGAGGCTCTCGTGAGCGCGTCGCTTCAATCCCTCTGGGGTAGGGTGCAACCCCAACTTCTCGATGAACCGCCATTTCGAGCACCGCACCACTCAGCGACCCTTGAGGGAATGATCGGCGGCGGTAGACCGCCGAGACCGGGTGAAGTGAGCCTTGCACACAATGGTGTGCTTTTCCTTGACGAGTGTTCGGAGTTTCATCGGGACGTACTTCAGGCGCTCAGGGAACCAACAGAGCGCGGCTTTGTCGATATTGTGCGCGCCGGAAGGACTCTTCGATTTCCCTCTGATTTTCAGCTCATTATGGCAGCGAATCCCTGCCCCTGTGGAAATTTGGGGATGCCGGGCAAGATTTGTCTATGCTCTCCAGAGGAGATTCGTAAATATTGGAAAAAGCTCGGCGGGCCCCTTCTCGATCGACTCGATATGCGCATTGTAATGCTGCCGGCGGATGCCCGGCAGCTTTTGCGGGGTTCATCAATTTCCAGTGAACGCATACGGTCGGATGTCGGGGAGGCGCGTGCTCGACAGAGGCATCGTGTCGCACAACGTGCGATACGGTCGGATGTCCAGATCCAGGGTGAAAGATTCCTTAATGCAAAAATCGGTCCAAGTATAATCGCTGAACTGTGTACGCTCACGGGCGAGGCAGAGCGACAATTTTCCTCAGCAGTATCAACATATGGGCTATCCGCGCGGGCGAGCCATAGTATCCTTAAAATCGCGAGGAGCATCGCCGATCTCGAGGGGCATGACAAAATCGGGGTGAGTGAGATCGAGGAGGCTATCAGCTATCGGCAGTTCGGGGACTCCGATGCGGTGTATCCACGCTAACTACGAATTGACAGCGCGGTACGCGACTCTTAGAGTAACACAAAGAGGAATCAACAATGCGCTATGCAGTGTGCAACGAACTATTCGGCGACATGCCCTTTGGTGAGGCCTGTCGGATCACGAGAGAAGAAGGATTCGAGGGGATGGAAATAGCCCCCTACACAATATTTGGCGATTTCAGCGACGCGGCGATTGGAAAGGGTATCGTCAGTCGCAGTCACATTCTGAAAGAAGAAGGGCTTCAATTTGCGGGGTTTCACTGGCTGCTCGCGGCGCCGGAAGGTTTGCACCTCGCGAGCCCGGATCGTTTTGTGAGGAGCAGATCCTGGGAGCACCTCCGCTTCATGCTCGAGTGTGCAGCGGGTTTTGGTGGAGGAAACCTCGTGCTCGGCTCTCCGAAACAGCGCTCAACTACACCAGGCATGGCGCCTTCCGAGGTGAAGCGTATCATCATCGATGGACTTTTCGAAATCGCCGACCATGCGGCCTCCTGTAGTTCAAAACTTCTCCTCGAAGCGCTTTCGCCTGATCAGACCGATATAGTGACGAGCCTCGAAGAGGCTGTCGAGGTGGTGCAACTCGTAAACAAGCCTACGATCCGCACTATGTTCGATTTTCACAATGCGCGCGCCGAGAAATTTGCTCCAGCTACACTCATCGAGCAGTTTTATCCCTATATAGAACATGTGCATCTGAACGAAACCGAGAAAGGAAGCGCCCCAGGAAGCGGGAACACTGATTACCTGCCGCCTGTCCGCGCACTGCGTGCGCGCAAATACAGCGGTTGGCTCAGTATAGAGATTTTTCAGGTTCCAAAAGAGCCGCGCCAGGTGCTCCGAACAGCCATGCGAACAATGCGGGAAGCGGAGGCGTCCGCATCTAGGACCTAGTTATACCACGAGGAGGAAATGTATGAAATTCGGCATAGTCGGAACTGGAATGATCGCAAAAATACACGCGAAGGCAATTTCTGAAATACCAGGCTCGAAGATCGTGGCGTGCTTCGATGTAGTGCCTGAGAGAGCACAGCAGTATGCCGAACTGGTGGGCTGCAGGGCATACACGGACTTCGATGCCTTTCTCGACGACCCCGAGCTTGAAATTGTCAACATCTGCACACCCTCAGGCCTTCACAGCGACGCAGCAATCCCCGCCGCGGAATCCGGCAGGCACCTCATCATCGAAAAACCGCTCGAAATCACGGTTGAGCGCTGTTTGCGCATTGTCGACACCGCGCAGAAACACCATGTTACTCTTTCGGGCATTTTCCCGAGTCGATACTCAGACGCCTCGCAGACGATTAAGCAGGCCTGTGCTGCGCGCCGCTTTGGTATGCTGACGCAGGGTAGCGCTTATGTGAAGTGGTGGCGCGACCAGAAATACTACTCCCAGGGCGGATGGAAGGGGACGAGGGCGCTCGATGGTGGCGGTGCGCTTATGAATCAGTCGATTCATGCGGTCGATCTTTTGTTGTGGTTTATGGGCCCCATCAAATCGATTAGCGCCTACACCTCCACGGTCGGCCACTCGCAGATTGAGGTCGAGGACAATGCAACTGCAGCGATCGAGTTTGAAAATGGAGCGCTGGGGGCTATCCAAGGTACCACCGCGACGTGGCCTGGGTTCATGAAGCGCATCGAAATCATGGGAACAACGGGGAGCGCCATCATGGACGAGGATATGCTCACCTTCTGGCAGTTTGCCCAAGAGATTCCTGAGGATACTAGTACGAGAAACAGGCTCTCTCAATCAGCTTCCTCTTCCGGTGGTGCCGCGGATCCGGCAGCCATCGGCTACGAAGGCCACCGGCGGCAGTTTCTCGATGTCATTGAAGCGATTGAGCGCGGTAGAGCTCCGCTCGTGGATGGCATCGAGGCGACCAAAGCCGTCGCGTGCATTGAAGCGATCTACAGAAGCGCCGCTCAGGGTGGCACTCCACAGCGGCCTGCGCGGATTTGAGCACGCACGCCATGGACATGAGATCACGCACCGGAATTGGAATGTCACCTGGCCGACCTTTTTTTCAGCTTAGTGGTTTTGCGGATGAGGCTGCCGATTCTATCGAAGCACAGATCGCAGTCACAAAGGCGCTTGGCTGGAGATACATTGAAGCTCGATCTATCGATGGTGTGAATATTCACGACCTTGATGAGCGTGCGTTTAAAAGGGTGGAGCGCGCGCTTGAAGAGAGTTGTGTTCGAGTTTCCTGCTTTGGGTCGACGATCGCTAACTGGGGTACATATCTTGAGGAGGAAGATTTTGGCGCAACCATGCGCCGCGTACGCCGCGCGATCGAAAGGATGAAGGCACTCGATGTACACCTGATCAGGATTATGAGCTATGCAGTGATCACCGACGGCGAAGGTAATCCGCTTCCCGATCAGCGCCTTTCCCTTAGGCTCGAACGGCTTAGGGCGATTTGCGACGAGTTTGCTGAGCACGATATCATTCCTGTTCATGAAAATTGCTTCAACTATGGTGGCATGAGTCTTGAGCATACACATGAGATTCTCGCCGCACTTCCTAATCTGAGGCTGGTATTCGATACCGGTAATCCATGCCTCACGCCTGATTTCTCCAAACCTGCGCCGCGGCCGAATCAGGAAGTCTGGCCGTTGTGGCAGGCACTCAAAGAATCGGTCGCACATCTCCACATCAAGGATGGCTGGCGCGATAGTATAACAGGCGAAGAACACTATGTTTTTCCAGGGCAAGGCCCCTGCCGCGTGGAAGAGGTTCTCAGAGATTGTGCCGCTTCTGGCTATGGTGGTTACCTGAGCATTGAACCGCATATGACAGCAGTGTTTCACAATGCCAGCGTAAAAAGCAGCCTTGAGGCGCGTCGCGAGAACTACCTCGAGTATGGGCGTCGGCTCGAAGCCATGCTCATACGACTCGGATTCCGGATAGAGGAGGGTGTCGCTTATGGCAATCAGTGAGATTCGGTGTCCAAAGAGCGACGAAGAGCTCGACGCCATGCTAGGAACGCCGAGCGAAAGGCTTATTGCTTTTTTTCAGCGCGCACGCATTCGACGACTTGCCATTCTTGGTATAGGCGGCAAAATTGGCGTAACGCTGGGCATCGCGGCAGCAACCGCGTCGCGGCGTGCAGGTTCTGGCACCGAAGTTATCGGCGTATCGCGATTCTCCGACAGCGAAGCCCGCGCGAAGCTTGAAGCCTCCGGTGTCCATACCATCTCCTGCGACCTTCTCGATGAGGACGCGGTGCGCGCGCTTCCCGATGCCGATGCAGTCATATTCATGGCTGGGAAAAAGTTCGGTACCTCTGAAAATGCCTCTCTCACCTGGGCGATGAACGCGATTGCCCCGATCAACGCCGCAAAGCGCTATCTGAATGCCCGGATCGTGGTGTTTTCGACAGGCTGCGTGTATCCCCTCGCCTTTGCAGAAAGCGCCGGCTGCGACGAGCAGTGCCCGCCTGAACCTCTCGGCGAGTATGCGCAGTCGGTCCTCGCCCGCGAGCGGATATTCGAGTATTACAGCAGGATTGCTGGAATCCCAGTTATGATTTTCAGATTGAATTATGCAATCGACCTAAGGTACGGTGTGCTCCATGACATTGCCATGAGAGTTTGGCAGGCGCAGCCAGTGGACATCGCGGTACGCAATTTTAATTGTATCTGGCAGGGCGATGTGATCGAGCGTGCGCTCCTCTCAATCGATCTCTGTGCTTCCCCGCCACGCATACTCAACATCTCAGGCCCCGAAACGGTGGCAACCTCAGATGTGGCAAAGTATTTCGCAGCAGCGTTTGGGAAGCGAGCAATTCTCGAAGGTGAAGATCGAGCAGCTAGCCCCGGCTATATTTGTAACGCGGGCCTCTCCTTCGGCTTTTTCGGCTATCCGAGTGTTCCTCTCACTACAATGCTCAGGCTTACCTCAGAATGGATTGCCGGCGGAGGCAGCTCACTCAATAAACCGACACACTTCCAGACAACCGATGGCAAATTCTAAGATATGCGCTAAGGAGGTGACAAATGTCTTCATTATTGCCCGAAGCTCAGGCGAGAGTCCTTCGTGCCGGTACCGTAATTCCCGCAATCCCTCTCGCCCTCGATAAACATCGACACTTCGATGAGCGCCGCCAGCGTGCGCTTATCCGCTACTATCTCGATGCGGGCTCTGGAGGCATCGCGGCAGGTGTCCACACAACACAATTTTCGATCCGTGATCACAATCTTTTCAAACCGGTAATGATGTTTGTTTCCCAGGAGATCGACACGTGGTCTTCGTCCCACGGTGCACCTGGATCTAGTAGCACACCCACATCTGTTCGTGGTAACTCGGAACCCGGCGCAGCTTCGATAACCGGAATTGTCACCGCACCCATCATCAAAATCGGCGGTATCTGCGGCGACACGGCCCAGGCCATTCGCGAGGCAGAATTCTTAAACCTACATGGATACCATGCAGGACTTTTGAGTCTTGCCGCGATGAAGCACGAATCGATCGAACATCTTATCGCCCACGCGATGCAAATCGCGGATATCATCCCTCTCGTGGGCTTTTATCTGCAACCGGCAGTGGGAGGAAGGATCTTACCCTACGAATTCTGGAGAGCCTTCCTCGAAATAGACAATGTCGTCGCCATAAAAGTCGCCGCATTCAATCGTTATCATACCCTCGAAGTGGTTCGAGCCCTTGCAGATTCAGGCCGCGAAAACGAAGTGACACTCTACACAGGAAACGACGATCACATCATCCTCGATCTCATCACACCCTTTATGATCAAAGATTCATCCGGAAAAGAAAAGACGATCCGGTTCCAGGGAGGTTTGCTGGGACAGTGGAGTGTGTGGACGAAAAAAGCAGTAGAATTGCACGCCGAGCTACGCGCGCTCGCTGAATCCGAAAGTGCGATTCCCATGAGCATACTCTCACTGGCTCAGGCGCTTACCGACGCGAATGCAGCGATCTTCGATGCCGCGCACTCGTTCGCGGGCTGCATACCCGGCATTCACGAAATATTAAGGCGCCAGGGCCTCCTCGAGGGCACATGGTGCCTCGATCCCGCCGAAGCGCTCTCAGACGGGCAGGCGGAAGAGATCGATCGGATCTCCGCTGCCTACCCGGAACTCAACGACAATGCATTTGTACGCGCGCACCTCGCCGAGTGGCTTTCATAACTGGAGGCGAGCGTTTAAGCATTCTTTTTCTTGATGCTCGCAAAGAGCGTTTTGATCCATTTCGCACGGCTCAGCACGATCAACATCGTCAGCGTGAAGAGGATGAAGCTAATCGGTCGAGTGAAGAATGGCGTTAAGCTTCCATTGGAGAGAATGAGAGCCCTGCGCAGGTTCTTGTCGAGGATGTCGCCAAGGATGATGCCGAGTACGAGCGGTGCCATGGGATACTCCATCTCGCGCAGAATAAATCCGAGAATACCGAACACCACCATTACCCGCACATCAAAGAGTCTCGACTGAATCGCAAATGATCCAATGACGCAGAGCGTGAAAACGATCGGCATCAGCTTCTGCCTCGGAACCTGCAGTATCTTGACAAGGGGTTTTACCATAGTAAGTCCGAGCACGAACATCATCACGGTCGCGATGAGCACCATCGCTACAGTCTCATAGATGAACGAGGGAAACTCCACCATGATGAGAGGTCCTGGCCGTATACCGTGGATGAGCATCGCGCCGAGCAAAACGGCCGCGGGAGCCGATCCCGGAATCGCAAGCGTCAACACGGGGATAATCGCTCCAGGGACGCAGGCGTTATTGCCTGTCTCGGATGCCATGAGCCCTTCGACCGAACCTTTGCCAAACATCGCTCGTTCTTCAGGTTTTGCGCTTCGTTTCGCGAAGTCGTAGGAAACCCATGCGGCGATATCCTCGCCGACACCGGGTATTGCCCCGATCAGGGTGCCGATAATGCCCGAACGGATGATGGTCTTCCAGTATTTGAAGACTTCGGATGGTTTTGGAATAAAGCGGTCGATCTTAGCTTTGACGACTTCAAACTTCTGGTAGCGCATCACCGAGATAATCTCCGCAAATCCGAAAGTGCCCACCATTGCAGGTATTAGCGAAATTCCGCCCGCCAGCTCTGTACTGCCGAAAGAAAAACGAGTATACGCGTGGATTCCCTCCATGCCGATCATTGATACAAAAAGCCCGATGAATCCTGAAATCCAGCCTTTGAGAGGATCTTTCGGTGCCGTTAAGTTGCCGCAGATGATGATGCCGAAAATTGAGAACCATACGAATTCGTACGATTGGAACTTGAGGGCGATGCTTCCGATGAGTGGGGTGAAGATAAGCATCGCGAATATGCCGATCACCGATCCAAGAAATGAGCCGGTTGTGGCGATGCCGATAGCTTTGCCCGCCTTGCCCTGGAGCGCGAGTGGGTAGCCGTCGAGGGACGTCGCGGCGTTCGCGGGAGTTCCGGGGATATTGAGGAGAATCGCGCTACGGCTTCCCCCGTAGATCGCGCCGATGTACATGCAGATGAGGATGAGAATCGCGTCATTCGCCTGCATCTTAAATGTCAGGGTGGTGAGGAGTGCGACACCCATCGTTGCGGTGAGTCCAGGGAGCATACCAATGATAATTCCCAACTCGGTGGCCCACACCGCGTTAAACAATATTTTGAAATTGAGAAACGAGAGTATCGCCGTGCCGAACATATTTAAGCCTTCAAACATGGTGAGCTCCTCATGGTAGATTTACGAGGAAAAGGTATTGAAACACGATGGTAACCGCAGCTGATGTGCTTATACCTATCACAGCCGCCCACAGAAAAGTTTTCCATTGCTGCGATAATTTCTTGGTGGTATCAAATTCAAATATAGAAATGAAGACAAACACAAAGAGGAATGTAATGAGCGGAAACCATAATTTCCCCAGCAGAAAAGCATAACCAAAACAGATTGCCGTGGTAATGATTATTCTCTGCACAGGAATCGGTAATCTTGTTTTTTTATCAGAAGTAAGTGCGCTATCCGCGATAGGCTCTTTACTCGCCTGATCCTCGTTCGATCGAAGTACACCACGTGTGATTGCGCGCACCAACATCGTGCCAGACAGCAATAAGAGCGCGAATCCGATGAATGTCGGTACGACGCCTGGATTGGACCACATGCTCTCATTCTTGCTGACCATGGAGGGCATACTGAGAGAAATGACGATGATCCCTATGCTGAGCGTAAGCAATACGATGGAGGTATAGAAATCAGCTTTGTTCATTTTTCTATCGGTCATTCTTGACATCTCCTGTCAAACAAAACTACCAGAAATGGGCAAAAGCGAGGCATGTAAGAAAGGCGCAGCAGCGCGCTGCGCCTTTCACGTGTGCCGTATCGCTCACTCTAGTTAGGGCTTTGGGATCCCCACGGTGTCTGGCGATATTTTCGCTTTGCCAGCTTCGTAATAAAGCCACGCAACAGGCTGGTAATAGGAGAATGCGCGATTCTGCGCCTCTTGGCCATAGGAAGGATCAAACATGGCGCCGCGGGACAGCGCGTACTCTTTCAGCTTCGCTGAGTTGAAAATCACGTCCTTCCACGCCTTCTGAACTGTGTCGATCACTGCCTGCGGCACACCCTTGGGAATGAAGATTCCGAAGTAGTTGGGGCCAGACTTGAAGTCCTTGATCCAGTTGGTAATGGGTGGAATCTCACCGTATCCTTCCAGATTGAGCGGCTTATCGGAGAGCACTGCGAGAGGGCGGATCTTCTTGGCGCGGATCATATCGGCCTCTTCGACCGCGAGTTGTGTCGTTACTTCGGTTTCACCGGACACGCATGCGATCACCGCGGGATTACCGCCGTCGTAGGTGACATGCTTGTAGTCGATGCCATTGTATTTGCGGATGAGCTCGATGCCGATGTGGCCCGCTGAGCTCTGTCCGGCAGTGGCGACCGTGATCTTGCCTGGTTTTGCTTTGAATGCAGCGAGCAGATCATCGAAGGTCTTATAAGGAGTATTGGCGTTGACAGATATGACCATTACATTCGCGACGCTGAGGAAGATTTCCCAGTCTTTGCGGATGTCGGTATTAAGCATGCCTTGGACCTTGTAGGTCGCAAGGTCAGCGGCGGCACCAGCAGCCCATGTATAGCCATCGCGCTTTGCATCGAGCACGCTCTTCGTGCCGACTGAACCCGAGGCACCTGGCTGGTTGACGATTACAATCTTCTGGCCGAGAGCTGTCTCGAGCTCCGCCGCAGCAACTCTCGTCACCTGGTCGGTCGATCCGCCAGCGCCCCACGGCACGATGATAGTGATGGGTTTTACCGGTTTCCACGTTGCCTGAGCGAACGCTCCCTGGGCTGCCATGGCGAACAGCAGCACGAGGGCGAAGGCTGCATACACCGATTTCTTCATAATAGCCTCCTTGATGAATTGTAATTCTTGACAAAATCAGTATAGGTGGCACTTTTTAGGGAAGTCAAGTATGGATTTATCACATTGACGCCGTAATCTCAGTACTCCATACTTTGATACATGAGTTTTTACGATCAATTTGAAGTGCCCAGGGCACCAACCATCATTGTAACTGGAGCGAGCCGGGGACTTGGACGAGGCATCGCTCTCGAACTTGCCTCGAGTGGTTATTCTGTGGCTGTAGTATTCGGAAAAAATCGAGTAGAGGCGGAGAATACGCTCACGCTGTGTGAGTCGAAACGCCTTTCGAAGCACCAGTGTTTCAAGTCATTTCAAATCGATATCTCGAGCGCCGATGACCGCGCTCGTGGCATCGTTGAGATCTTCGGGGAATGCCCCGAGGTAACTGGACTCATCAACAACGCGGGGATAGCCCCCCGCGCGAGAGTCGACATTCTTGATACTACCATCGAATCGTATGAAGAGTTGATGCGAACCAATGCCGAAGGTCCCTTTTTTCTCACACAGCTTGTGGTGAGGAAGTGGATGGAGGAGGATCAGAAAGCCGTTTCGAACCAAGGCGATCAAACAGAAAGGCATTTGCCTTTGCGCGGAAAGAGAGTCGTGTTCATCACCTCGATTTCATCTGAAACGGTGTCGCTCAACCGAGGTGAGTACTGCATGTCAAAGGCAGCCCTCTCGATGGCAGCCTCGCTCTGGGCCGCTAGACTTGCCCCGGAGGGCGGTCTTGTGGTGGAAATCCGTCCTGGCATTATGAAAACGGATATGACAAAAGGGGTGGAGGGAAAATATCAAACCCTCATCGAACAGGGGCTCGTGCCCGCGCGGCGATGGGGAACTCCAGAGGATGTAGGACGCGCGGTGCGCGCAATCATGTCCGGAGATTATGATTTTGCATCAGGATCAGTGATCCACCTAGATGGTGGTTTCCACATCTCAAGACTATAAGCAACGAGGGAGTACCGCATGAAAGTTGCTGCACAGATCGACCTATATTCGCTTGGCACAAACATACGGAAAATAATACTACTCGCGGGGGAAAAATCGCGGCTGCTCGCTCAGAGGTGGAAGGAAGGAGATGGAGCCCCTGTATTCACGGTTCAAGGCCGCTACACTTCCAGAGGATGGACAGAGTGGACTCAGGGCTTTCAATTTGGGATTCCGCTCATGGTCGGAGGGCTTCTTGGTGAAGCAGACCTGATTGAATACGCTGAGCGCATGATTGTAGAAAAAATGCCGGTTCATATCACACACCGGGGTGTCCATGATCACGGCTTCAACAATGTAAGTACCTTTGGAATGATGCTAAGGCTCATGGCCCAGGGGAAAATTGCAGATGAAATCTGGAAGCGACGTTACTATGAGCTGGCACTGAGGACCTCGGGGGCAACGCAAGCCTCGCGCTGGACTGCGCTTCCCGATAAGCTTGGGTATATTTATTCTTTCAATGGCCCGCACTCGCTTTTCGCCGATACAATTCGTTCGCTCCGCTCACTCGCGCTCGCTTGGCAGCTCGGTCAGGAGCTTATGGAAGAGCAGGATACAAAAGTAAATCTTCTCTCTCGTCTCCTTGCTCACGCCGAAACTACCGCGCGCTGGAACGTTTACCATGGGACTGGACGGGATCGATGGGATGAACGAGGCAGAGTGGCCCATGAGTCCCTTTTCAATACGGTCAATGGCAGCTATCGCGCTCCATCGAGCCAGCAGGGATACTCCCCCTTTACCACATGGACGAGAGGTCTCGCGTGGATCATGCTCGGTTTCGCGGAGGAACTCGAGTTTATCGCGGAACTTGAGCCGCGCACGATAGCTAGCCTCGATCTTCCGTATTTCCATTCTAAGGAAGAGGTGCTTGCCCGTTTTGAGATGGTGACAAGAGAAGTATGCGACTACTACCTCTCACATACGCCACTCGACGGAATTCCCTACTGGGATACAGGCGGCCCAAATCTTCATCTCATAGAGGACGCCTTAAACCGGCCGGCTGACCCCTTCAATTCGCACGAACCGGTGGATTCATCGGCAGCGGCTATCGCGGCACAGGCGCTTCTGCGCTATGGGCACTATCTTGGCGACGCCGGGAGAACATATCTTGCCGCGGGCCTTCAAATCATGGAAAGGCTCTCATCTGAGACCTATCTCTCGACCGATGATACTCACGAGGGGCTCCTTCTGCATTCGATCTACCACTATCCTAACGCATGGGATTACGCTGAACACACGGGCGCTACCCCGCGAGGCGAATCCTGCATGTGGGGGGACTATCATCTGCTTGAAGCGGCGATGTGGTGTGAAGAGTGGTTGCAAAAAGTCCCTGAGAGGACTTTTACAAAAGAGGTCGCGTCGAAGACCTCTTACTCTGCGACTCCTACGGTACCCTCGCGCTTCTTCGATATCGGGCTGCCTCTGAGGTCGAGGAGGTGAATAATGGAAAATCTCGACAGACTCGCGCTTCACAGCATTACTACTAAACCATGGGACCTAGAGATTGCAGTGCGCATGTACCGCGAAGCTGGTGTCCGCGGCATTTCAATCTGGAGAGAAGCATATGAGCATAGAGGCGCAGAAAAGGCTAAAAAACTGGTGCAGTCCGTCGGGCTCCATGTTGTTTCACTCGTGCGTGGAGGATTCTTTGTACACCCTGAGCCAGATGAGCGACGCTTGCGCATCGAGAAGAATATCGAACTTATTCGAGAGGCCTCGGTGCTCGGTGCTCCTCATATCGTGCTCGTGTGTGGCGCTCATCGAAATGTGCATATAGACGAGGCGAGACAACAGGTCGAGGAAGGCATTGCCTCTATTGTGCCTTATGCGGAGAAGGAAGGAGTGCGACTCGCGATCGAGCCGCTTCACCCCATGTACGCGGGCGACAGATCGGTGATCAATACACTCTCTGAAGCCCTCGATCTCTGCGATGTGCTCAGGAGCACCTATCTTGGTGTAGCGGTCGATGTCTATCATGTTTGGTGGGATCCCGCACTTATGGGACAGATCGCGAGAGCGGGTGCGTCATCGCGGCTCTTCGCCTTTCATGTGTGCGATTGGAAAACCCCGCTCGACGACATGCTTGAAGATAGAGGTCTTATGGGTGAGGGTTGCATCGATATCCCTCGAATCCGCGCTGCGATCGATCGCGCCGGTTTTAAGGGGATGATAGAAGTTGAAATATTTTCACGTCGATACTGGGCTCTCGACCAGAATGTCTGGCTTTCGAAAATCATTGAAGCGTACAGAACGTATGTTTGAGCGCCGAGATCGCCCTTGAGCTTAGTACACAAGGAGAATTCGCATGGCTGAAAGAAAAATAAACATCATAATGAATGGAGTTACAGGACGAATGGGTACGAATCAGCACCTCGACCGCTCGATCGCGGCGATTCGTTCTCAGGGTGGTATTACGCTTAAAAACGGCGATCGACTCGTCCCTGAACCCATACTTATCGGGCGCGATCCCAAGAAGCTCGAGGCACTCTCAAAGCGGTTCGGTGGACTATATTTCAGCACCGACCTTGGTGCTGTGCTCGCCGATCCGGACAATGAAATCTATTTCGACGCCCAGCTCACTGCGCTCCGTCCGAACGGGGTCCGGGCTGCAATCGCAGCCCGAAAGGCCATTTACACCGAAAAACCCACTGCCACTACAACCTTGGAAGCCCTCAGTCTCTACCGCGAGGCAAAAGCTGCGGGTGTTAAACAAGGCGTTGTGCAGGACAAGCTCTGGCTTCCTGGTCTCCTCAAACTCAAATACCTCATCGACACGGGTTTTTTTGGTCGCATCCTCTCGGTACGCGGCGAGTTTGGCTACTGGGTGTTCGATGGTTTCACTCAGCCCGCGCAGCGCCCCTCATGGAACTATCGTAAAGAGGACGGCGGCGGCATCATCCTCGATATGTTCTGCCACTGGCGTTATGTCATTGAAAACCTCTTCGGCGACATCAAGTCGCTCTCTGTCCTTGGCGCGACACACCTCCCCAGGCGCGTGGACGAGTTCGGTGGTATCTACAACACCACCGCAGAAGATGCCGCATACGCTATCTTTGAGCTCAAGAACGGTGTCATCTGCCAATTCAACAGCTCCTGGGACGTACGTGTGCGCCGCGACGATCTCTTTGTGATGCAGGTCGATGGAACCAATGGTTCCGCAGTCGCCGGGCTCCGTGAGTGCTGGGTTCAGTCTGAGGCAATGACGCCAAAATCCGTGTGGAATCCCGACATCGATAGCGACATCGACCATTTCGCAACCTGGGCGAAGATGCCGAACCGCGATCTCTATGACAACGCGTTTAAAGTGCAGTGGGAGATGTTCCTTCGGCATGTCGTCGAGGGTGCACCTTTCCCCTGGGATTTTCTCGCCGGCGCGAAGGGTGTTCAGTTGGCCGAGCTTGCGATGGAGAGTTGGCGGACCAGGCGCTGGGTCGACGTGCCCGTGCTGGAGTAAGCCATTGGTGCTGGTGTGGCGCCGTACGTGAAAACCTGCGTCGCAGCCGAGACAGCGCTCACAGGTCGAAAAGGCTTTGTTTCTGTGGCGAAGCCGCTCACAGGAGTGTCCTACGAATAAAAAAAGGCGCCAGAGTCCTTCAGTCTCGGCGCCCTTTTTCTCTATACCTCTATTCGGAAATTAACGCTGGATGCGGGCCGAGCCTCCCTTGGCAAGCGCCTTTACCTGGTCGAGCGAGGCCATCGTCGTATCGCCAGGATAGGTGGTAAGGAGGCCGCCGTGTGCCCACCCAAGCCTCAGGGTCTCCTCGGGGTCGAGACCCTCGAGCATGCCATAGATCATTCCAGCCGCGAAACCATCACCGCCACCGACGCGGTCGTAAACATCGAGCTCCATGGTAGGTGCAAGCCAATGCTGCCCCTCGATCCAGAGCACCGCGCTCCAGAGGTGTCGATTCGTCGATTTTACCTCACGGAGTGTCGTCGCGACGATTTTAATGTTAGGCCACTGTTCGTGCACCTGTTCGATCGTTTTCAGAAAGGAAGCGGGATCGAGCTTGGAAACGCCGTGGACGTCAGGGCCAGGCAGTCCAAGACCCATTTGGAGATCCTCTTCGTTACCGACGAGCACATCGACATAGCGCGCAATCTCTCCGAGCACTTCTGATGGTTTCTTCCCGCTATTCGCGGCAGCCCAAAGCTTTGCTCGATAGTTGAGATCGAATGAAACAATGGCGCCGTGTTTGCGCGCGCTCTTCATCGCCTCAATAATGATTTCAGCCGTGGTCGCAGAGAGTGCTGAGAAAATACCTCCTGAATGGAACCAGCGAATTCCGCTTTTGAAGATCTCATCGAAGTCGAAATCTCCAGGTTTGAGGAGCGCAGCGGCCTCGTTGGCGCGGTTGTAGAACACCACAGGAGCCCTCGTGCCATAGCCTCGGTCCGACCACACAAGTGCCATATTCGGCCCGCGAACTCCATCGTAGGGGAAGTGTTTGTAGATTCCCTGAACGCCCATCGCGCGCACGGAGGAAGCAACTTTTTCACCGAGCGCGTTATCGACGAGGGCGCTCACCACCGCTGTCCGCTGGCCAAAGCAGCGGGAAAGATTCGCGGCGACATTATACTCACCGCCAGAGACATGAACGTCGTAGTGATCCGCATAGGCAAAGGGGACAATTCCCGGGTCCATTCGCATAACGAGGCCCCCGAGCGAGAGCAAATCGAATTTTGCGCGATCTGCTGGAATGATATTGAGAGAAGCCATATTGTTATCCTCCATTCTTGTAATGTGCCGTTGATTTCATCGAAGGTGTCTGCCGCGATTACACCACATAGGCGCTCGCCGAGGTTGAACCGCCGTGGCCCGTCCAGTTTGTGTGGAAGAACTGCCCCCGCGGTCTGTCCACGCGCTCATAGGTGTGAGCGCCAAAGTAATCGCGTTGCGCCTGAAGCAGGTTCGCAGGAAGATTGTCGGTGCGCAGTGCATCGAACCACTCAAGGGCAGAGCTGAGCGCGGGCACAGGAATACCTGCTTTCACCGCCTCGGCAACTACATTCCGGAGCGCAGCTTCATTCTCAAGCACCTGCGACGAGAAGAAGGGCGCGAACACGAGATTGGAGAGACTCTTATCGGCGTCGAATGCTTCCTTGATCTTTCCGAGGAATCTCGAACGGATAATGCAGCCACCCCTCCACATGAGCGCGATCGAACCATAATTCAAATGCCAGGTGTACTCCGAGGCGGCCTCCCTCAGGAGCATGAAGCCCTGCGCATAAGAGATGATCTTCGCGGCGTAGAGCGCCTTGCCGAGATCCTCGATAAACGAGCCCTTGTTACCTGAAAATGCTGCTCCCTTTGGAGCGCCGAGAATCTTCTTAGCCCTTACCCGCTCATCTTTGATCGACGAAAGACAGCGCGCGAATACCGCTTCTACAATCAGCGTAAGAGGAACGCCGAAGTCGAGCGCGGTGATTCCAGTCCACTTACCCGTGCCTTTCTGCCCTGCGGCGTCGAGAATTTTATCGACAAGGGGGCTGCCATCCTCATCTTTGAAGCGCAAAATGTCTCTCGTTATGGAGATGAGATAACTGTCGAGCTCGCCATTGTTCCAATTCTCGAAGACATCTGCCATCTCATCGGCGCTCATTTTGAGCTGGTTTCGCATTAGATGGTACACCTCGGATATAAGCTGCATGTCTCCGTACTCGATGCCATTGTGCACCATTTTGACAAAGTGCCCCGCACCATTGGGGCCAACCCAGTCGCAGCAAGGGCTTCCATCCTCGACTTTCGCGGCGATCGCCTGAAAAATTGGTTTGATATAAGGCCAGGCTGAATCGGAGCCTCCGGGCATGATCGAGGGGCCATTGAGCGCCCCCTCTTCACCGCCAGAAACACCAGTGCCGACATAGCGCAACCCCTTCGATTCGAGTTCGCTCATTCTGCGCATCGTGTCTTGATAATTGGAATTGCCTCCATCGATAAGGATGTCGCCCTTCTCTAGAAACGGCACGAGTTTCGCGATGGTGTCATCGACAGCGGTACCGGCTCTTACCATCATCATAACAATTCGAGGCTTTTTGAGCTGCGCAATGAGTTCCTCCGGCGTGTGTGCCGCGATGAACTTTTTACCTTTTCCGCGTCCTTGCACAAAGGCATCCACTTTTTCCACAGTGCGGTTATATACCGCTACAGTGAATCCATGGCTCTCCATGTTGAGCACAAGATTTTCACCCATAACAGCGAGACCTACTAGACCAATGTCGGCTTTCATAAAGCCCTCCACTTGTGTATTGATTCTCATAAGCGGCGCTTTGCAATGGCCGCCCTCATTCTTTCCACGCTTTGAATTCCCTCTGAGCCCAAGCGTTCCATCACCGCGATATAAAACGCGTCTATAAGCGCGCATTGCGCGTTCCGTGCAGAGAATGCCTCCAAAACGCCTGATGACCCCGATGAGGCCGAAAAAAAGCGCATATCTGCCATTCGTGCAACCGCAGATCGGGGATAACTCGTTATAACCGCTAAAAAAGCACCGGATTTTTTTACTGTCTCAGCGATGCTGAGGGCATCGACATTGACGCCGGTATGCGAAATGAGGAGTGCGGTATCCTCAGAATTGAGCTGAGAGGCGATCATAAGCTGCATGTGGTAATCCTCGGCGTAGACGCACCGGATACCTGTTCTGATCAGCTTGTGCATCGCGTCTTGCGCGATCACCGCGGAGCCTCCCAACCCAAATACGTAGATACTCCCACCGCGAATGATGCGCGCCGCGAGGTCCTTCAGCGCATCGCGATCAACCATGGCTGCCGTGAGTTCGAGCGCGCGGCTCGCTGCTCCGAATGCAATAGAAACGGGATCCTCGTCCCGATTCACCTTTATTTCATAAATTTTCGCTTCTGGAGAGAGTGCCTCGGACGCGAGTGCGATTCTGAAGTGCTGGTACCCTCGATACCCCAGTTTTTTGACAAATCGCACAAGTGTCGATACAGAAACATTCGCGGATTCAGCTAATTCTTCAATAGAGAGGTGTACCGCTTTGGCCGGGTTATCAAGAATGGAGCTGGCGATATGCCGCTCTCGGTCGCTGAGCGATTCAAAGAGTGTGTGGATGAGGTAAAGACAGCTCGCTGACGAATAATTTTCCGAGGTACTGCTCATACCTTCGGATATTCTAAGATATTCCGGTTAAGCAGTCTAGGCTTGGCTAGAAAAAATCGTTCATAAGAATGAAAATTATTATTCAAAATTGAGGAGGAGGCGCAAAACACGCGCCCCCTATTCTCATATTTTCATGCTTACAAGGCGGGTCCCACCTTAGGCAAAGATGCGAGCGATGAGTCGAGCTCCTCTTCGGAGAGCGGTGTATTGGCGATATCCCCCGAAAAATATTCAGCATAACCCTGCAGATCCAAAAGACCATGTCCGGATAGGCCAAAGAGTATAACCTTTTCACGCCTCTCCTCACGGGCACGTACCGCTTCACGGATAACCTGAGCCACCGCGTGACTTGTTTCCGGCGCGACAATGATGCCCTCGCTTCTCGCAAATTGTACGGCGGCGGAGAAACATTCGACTTGCGAAATCGATTGCGGGCGAAGCAAACCCTGTTTTGCGGCGGCCGAAACGAGCGGTGCCATTCCATGGTAACGTAAGCCTCCCGCATGATTCGGCGAAGGCATGAAATTATGGCCTAGTGTATACATGGGTAGAAGAGGTGTCATGCCTGCGGTATCGCCAAAATCATAGGCGTAGAGACCGCGTGTCATGCTCGGGCACGAAGCGGGTTCAACTGGTATGATATCGATGTTCGCGCCATCAATTTTTTCCTTTATAAAAGGAAAGGATAATCCAGCAAAGTTTGATCCTCCGCCGACGCAGGCCACTATGGTATCCGGCGATTTCTCTCCGAAGAGCGCGAGTTGTCGCTTTGCCTCAAGACCGATAATAGTCTGATGCAGCATGACATGGTTAAGCACACTTCCGAGCGCATAGTGCGTTTTTCCGCTGGAGTCTTCGAGCGCTGCTTCGACCGCCTCGCTTATGGCGATACCGAGTGATCCAGGAGAATCAGGCTGTGCTTCGAGGATTTTTCGCCCTGCGCGGGTGTGGGGACTAGGACTGGGCACACAGGAGGCACCCCATGTCTGCATCATCACCTTTCGGTAAGGCTTCTTGTCATAGCTTGAGCGTACCATAAATACTTGGCACTCAAGCCCGAATTGCGCTGAGGCGAATGAGAGCGCGGAACCCCACTGGCCTGCTCCTGTTTCGGTGGTAAGCCGCGTGGTGCCTGCAAGCTTGTTGTAGTATGCCTGCGGTACCGCGGTGTTTGGTTTGTGGCTACCTGCTGGTGAAACACTCTCATTCTTATAATAGATGCGTGCAGGCGTATTGAGCAGCCGTTCGAAATTGCGCGCTCGAACAAGCGGAGTAGGGCGCCAGCGAGCCAGGATTTCTAAAACTTCCTCCGGAATATCTATCCAGCGTTGCGAAGAAGCTTCTTGCTCGATCAGTGTTTCGGGAAAAAGCGCCGAAAGCTGTTCAGGTTTGAGCACACTTCCATCTGGTGCGAGAGGAGGCAAGAGAGCATGGGGAATATCCGCAGCGAGATTGTACCATTGCCGCGGAAGTTCAGAGTCTGGCAAAGTTGCTGATACGCGCATACCGTCTCCTGTTCTGGGGCTTAGTTGCATGGTCAAACCCCATATGTTTCTATAAGTAGAAGCAATATATCATTCAGGCGTTGTAACTGTCAATAGAATCATGAAAAAAAATTTGTTGCATTTTTAAAAGATTTTTTGTTTTATAGCGTTTTTTAATGGTTTTCTGTTGACAATAAAGGGCGTTTCAGTTATTTTCTTTCTCGCCTCGAGCGATTCGATTTCTGAAGATTTGCCAATTGATGAAAATGAGGTGAATCTGCAAAAAAAGTAAGAAAAAAATCGAAAAATCTCTTGACAACGGTGGGACAATTTGATAGTTTCATCGAGCGCTCTGGCAA
>DYLX01000066.1 GCA_020721875.1 Leptospira biflexa
GGCATCGCCATACCGCATGTTCGGAAGTTTGGCAGTGAAAGCTTAAAAAATGACGCGGTATACATCGCCTATCTTTTCGAGCCGATAGATTGGAAGGCGCCCGATGGCGTGCCAGTGCACACACTCTTCCTCGTCCTCGCCGCGGATGAGGCCCGGCACCTGCAGATCCTCGCCCAAATCGCGAATCTCGCCTCCGATGAACAATTTGTCGAATTCCTGAAGACTATGCCCGACCACGCGTCGCTTCTGGAGCGCATGCGACAAATCTCGACTTGAAGAATAGGATCTTAGACACGATTATAGGATTTTGCGCGATGGACAGGATGAAGACCTTTTTGGGGGAAAGAAAGTAAATTGAGGCTAGACTGGGGGCCCTGTAATTTCGCGCGCTCAAAGGACGCGCGCAAGATGTGCGCCAATCTTTCACCGATACGCACTATCCCGTTGATCATGTCCAATCCAGAAAATCCTATCTAAATCTTCATCCCGCCGAAGTCTTCATCCTTTTAATCAAGTCGAATGGGTAGGTTGATTAGCCTAAAAAATACGAAGCGTTGACCGCTGAAATAGTTGGCGAAATGGATCTGGTCTCCGGATCATTCGAGAGAATGAAACTGTGGAGCAACGGTTTATCGAGTATTTCGTTAAGCCCGCGAAGATGGCGGGCATCGTTCGAGCTGATATGTTCGGCAAGCTTTATCTCGAAGGCAAGATAACCTTGCGTCAGTTCGATAAGAAGATCAACCTCGACTCCATCGGCGGTTCTCAAATAATAGAATTGAGCATCCGCGAATATATTTTTTGCCTGTTTGTAGAGCTCCGCGATAATGAGACTCTCAAACTCTGGTCCGGTCGGTGTTCCTCTTCTCTGGATCACCGACTGCAGCACTCCATGATCCAGGAAATGAATCTTGGATGATTTTACGAGGCGTTTATTCGAGTTTCTCGACCAGGAGGGGAGAATGAGCGCCTGGTAGCTCAGTTCAAGATACTGAAGATATCGTTGCACAGTCTTGGATGACACGCCGATCTGTCGCGCGATCGCGGAGTGATTCATGATGGAACCTGTCTGCTGGGCCACATAGCGTTGCAATTTAATAAAGGGTTCTAGGTCGCGCAACGAGGCGAGATCCCGAACGTCGCGCTCGAGGTAGGTGCGGACATACTGATTGAGCCATAGGAATCGGCCTTCGTCATCGAGTTCTGGATTCGTGAGTGCGGGGTAACCGCCGAATCGGAGATAGTGATCCCATGCCTTCATTTTTTTTGCGTGTCCAGGATCGAGGAGAGAATTCGGGAGAAGCTCTCGCGCGACAATAGGAGCTTTATGCGGAGCTTGAAGGATCTTCTGGAACGCGGAATCGACCACCTCCTCAGACCAGCTGTCGGTTTCAAGTTCTGGAATCGTGAGAGGATAGAGATCGACAATTGTGCAGCGGCCCGCCAGGCTTTCCCTTACTTTTTCCAATAGAAGAAACTGACTTGAACCGGAGAGGATATAACGAGGCTCTGTCCATTGGTCATATACAGATTTTATGCTCTCAATAAGGCGTGGTTCCTTCTGAACTTCGTCGAGGATAGCCTGAGGATATAGCTGTCGCCATTGCTGCGCGGTAAGCTGTACATATGCGTTTCGCAGCACAGGATCTTCAATAGAAAGAAATTGATAATCTGGGAAGAGTGTTCGCGCCAAGGTCGTCTTGCCAGTCTGTCGAGCGCCGGTCAGAACGAAAATCCTTCCATATGGCGTCGCGGAGCGAGCAGTTATTAATTGAGCGATCTTCCGGTTTTTCATACCGCATATGATGACACATTACTTCCAGCAAGTCCAGCAATAAGCGTAAATATTGGAACATAATTTCAAAATATGGCGTAATATTTGGAATGAAGATATTCTTACGAGACGGAATTTGCCAAATGCAGAATGTATAGCGTAATAACCAAAAAGAAAATAAAAATGGTTATTGTGCTATACAAAAGATAAGAGTTGTGATAGTCCTCCCGCAAACGCGCGTTTCAGAATGCGCTCAATTCAGCACTCTATGTGAGCCTGGATAATCTTGAGTACGGGCTGGGCACGAAAATACCGCTGTGGATGTTTGGTTTTTTGTATTGAACACAAAGGCGGGAACTTCGACGGGATATACAAGATAAAACTAAATAAAACCAAGACAGGATGACCGGATGG
>DYLX01000035.1:0-3200 GCA_020721875.1 Leptospira biflexa
GGCAAAATCGATGGTCGCTTGAAGCGCGGCCGCGTGAATCTCCGGGTAGCGCGCATCCGCGAGATTGAGCGCGTCGGGTGCGTGAACCGAGTACGAGAACGCGTAGTTGTCCAAAATTTTCTTTACTCTCGAGAGATGAATAAGTCCGAGGTTCCCATTAAATATGCAATCGAGGCCGTGCACGGGAATTTCGACATGCGCGAATCCCGCCATCTCAAATTCCCTGAGCATTTTGTTGAGCACGCCCAGGTTGCCATTGATGGTACTCGAGTCAGCATTGATTCCAATTTTGAGCGACATCACCTGTAGTTTAGAACTGAAAACGTTTGCAAGCAAGTCAATTGGCAAAAAAATTTTAGCGGGCAAGAAATTGGGGATCATCGCACAAAGAGCCCCATGCAAACGAGATCGTCGTAGCGGCCTTCGTATTTTCGCTTCTTGAGCCGCGTACCTTCTTCGAAAAAACCCTTCTTTTTATAGAGCGCACGCGCCGCCAGGTTCGATGCAAAAACTTCGAGTTCAAGCTTTTCAAGAGCGAGTCTTCGTGCCTGCGCGAGACAGGCATCCATGAGGGCACTACCCAGCCCGAACCCCCGCATGTCCTTCCGTACCCCCATACCGAGCGTCCCGATGTGTGCAAGCTCCTGGATTCCGCCGATATTGATGTCGATCCAGCCGAGCAGTGTACCATCCGCGTCGAAGGCCCCCAGCACGGGATTTCCCGCTCTCTCGTGCGCGGTGACATATTTTTTCGTATCTTCGAGCGCAAACCGCAGCGTGGCGAACAGATATTTGCCCTCATCCTTGATTTCGTTGACGAGCGCGAGATAGGGCTCGGAGTCGGAAAGCATGAGAGGACGAATCATGTATTTCATATACACTTCATTGCCTTATTCCACTTCTCCAGCACCCTGTCCATATCCTCATTCATCACGGGATCTGGGAGCTTGCGTTCCGGGTGCACGTCGAACCAAGCGAGCGAGCGACGGATGCCTTCGGCGAAGCTCACGCGCGGCGCGAACTCCGGCACGAACCGCCGAATCTTCGCATTATCGAACAGAACGCTCACCGCTTTGTCGCCTAAAAGCCCCGCGCCGCGCTCCGGGCGAATGCGCGCCACAAAGTCCGACGGTATGTGCACAATCTTGGCGTGCACGCCCAGCGCTTCGGCGATAATTCTGTAGATCGCCTCCCAAGTAAGGTGCTCATCCGAAGTGATATGAAAAGCCTCGCCGATCGCCTCGCGCTTCCCAAGTAGGCCAACGAGGCCCACCGCAAAATCCGATGCATGCGTGAGCGTCCACAACGATTGGCCGTCGCCTGGAACGATCACTTCAAGGCCACGCAACATGCGCCACGCGAGCCCATACCCAGGCGAACCAAAACAGCTTGGTACCCAACCATCGTCGTAAGTGTGCGAAGGGCGCACGATGGTGTAAGGAAGCGGCGGGCGCGCACCTGGCCGCGTCGCTGTTCCAGCGGCGTCCACAGAATTTCCTTCAGCCCCAGTCAGCACACGCTCGCACTCGATCTTGAGCCGCGAATATTCCCAGAAGGGGTTTTCGAGCGGCGTTTCCTCAGTGATGACCGGCGTGAGCGATGTTTTTTTATACGCCGAGGCCGTGCTTATAAGTATGTACTGTTCGGTGATTCCACCAAAAATCTCAATATCCGCGCGCACATGTTCCGGCCGAAACGCGAGAAACTGGACAACCGCGTCGAAATGTTGCCCTCGAAGCGCGCGCTTGGTCGCCTCGACATTGCGGATATCGGCGTGGATCGTCGAAACGCCAGCCATCTCCTTTTCGGGGTGCGTTCCCCGATTCAGGTGCGCGACTTTGTAGCCTTTGCGGAGTGCTTCAATGGTGCAGGCGGTCGAGATATTTCCTGTTCCGCCGATAAAAAGTACTCTCATAGTCAACCTCTTAAAATCGCCCCTGTGTAGGCCGGCGAAAATCAACGAACGTCTACAAAAGCCGGCGCAATCCTACGCACCAGAGTGCGTGCGAGCCTGTGCGCGAACTCATACCTATGCACACTGACGGGGGTGCGTGCCATCCGCTCACTCGATGAGAATAACAGGCTTGATTACGGGCGTATTCTCGTCTCCATACACTTTGAATCCCTCCTCGAGCGAGTCGAAGGAGAAAGTGTGTGTGAGCAGCGAAGTCCGCAGTGTCGCGTTGCTCTTCAGCAATTGGAGCGCCTGAGGGAAGCCCCAATTCGGAATCGCGTGCGAGGCGATGAGCCGCTTCTTCGCAAAGTGGAAGTCGTTGGCGTGGAAACTGATTTCATCATCCCTAAAATCGATGCCGTCAAAGACGATCCTGCTGTTGAAGCCCGCTAGCTCAATCCCGTCGACGATCGTGCGCGGCGGTGATGTGACAATCACCTTGTCGAAGAGCTTTGGGTACTCCCCTCTCAATCGCTCTTTCCAGGACGTTTCTTGGCTGTCGATTACCGCGTCCGCGCCTAGTTTGAACGCGACTTCTTTTCTGTATGCGCCGCGCACGCTCTTCAGATTGTGCCCGACGACCACAATACGATGAGCGCCATTCAAGCGGCTTAGCGCGACACAGCTCAAACCTATGCAGCCCGGGCCAATGATCAAGACATCGTCGCCCACTCGGACATCCGCTTCTCTGAGCAAATCCAAGGCGACAGTGATTGGCTCGGCCAGTGCCGCTACAGGGAAATCCAGCCCTTCGAAGGGAATTGCCATCGCCGATGGGACAACAAGGTACTCGCCCATGCCGGCCTGATCGTTCATATAGGTCTGAATATTCGAGCACGAGGCCGGTTTTTGATTCAGACAAGCGTCGCACACGCCGCACGCGATGTTGTTTTGTACGACGACCGGTATACCGACCTTGAGTTGTGTCGAACCCGCGCCCACCGCCGATACGATTCCCGCCACCTCATGGCCGAGCGGGGTCAGCGTCTTCGCGGGGACATCGTGAAAAAAATGAATATCGGTGCCGCAGATACCACAGGCCTTCACCCGCACCGCGACCTCGCCCGGGCCTGGTGGACTCAACTCCATCTGCCGAATCACTATATGACGCGGCTCATCGACCCATGCGCTCTTGAAATTCATCACGAAAACCTCCGTCTATGCGGTGCCGCACGCGCCGTATACACACGACACGCGCGAAACGCGCGCGGGATTGGTGCGGCAGCCCCCTAATAGCCGCGCGCTG
>DYLX01000035.1:3300-14800 GCA_020721875.1 Leptospira biflexa
CACGCGCGAAACGCGCGCGGGATTGGTGCGGCAGCCCCCTAATAGCCGCGCGCTGACGCGCTCACTTGAGATACACTCGCTGTGTGCCGACGCGCTCACTTGAGATACACTCGCCCCACCGCGAAGAGATACCCGCGCTGTTTATAAAAGTCGAGACTGCCGATATCGTTAAAAAGAGTCGCCGGGGTATCTTCGCGAACCACATAGCCGACGCCGATGCTCAGCGAATCAGCCAAAAAGACATCGAAGCCGACGCGCGCCGTGAGCCCCTGCCCGATACGGCCTATGACATTCGCGCTGCCGTAATGCGAGGCGAGGTAGGCGGTAAAGGTAGGATCCTGGTTCGTCGACGGAAAATGGAAGTAAAAAGCTGGCCCGAGCCCAAGATAAGGCCTCACAATTCCTAAAGGAAGCATGAGGTTGATCGATAGCGGCGCGTAGATGAAGGACTCGTAGTACTTCCAATCAGCCTTATTGCCTGAATTTGTCGTAATACTCGACCACGGCAGAGGTCCCTTCGTGAATGATCCGGACCCCGATCCGTAGTAGAGGTCGCCCAAGTATAGCACATCAGTGCTGACACCGAGCCAGGGACGCACCGCGTAGTTCACCGTAACGCCATAGAGCATGTCGCTCACACTAAATGCCGAGAGAGTATCGACGAGTGGCGGACTTATCGCGAGGAACCCAATGCCGGCCTCCCCTTTCGTCTTTTGCGCGAACGCGAAAGGCGCAACACACATTAACGCCACCATAAATACAATTGTGAAAATCGCCCTCTTTTTCATAGAGCGTCCCTCCTTTTTCGTTTCTATTTTAGGCTACGAAGATTGAGAAGGCAATTGATGCCACATGAAAGAAAAAAGGCTGGCTTACGAGTGCTAACGCATTTCTAGCCACAGATTGTCTTATCCGAGAGCACCCATTTTGCCGCATCCCGATGATGCACTTCAACCTGAACATGCTCGTCGAACGTGCCAGCCACTCGCAAAAGCTGTGCCAGCTCTTCGACGACGGCGACAGATCGGTGCTGCCCTCCCGTGCATCCGATGGCGACTCTCAGCACTGGCCGCTTGTGCGCATCGGCTGATTCTCTCATGGTTAGAAAGCACGCAGCCAAATTGCGGACGAAAACGCGGCAGGACTCATGCTGCATGACGTAGGCTGCGCAGCGCGGATTCTTCCCCGTTAAGAACCTCAGAGAATCTTCGTAGTAGGGGTTGGGCAAAAAGCGAACATCGATCACCGCGTCCGCCTCCATTGCTCCGTATTTAAATCCGAATGACCAGAGCTCGATGCTCTTCGTGCGCCGCGTGGTACTCTCCGCCGCGACATCCTTTGATGAATCCATCCGTTGAAATTCCATTGAGCACTCTTGATGTTTATTTTTCCCGCGCGATGTCGGGGCCTGATGTCTGTGCAGGTGTCTGTGTTGATGACAACTGAACTGGCGAACCTAGCGTAGTTTCAAGAGCCGAAGGCTTTGAAACGTTATCCGAACCTAGAGCCACAAGGGGAAACACGAGGGTAAACGTCGAACCCTCTCCCGGCGCGCTGCGCAGTTCAACTGAGCCGCCGAAGAGCGACATGATCTCTTTTACAATGGCGAGGCCGATCCCGCTCCCACCTGTCTTAGAACTCCTCGCCTTTTCAATCCTATAAAAGCGCTCGAAAACCTTCTCGTGCTCAGCCTCGGGAATTCCGACGCCATTGTCGCGCACAGCTACCTTGAGCGCCGCCGAGTTCACCCATGCGTCTACCGCGATAGTGCCATTTTCAGGCGTGTACTTGATGGCATTCTCAAGGATGTTTCTGAACGCGTGATAAAACCAGCTCTCGTTCCCATAAATACTCGGAAACTCGACATCAATTTTCGTCTCGATTGTTTGATGTTTCGATTCGGCAAGTCCGCGCAAACTCATAACCGCCTGTTCAATCGATTTTTCCACATCAATCGGAACACTCGCAGAATTATCGATACGGTGCTCAATCTCAGAGAGTAGGAGCAGTTCGGAGATCAGCTTCGATAGCCGCCCTGTTTCGATTTCCAGTATTTCGAGACTGCGTCGCCTATCCTGGGCAGGCAAGTTCTCCCACATCTTCAGCGTCTCAATGAAGCCTGAAATCAGCGTGAGCGGCGTTCGAAACTCATGCGACACATTCGAGATGAATTCCTTTCGGATGCGCTCAGTTTTTTCTCTTTCGGTAATATCTTTGAGAATCACAAGCACGCCCAGCAGCGCCCCGTCGCGATACTTGCTCAGCACCGGCGAAACACCAATTTCGAGATCGCGCAGCTCAGAGTTGCGCGTCTTGATCGCGAAAGTCTTGTGTTCGAGGATAACGCTCTCGAAGGTCTTAAATACTGTGTCCATAATCGAGTTCCGCTGAAGGTCTTCCGGGTGAAAAAAACAGCGGGTGTCGATATTCGCGAGTCGTTGAGCGCTCTCGTTGAAGAGAATGATCGATTTGTCCGTCTCAAAGAGGATAACTCCGCTGTCCATTGCGGAAAACAGCGAGCTGATATAATTGTTCTTTCTATTGCTGCTGGCCTGTATTTCGTTGAGCGCCGATAAAAGTTCGCTATTTTTTCTTTGTAGCGCTCCGAGTTCACCAGATGATAGACTTTCATGCCGTGCGGTTTTAAAAAGCGTGACAAGGTACCTGACCATGAAAAAAAGACAGATCACTGCGAGCGTAAGGCTCAAAATCAGCAGACTGCGCCCCGATAGCAACCCACTCTCTGGTAAGGTTGCACCCGGAACTCTGAACAGCACATCGAGCACAGCCTTGAAATTACTCATTGATCTTAAAGCCTAAGCCTCTCACGGTTTCGATGTAGCCATACGGATTCGGTGATGTGCCTAGCTTTTTTCTCAGGTTTCGAATGTGTACATCAAGCGATCGCGCCTCCGAATCGCCGCCCGACAGCAAGAGCTTCTCAATGAGCAGCGTGCGTGAGACGACCTTCCCCATCGCCTCCGCCAGAATGCTGAGTATTGAGAATTCAACGGGCGAACAAAGAATTCTGCCACCTGATTTTTGGACGCTATGGCTCTCCACATCAATCTCGACATCCTGAAACTTTAATTTTTTTGAGGCTCCCAAAAAGGCGCTTCGATTCGTTCGCCGTAGCACAGCCTCGATCCTCGCGAAGAGTTCTTTAAGGCTGAACGGTTTTGTGATGTAATCATCAGCGCCTATCGCAAGTCCGAGCACTTTGTCACCCTCTTCGCTCTTTGCCGACAGGAAGATAATCGGAATCTCCGCCGTCTTTTCAGTCTGTTTGAGAATGCGGCAAGTCTCCACCCCAGAGATTCCGGGCAGCATCGAGTCGAGCAGAATGAGGTCTGGCCTTTCGCTCCTCGCTTTTTCGATCGCGTCCTCGCCATCGTACGAAAAACAATACTCAAATCCATTCTGCCTGAGATTCATTGCAAGAAATTCGACAATGTGCGGCTCATCATCGACAATAAGAATCTTTTTCGGCGATCCCATGCCACGTTACTCCTCTACGAGTTCAAGACTCCCCGTCGCGAGTTTGTTGCCCGATACTCTATCGAACAGCGCGCATCGATCTCCAGTAAATCGAATGTTTACTACGCTGTCGAGATGGTAGTCCTTCGATCCAAATACTACCGAGGTGAGGATATGGTTGCCTATCTGCAACTTGAGGATCGTCTCCATTCCTGAAGGCAGCGTGGAGTAAATAGTTGCCCGCACCGCCGAACGGTCAGCGATCGCGATGTATTCCGGTCGAATACCGAGTATCACTTCTTGACGCGGCTGTATGGAGACGCTCCCCGAAACGGGAGTGAAAATCATATTGAGGCCATCCGCTTCAATTTTGACCTGATCCAAATTGACATTCTGGCCTCGTCCCTCCAGGAAATTCATGGTCGGGCTGCCGACAAAATCGGCGACAAAAGTGTTCGCTGGTTCATGATACACCGCAAGTGGCGGCTCATATTGCTGGAGCTCTCCTTCGCGCAGAAGGCACACTTTGGTGGATAGAGTCATCGCCTCGAGCTGGTCATGGGTGACGTACACAAAGGTCGCGCCAGTCTCCTTGTGCAGGCGCTTCAGCTCGGAGCGCATCTCGGTGCGCAGCTTCGCGTCAAGATTTGAAAGCGGCTCGTCCATGAGGAGGACTTTCGGCCCTGTCGCAAGCGTGCGGGCAATGGCGACACGTTGCTGCTGCCCGCCCGAGAGCTCCGTGGGATAGCGCTTCTGGTAACCCTCGATTTTGAGCATGGTGAGGAGTTCTCTCACGCGGGTCGCGATTTTCTCCTTTGACCACTTGAGGTTTTCAAGCCCAAATCCGATGTTCTGTTCTACAGTCATATGAGGCCACAGCGCGTAGTTTTGAAAAAGGAATCCCACATCGCGCTTGTCGGGAGAAATATCAATTCCATCGATGGAAGAGAATACTTTCTTTCCATCGATGCTTATTGTACCCTCTGTCGGTGTTTCAAGCCCCGCGATCATCCGTAGAGTGGTTGTCTTTCCGCAGCCCGATGGTCCCAACAGCGTCACAAAATCGCCATCCTCGATGATTAAATTGAAATCCTTAACGGCCACAGCCTTGCCAAATGTCTTGGTAATATTTTCAAGTATAATTTTTGGCATATCAGCTCCCTATTCCTTTATCGATCGATGCCCCAGTGATCTTGTTGATCGCGAGATTGATCAGAAGCACCACAATGATTATCAGCAGGTTGATGCCGTTCGCGTACTGATTCCAGCCCTTCTCGTTGTATTGGAGGAGAAGCGTTGTCAGCACACGGTTGGCGGGCGTAACGAGCAGTACAAAGAGGGCGAGCTCTCTCATGCAGGAAATGAAGGGCAGCAGATATCCGGACAAAAAACTCGATTTCTGGATTGGAAACAGAATTCTGGTGATGCGCTTTCTCCAGGGAATGCCCATGATTATCGCTGCCTCTTCGATTTCACCGGAGAGCTGGAGCATCGCGTTGATCCCGGCTCGCGAAGCGAAGGGTAGATACTTCACGGAGCCGATCAGCACAAGCAGAAAGAAGGTGCCGTACAACGAAGGAATGAATCCAATGGGTTTGGCGAACATGGAGAGATAGATCGCGCCAAATGCCATTGATGGCAGCAGATATGGGAAAAAGGCAAGGTTATTGACCGCCGATGAGAGCTTTGTTCCCCTGCCACGCACGATCGCGTATCCCGCGAGCCCGCCAATCGTTCCCACCACGAGAGCAACCATGCCCGAGAGTCTCAGGCTGTTCCAGAAGGCCATATACAGATATTTATTGAGCAAAATTCCAGGCTCGCCACCGCCGATATCCTCGCGGCCTTGGCCCACCCAGAACTGTGTTGTCAAATTCGAGAATGAATAGTTGCCCGGCGCCATAATAAACGACTCAATGACGAAGGTGACGAGTGGCAGTATCGCGATCGCGATGACGAAGAGCAGCGCCAGCCCTGAAACCGGAATCTGAAACTTCTTAAGCCTGATGAGCGAAAAATTCGAACTCTTGCCGGTTACAGTGACAAAGGATTTGCGTTTCCCCACGTACCACTGATTCACCGCGAGAATACTGAGCCCAATTACGATCATCACGACCGCCATAATGTAGCCGTATCCCGGATTGAGCCCGTTCAACGTGCGGTATAGCTGTGTGGTGAGTACCTGGAAGCGCACCGGGGTGCCCAAGAACACAGGAACCGCGAAGGCGCTCATCGTGCTCGAAAATACGAGAAGGAATGTAGAGAGAATCGCGGGCATGATGATGGGCAGGTTGATCCGGGCGATAATCTTCGCCCGACTGGATTTCAGAATGAGGGCCGCCTCCTCCAAATTCGCGTCCATATTGCGGAGAATACCGCCGATCAGAATGTACGCGAAAGGCGAGTAATGCAGCCCAAGCACGACGCTCGTCGGAAAGAGACCATACGCGAACCAATTCGGGGTCTGCACCCCAGTGATCGCCGTAAAAAGCCCCGGCGCGCCGCCTATCAAAGAATTCCTAAAAAAGTTGAGCCATGCCATGGCGAGCGTCCACGAGGGCATGATGTAAGGGAAAATGAACACGACAGAGATGAATGACTTAAAGCGCATATTGGTTCTGGTCACCAGCCAGGCGAATACACCGCCCAAGATGATCGCCAGTATGCTGCTAAAAAGCGACACCTCGAGGGTGTTCCAGAGCGGCTCGTAGAAGAGCTTGAAACTCTTCGCGCCATCCAGGAACACCTTCTTCCAATGGAACAGGGTGACATCGTTCACCTTCGCGCCACGCACCGTCATGATCTCAGACGGATGCACGATGAAGGTATCTCGAATGAGCGACACAAGAGGGAGCAGCGTTAGAAACGCAAGTGAAACAGCCAGGGCTACGAGAATGATATTGTGAGGTTTCCTGAAGTAATATTTAGCTCTGTTGGCAAGTTTCACATACTCCCCCTTGCGTTGCGGTTGCTATGATTTCTTCGGTGCGGACGCTCATTTTTCGAGCGTGTTCACAAACTCTTCGACATCCGCGCGGTTCTCGAACAGGAATTGCGGATCCTCAAACACGAGCCTCGGCGCCCAGAAGGAGACGGGGTGATCGGTCGGATCGATCTTGACGTTCGGATTCGAGGAATATGAGCCCACATTCTTGGACCAGGGAGCGAAACCTTCGGAACTGAGTAAATACTCGATGAAGAGCTTCGCGGCGTTCTTGTTTTTCGCGTTCTTGGTCATCTGGAGGAAAGCTGGGTACATGAAACCACTGAAGGGCTTTACCTCGGTCATGGGGAGGAGCGCAAGGTTCTTTGCGGCCTCATACCGGGTCTTTGAATACACAAAGAGGCCAAGTGTCTGCGCCTTCTGCCCCTTGATGCCGATGTTCTCGGAAATCGAGGTGTCGCTGTTGCCGAGGATGAGGCCATTCTTAAACCAGCGCTTGATCCACTCGTAGCCGGCGTTCGGAGTGGTGAGCACGAGTTTCTTTCCATAGAGATCTTCGTAGGCCTTCGCGAGCCTGTCGCTCCACTCCGGAGACGTGATCATCGTGAGGAAGTTGGCGTTCACACCCTCGAGCTTGGGATCCTTGAACTGCATAAGTCCCTTCCACTTCGGCTCTGTGAGCTCCCACACATTGCTTATAACCGGCTTCTGCGTCTTTTCGCTGTTGAAGATAAACACTTTGTTGATGAACTGGAAGACGAGAGGATTCTGATACTCCTCAGGGATCACCTTTTTCATCGAATCCGGCACATAGTTGACGAGGTATCCCGGCGCTATCAGCTGACCGTACACGCGGCCGGAATCTTGGCAAATCACAAAGTCCGCACCCGCGATGTTGGCACCGACTTCGCGCGTGACTTTTTCGATAAGCTCGCCATCCTTGAGGTCGTACGCTTCGACTTTGATGCCATACTTCGCCTCAAAAGCCTTTGCCGCAGGCGCGATGCGCGAGGTGATTGAGTAGACAACGACCTTTCCCTCTTTCTTCGCCGCGCTGACTAGTTCGGGACTTGGCTCAGCGAAAGCCTGGAAAAGTGATGCACACAGTAGTACAGTCACCGCCAAAAGACTACGTTTCTTCATCTTTTGCCTCCAAATATTAAGATTGCGTTAACACAATGTTAAGATTTTAGAATTACCTTATCAATTTGTCAAGAATCATTCTTGATAATTTTTTTCTTGACAGAACGCACAACCTGCCTGATAATTCATCTATAAGAATGCTGTTCATATATATGAACGACATTTGTAAGGAATCAGATGGCAGAAGTCAACTCAGTTCATAAGGCGCTCGCGATACTCGATCTTCTCTCCGATGGTCAGGAGCGTACGCTCTCAGATATCGCGCGCACACTTTCGCTCGCGAAGAGTACCGCCCACAGCCTCCTCGAAACCCTTACCACCGAACGCATCCTCGACCGCGACGGCCCCTCTAGCGCTTATTCACTGGGTGTAAGGCTCATCGAGCTCGGCTACTGCGCTCAGACAGGACACGATCTTGTGCGCATCGCGGCCCCATTTCTGAAAGGGCTCAACCTACAATTCGACGAGACCGTCCATCTCGTGGTGCTCGACCGCGACGAGGTGCTCTATATCGACTGCATCGAGTCGCAGCGGCGTCTCCGCACGTATTCGGTTATCGGCATACGTGCGCCGCTGCACTGCACTTCAGTCGGCAAAGCGATTCTGGCCAATCTACCCGATGAGGAAATTCGCCGCATCGTGGCCGAGCATGGATTGGTAAGCTTTACGGAAAACACGATCACCACCGAAGAACGTCTCTGGAACGAAGTTGCCCTTACCCGTACTCGCGGATACGCGATCGACGATCGGGAGCATGAGGACCATCTTCGCTGTGTTGGTGCGCCAATATATAACGCAGATGGCGAAGTGTTCGCCTCGGTGAGCCTCTCCGGCCCCGCCGAGCGCAACACGTTGGAACGCATCGACTCGATGGCCCCTGCGCTCCTCGAGGCCACCGCCGAAATTTCTCGAAGACTCGGCTACCGAATCAGGGAATTCAGCCGCACCCGCGGCGAGAACCATAGCTAAGTACATAGGAGGTTCCGTATGAGAAAAGCAATGATTGCGATGCTGGCGTTGCTCATGCTCGCAAGTCCCGCTGTATTCGCCCAGCAGAAGCCCGTTAAGCTCGTGTTTACATCGGTAAGTGTGCCCGGCGACGCCCACACACAGGCGATGTATATCTTCAAGGATGAAGTCGAAAAACTCTCCTCCGGCCAGATTCAGGTGGATGTATACGATTCTGGCAAGCTCTTTACTCAGCAGGGTGAGCAGGACGCGATCCGCAAAGGCACCGTCGACATGGTGTACACTTCGGCTCAGTGGCTCGCCGAGTTCATCCCTTATCTGTCGATGTTCGGCGCCGCGTACACTTTCCAGAGTTATGACCAGATGACAAAGACCTTCAATGGCACGATCGGCAAGAAGATTTTCGAAGAAGTCGCGCAGAAGACCGGTATTCGTCCCCTCGTCGCCTACTACCTCGGTACCCGCCAGCTCAACCTGACTGCGAAAGTCGGTCCCGTCACTAAACCCGAGCAGATGAAGGGAGTCAAGTTGCGCGTCCCAAACAGCCCAACCTGGATCGCCATGGGCAAGGCGCTTGGAGGCAATCCCACCCCGATGGCCTTCAATGAAGTCTACATGGGCCTCAAGACCGGCGCCGTTGACGGACAGGACAACCCTCTCCCCACCGACAAAAACGCCAAGTTCTATGAAGTCACAAAGTACATCGTCCTCACAAACCATGTCGTCGACTCAACCTGGCCCTCCATCAATGAGAAAAAGTGGAAAAGCCTGACGAGCCAGCAGCAGGGTTGGATCATCCAGGCCGCCGAGAAGGCCCGGCAGTTCTGCGACAAGACTAACCTCGACAACGAGAAGAGCATCATCGACTTCTTCCTCCAGCAGGGTCTGACTGTCATCGAGAATCCGGATCGCGCGGCATTTGCTGCCTACGCTAAGAATTCGTATCTCACCGAAAGCAAGGACATCTCCAAAGACTGGGATCTTAATCTCTACGACGAAATCCAGAAAATAAAGTAAGGTTCAGTGAAGTTCCCGGCTCGATCGACGAGCCGGGAACGCATTTTTTCTCAGGCGTAAAGGAGCCATTATGCCGACCTGGCTAAAAAAAACCGGCAAATTCCTGCTCGACTGCATCGAGCTCTATATGCCGATGCTCACCTTTGTCGTGCTCTTCGTATCCTTCATGTCGCAGATCGTGGCGCGTTATTTTTTCAAACCCATGATCTGGCCGGAAGAGCTGAGTCTCATCTGCTTCGTGTGGACGGCACTCCTCGGAGGACTCTATGCCAAGCGCACCGGTTCGCATGTCGCGTTCACCATGCTCTACGATGTGGCAAAGCCGGGAGCACAGCGCGCGATGCGCATCGTTGGCAATCTTATGCTGCTTTCCTCGTTCATCATCATTTTTATTCCTTCGTGGGACTACATTCAATTCATGGCATACAAGAAATCTGATGCCCTCCGTATTCCCATGAACTGGGCATATTTCCCGTTTATTATTTTTCTGGCTGACATGATCGTGCGGCTGATCGTCGACATTGTGAAGGATATCGCGACACCAGGAGGATCAAAATGAATATCCCCCTCATCGTATTTTTCCTTTCATTTGTGTGCATGTTCCTCCTGCGCATACCCATCGCGCCTGGCATGATGATGTCCAGCGCCTTTTACTTTGTACTCTCGAAAAACCCGGCGGCCTCGCTCGACATGGTCGCCATGCAGTTTCTCACCAACATGAACGCGAGCTTTATATTGATCGCGGTTCCCCTCTTTGTGTTCATGGCTGAAATCATGAATTCGGGGAAAGTGACGAACATGATCTTTTCGTTCGCGAACGCCCTTGTCGGAAAGCGCAGAGGTGCGCTCGGCCATGTGAATGTAATCGCGTCGATCATCTTCTCCGGTATGACGGGATCGGCCCTCGCCGATGCCTCCGGCCTCGGCAGCATGGAGATCAAGGCGATGCGCGAACACGGTTACGACGACGGGTACACCTGTGCTATTACGGCGGCGAGCGCCACCATCGGCCCCATCATCCCGCCGAGCATCCCCATGGTCTTTTACGCCATGCTCTCCAGCGCCTCGATCGGCTCGCTCTTCCTCGGAGGTGTGATTCCCGGACTCCTCATCGGCGTGGGACTCATGATCTACACCGCCATAATCGCGAAGAAGCGCAACTACCCCGAAGGAGACAAACTACCGCTGCGCGAGTTCTGGAAGCTGACTTTCCACTCGATACCTGCGCTCTTCTCCGTCGTTGTGCTCTTAGGTGGCATCTACACTGGCGTAGTCACACCGACTGAAGCTGGAGCTTTGGCGGCTTTCTACGCCCTTCTCGTCTCAGTGTTCTTCTATCGTGCTTTTGGCTGGAAAGATTTTAAGCAGGTTTTGGTGAACACAGTCCGTACGACGGGCACGCTCTCGCTCCTCGTCGGAAGCGCGTACGCTTTCTCCTATATTGTCACGATCGAACAAATACCGAATTTTGTAGCAAACCTCATGCTCAGCATCACGCAGAACAAGTACCTCATTCTGATCATGATTAACGTCGCGTTTCTCGTGCTCGGTATGTTTATTGACACTATGGCGATTACCCTCGTTTTCATTCCGATCGTGTTGCCCATCATCAATCATCTCGGCATTGACCTCGTGCACTTCGGCGTGGTGATCGTCCTCAACATGATGATCGGACTCTCGACACCGCCCTACGGCATGCTGCTCTTTGTCGTGTCGGGTATCTCCGGAACTCCGCTCAAGGCCATCATTAAAGAGATTATGCCGATGATCTTTGTTATCGTTATCGTGCTGTTCCTCATCACGTATATTCCTGATTTGGTGCTCTTCATTCCTAAAATGGCTGGTTACAAGTGAGGCAACCATGAACGTAAAAAACGCGCAAACCTCAAAAATGAGCGCAACAATACCCGACGGCGTCTACCCGACGATGATAACCCCGTATACCGAAGA
>DYLX01000009.1 GCA_020721875.1 Leptospira biflexa
GGGGGCGCGCTCGCGGAGCCGTGATGGCGTCCGACGCGTACTTTCCGTTTCCAGACGGCGTAGAAGCCGCGGCGGCTGCCGGCGTGACCGCAGTGGTGCACCCGGGCGGCTCGATACGGGACGCTGAGGTACTCGCCGCGGCGGACAGGCTCGGTCTCGCCCTGGTCTACACTGGTGTACGCCACTTTCGGCACTGAGAACCAGGTGGATCGGAGGGCCGGAGGGGGCCGCGTGTAGGGCGGCACACGCGCGCCGTGACACGCGCGCAATGGCAGTCCGTGCTTTGGCGCACACGCGTAAGAGCGGCCCGCGCCGCCATGGCGTTTGCCTACTTGCATAAAACACAATGATTTGAGAGGTTACTTTATGGGTTTTGAAACACTGATTGAACAGGGCACGGGCCTTACCTTCGACGACGTGCTCATTGTCCCGGGGTACAGCGAAGTGCTTCCCTCCGAAGTGGACATCTCGGCCGAGCTTGTACCAGGAATTACGCTGAAATCGCCTATTCTCTCCGCCGCGATGGACACGGTGACCGACTCTCGTCTAGGTATCGCGATCGCCCGCGTCGGTGGTATCGGCATCATCCACCGGAACATGTCGCCGGAGGCGCAGGCGGCCGAAGTCTACAAAGTAAAGCGCTCCGAGTCGGGCATGATCTCAGATCCGGTGTGGCTTCCCGAAACTGCAACCCTCGCGGACGCCGAGCACCTCATGGAGACCTACCGTATTTCGGGCATTCCCATTGTCGATCCTCAGAGCGGAAGGCTCGTCGGCATCATTACGAACCGCGACCGGCGCTTCTGCGGCCCCGAGGACATGGCGAAACCGGTCTCTGACTATATGACCTCGAAGAACCTTGTCACCGCGCCCGAAGGAACCACGGTCGAGGACGCCAAGGCAATCCTCCGTCGCCATAAGATCGAAAAACTTCCCCTCGTCGACCGCGACGGCCGTCTCAAAGGGCTCATCACGATCAAAGATATCGTCAAGAAGGAGGAGTATCCCAGCGCCGCGGTCGACTCGCGCGGCAGACTCCTCTCGGGCGCGGCAGTGGGCGTGGGCGCGGACCTCGAGGAGCGCGTTTCGCTCCTCTTGACGCGCGGCGTCGATGTACTCGTGATCGACACGGCCCATGGCCACTCGAAAAAGGTCATCGAGGCAATTCACCGCATTAAGGCGGTCGCGCCCGATACTCCCGTTATTGCGGGCAATGTCGTCACCGCCGAGGGCACTCGAGCCCTCATCGAGGCTGGCGCCTCGGCGGTCAAGATCGGCGTTGGCGCGGGCTCTATCTGCACCACCCGCATCATATCGGGCGCCGGAATGCCCCAACTCTCCGCAATTTACGAATGCGCGCAGGCAGCTCAACCCTATGGTATCCCCGTCATCGCGGATGGCGGCATTCGCTACTCCGGCGACATCGTCAAAGCGATCGCAGCGGGGGCGGAAACCGTCATGCTCGGCAGTCTCTTTGCAGGCCTCGAAGAGGCACCCGGCGAACTTGTGCTCTACGAGGGTCGCCAGTTCAAGAGCTATAGAGGCATGGGGTCGGTTGGTGCACTGCAGGGCTACGGCCGGGATCGCTATGGCTCGGGCCAATCGCAGGGCAAGCTTGTCCCCGAAGGCGTCGAGGGCATGGTCCCCTACCGTGGCAAGCTCTCCGATTACATGGCGCAGATGCTGGGCGGACTCCGCTCGGGCATGGGTTACGCCGGCGCCCGCACCCTGGCAGAACTTCGCACCGCGCGCATGGTGCGCATCACCGCGGCGGCCTACGCCGAGAGCCACCCGCACAGCATCGTGATCACCAAGGAAGCGCCCAACTATCAGAAGCGGGACTGAACTCTTCCTTTCCTGTTCCCGCGCTGGAGCCGATTATTGTCAAAGTTCGGTTATTCTCTGGAGGCGAGTGCTTCCCAGCGCTCGATTTTTACGCTCAGCATGTGCTCGATCTCCTCATAGCGACGCCCCGCGTCGGCAAAATCGAGACGAGGCGCGTTTGGGGAAGTCGGGTCGTGGAAGAAAGCATCGAGCACACGCTTCTCGGCTTCGAGATTGTCGATCTCTGAGAGGAGGGCGCTCAGCTCTCTGCGCTCCTTGAAGCTGAGTTTGCGCGGCGCGCCCGCGTCTGTCGATGACGCCAAAGGTCCATTGGAGCCAGACCCAGGATCGGAGGCAGCTCCCCTTGTGTGCTCGATTTCGACTCCGCCTCCGGCGCCGCTCGCGCCCTTCACGCTGCTAACTTTCGCGCTTCGTTCCTCGGATTGCTCCTCTTCTCCGAGCTTCCACTCGAGATAGCTCCCGTGGAATCGATTGATGGAGCCACGGCCATCGAAGATAAGAAGCTCGTCTGCGAGCCTATCCACGAGGAGCCTATCGTGCGACACCATGAGAATCGATCCCGCAAAGTCGGCACAGTAGGCCTCAAGGCTCTCGATCGTTTCGATGTCGAGATCGTTGGTGGGCTCGTCGAGAAGAAGGAGGTTCGGCGACTCCGAGAGTGTCCGTACGAGCATGAGGCGACGCAGTTCACCACCCGAGAGCGTCCCAAGCCGCTGTCCCTGGTCGGTCCGCGAGAAGCCAAAGCGTTCGAGGAGAGACTCGGCGTCGAGGTCCGGCGCCCCTGGAATCGAGAAGTGTTCGGCGTGCTCACGGATAAAATCGAGCACGGTCATCGCACCGTCGATTCCATCGTTCGTCTGTTCAAATACCGAGAGCCTGACCGTTTGCCCCAGCTCGACCGAACCCTCGGTGGGAGCGATTCTGCCCGCTATGAGTTTTAGGAGGCTCGTCTTTCCTGAGCCATTCGGTCCTACAATGCCAACCTTCTCGCCCGTCGCAAGTTCCCATGAGAAATTCCTGAAGAGCCTCCGCTCGCCGTAGGACAACCCCAGCTCTCGCATGACGCACACTTTTTTCCCCAATCGCGTCGCGGTGGAAGAGAACACGATTTTCTCACGCTCTCGCTCAAGAAGAGACTCGCGCATCTTTTCGATCTCGCGCTTGCGCCGTTCGCTCTTTGTGGCGCGGGCCCGTGCACCCCTGTTGAGCCACTCGAGCTCGATCTTGAGGTTGGCGAGGCGCTTGTTCTCCATGCGGTTGAGGCTTGTGAGCCAGGTGGCCTTGGCTTCGAGGAATTTTGAGTAACTGCCGGAGTAACTTCGCAGGGTGTGGCGGTCAATCTCGACGATGGAGCTGGTTACGGCGTCGAGAAACCATCGATCGTGCGTTACAAGGATAAAGGCGCTCTCGAGATTCCGCAGCTTGGACTCGAGCCACTCGATAGTCCGAAGATCGAGGTGATTGGTAGGCTCATCCAGCACGAGGAGGCGGGCGTAGGGCGCCAGCGCCCTGGCGAGGGCTGCCTTGCGGAGCTCTCCGCCTGAGAAGTCGCGCATGGAGATGTCGAGGTCGTTCAAGCCGAGCTCGCGGCACAGCGCCCGGTAGCGGTTTTCGAGCGAGATGGCAGGCGCGCTCTCGTGCGAGCCGCGTGAGCTGCCTCCGCGGGCGCCCTCGTACCCCGCCTGTGAATCACCTTTGCCTGCACCTTCTGCCCGCGCTCGGGCGGCTTCGATCTCGCTCGCCTCCCCCGTATATAGAAATTCGCTGAGGGTGAGTCCATCGCGCACCTCTATCTTCTGTGCGAGGTATGAGTAGGAAAAATCACGGGCACGAGCTATCTCTCCTGAATCAGGATGTAGGTGTCCAACGAGTACTAATAGTAGACTGCTTTTCCCCACGCCATTCCGGCCGATCAAGCCAATTCTGTCGCGCTCCTCGATTTCGAGCTCTGCATGCTCAAAGAGCGGCCCGCTTTTCATCGAGAGCGATATGTCGCGCAGCGAAAGTATACTCATGAATTCATTCCAGTCGGCCTATATTCCAGCCTGATAGCGATAGTGTCCAAAAAAGATGGCGATTTAGGATATTAAAAAAGGCCAACAAGAACTTCAAGAGTGTGTCAAATACGAATGGGCCTTCCTTTTTGTATCGATTTATAGGCTGCTTCAACGACTTGTACAGCATGAAGCCCGTCTTCTCCAGTAACCATAGGCTCGCGATGCTCTCGTACTGCTGAAATAAATTCCTCGATCATCATTTGATTCGCATCCGAACCCCAGAAAAGCCATCGGGGCCCCAATCCTCTTTCTCCGTGGGCACTGCTCCAGTCATGATTCGCAAGGGTGGATTGCTGAGGATTTGTTACTCCATTTTGATCAGAGAGCGTGTTGAAGATTGTCAGGTTTTGCTTAAATGCATCGACGTGAATAGCGCCTTTGTCAGTAATAAGGTCAAATGAAAGGCCTCCCCAGCTTGGCCATGTGTTGGGTCTGGACCAGGAGCAATTGATCGTCGCAAAAACACCATTTTTGAATTGAAGCGAAACCATAGCACCAGTCTCTATCTCTACCTCTTGTGCATGGAAAATTCGATTCGCAACAGCATAAACTTCGACAACCTCCGTTCCCAGATACCATCTCATGACATCTACAAGGTGAACCACATGGTCTATAATAGCCCCACCGCCGGCTAATTTCGGATCTGTGAACCATGCTCTGTCTCTGGGTGGCAATTGCCCTTGATTTGACGCGTTGAAACAGAGGGGTTTCCCAAGCTTGCCCCTTAGTAATTCGTCTCTGACACTGCGCACGGGGACAGAGAACCGCATGGGGAATGCTGTCATGAGTAGAATATTCGCTTCATGCGCGGAGCGAACAATTGCTTCAGCATCTTTTACATTTGTCGCCAAAGGTTTTTCACATAGAATGTGAGCTCCAGCCTTTATTGCTTTAAGTGCCAAATCTTTGTGATATGCATTTTCGCTGGTGATGAGAACAGTGTCTGGCTTTTGAGCAAGCAGAGTATCATAGCTCTCGAAGAATGGAAGCCCGTAGCGAGAGGCGAAGGTCTTTCCGCGTATAGAATCATGATCGGCGACACCTATTATTTCGACATCTGAAATCGATTGTAGGCAGCTGACATATGCATCTGCATGGACATGAGCTGCGCTCATAAATGCAAGCTTCATTTGCTGCCTCCTTCCTGGGGGAAGTGGGGTTTGAGATCCATGTCAGACTGGATGTTATACGAGGTGCCTGAAGAGGACAACCTTACAGGTTCTCCTGTCCTTGCCGACTCCATGGCTGCGCGTGCAATTTTTAGAGCTAAAAGCCCATCTTCCGCATGAATAAGAGGCTCCGTCCCTTTCTGAAGACATCTGTAAAAATCAGCGATTTCGAGATCATACGGACTTTCTGCAAGAGGGCTTGCGGGTAGTCCTACATCGGGGGCTTCTCCCTTTTCTTGTTGCAGCAATAGTTCGATGGGAGATTCGGCTTCAGAGTCATGCTGAATTAAACCTCCGTCCCCGGCGATTTCGAATCCGGTCCTAAAGACAGGAGGCGGATATGCCCATGCCCCCGAGACATGGCTCAGCGCACCTGAAACATGCGTGAGAATTACCTCTCCATAATCAGAGGGGCTGTTCTTGTCGATCGAAGTCACTTTTTTTGCATAGACAGAGGCGACATCGCCCGCTATCCATCGGGCAATGTCAAAATCGTGGATCATAAGATCGAGAAAGATTCCACCAGACTTTTCTTCATCCAAAAACCAGTTTCCCACGGGCTTCTTAGGCCGGTAACTAAGGCGTCGATATTCGGCTGTCGCCACTTTTCCGATTGTGCCGGCATGCACCTGTGCTGCTGCAAGGGTATATTCGGGGAAATATCGGACGACATGGGCTACGAATAACTTCACCTTTGCTGCGTTGCATGCCTGTATCATCGCTTCTCCCTGTTCTACGTTGAGGGCGAGGGGCTTTTCGCACACCACATGTTTGTGTGCTTTAGCCGCGCGAATCGCCATCTCTGCATGGAGATAAGTGGGCGAGCATATATCCACGACATCTGCAAGGCTTAGGAGCTCGCCGAGGTCGGAACAAACTTTTGCACCGTATTGCTTCGCGATTGTTTCCGCTTCAGAAGGTGGGGCAGCCAAAAAACCTACAATAGTTGCCCCCGTTTTAGCCCATGCATGTGCGTGTGTGGTTCCCATAAACCCAGTTCCAATTATTCCAACCTTCATTACAACCCTCTCTCGATTCGATTATGCCTTGATGGCTCCTGCAGTGACGCTCCGTATCATCTGTTTTGAAAACACCAAATACAAAAGAAGAATGGGAACCATGGCAAGAACGAGCGCCGACAGTACCGCATTCCAGTCACTCACGTACTGGCCGAGGAATTGTTGTACACCGAGGGTGATGGTAGCGGTCTTCGCGCTCGGGGCCATGATCAGAGGAAACCAGAGGTCGTTCCAGATTGGGATCATGGTGAATATGCCGATTGCGCCTATTGCAGGTTTCACAAGCGGGAGCACGAGGCTATAGATGCGGTATTCGCTTGCTCCATCGATTCTGCCTGCATCTTTTAGCTCGTCCGGAATTTGTGACATAAAACTTGTCAGGATGAAAATAGTGAGGGGAAGTCCCTGGGCGATATAGATCAAGATGAGCCCAATCAGGCTGTTTACCAAGCCGAGAGAGGCCATCAGTTTTAAGAGGCTCACCGTACCAAGGCGGATTGGGATCATGATCCCAATCGAAAGATAGAAGCCAAGGAATGCATTGCCGCGGAATTTGTAACCTGAGAGGGCGAATGCAGCCATCGAGCCGAAAAACAGTATAAAGAACAGCGACGCAACCGTCACTACGATGGAGTTTCCAAAATTTATGAGGAGGTTTGAACGCTGTAAGACTGTTTCATATCCGATTAGGCTGAATGTCTTAGTGTTCGGTAGCGCGAAGGGAGAGGCGAAAATATATTTTTTAAGCTTGAAGGAATTCATGATGATCAAGATGATGGGGAAAAGTGCAGTAACTGAAAAAAAAATGAGCACCATATGCTGAAAGAGACCTCGGAGTTTAAATCGCCTCATAAATTTTAGCTTTTTCATAATTGATATGTCTTTATTCGTCGCTGAAATAGGAACATATACAGCAATACGCCTGTAAGAATAATGAGGAACATCATTGTTGCGACAGTTGCTCCCATGGTGGGATTGCCGAGTTGCAACTGTTGGCCAAAGAAGGTTCTGTAGAACAGGGTCCCCATGATATCGGTGGAGTATGCCGGGCCAGCGAACGCTCCCTTCATTGTGTAGATGAGGTCGAAGGCGTTGAAATTACCGACAAAGGTTAGAATTGAAACGATGCCTATCGTTGGCAATATGAGAGGAAGTTTAATGCGCCAAAAGACTTGGCCTTCGGTACAGCCATCGACAACAGCAGCTTCGAGGAGCTCGTCGGGAATTCCGATGAGCGCAGTGTAGAAGAGGATCATAGGAATACCTATGAACTGCCAGACAGAAATGAGCGCTGTCGCAGGAAGGGCATACTCCGGCAGGCCGAGCCACGGTTGGAAAAATTTGCCGAGCCCGACTGCACTCATCATCGATTCGGCGACGCCCCAGAGAGGATTCAGAATCAATTGCCAAATGAATCCGATGATGACCACAGAGAGCACTGTGGGCATAAAGAGCATAGTACGATAGAACCCCCGCCCCTTTCCTTTTGTAACCAGCAAAGAAGCAAGCAAAAGACCTACGGGGTTCTGCACCAGCATGTGGATGATGAAAAAAACAACATTGTTTTTTAGTGCTCCCCAGAACCTTGGTGCTGTATCAGAGTCTGTGAAGAGTTTTATAAAATTTGCAAAACCAGAAAAAATATATGAATTATCGGGCTGCACGGAAAAAAAACTCAGAACAAGAGACTCTATCAATGGATACATCATGAAGAGTGTATAACAGACTACCGCTGGCCCAAGAAAGGCTACCAGAAATAGCGGAAAGGGACGCCGTCCTCGTACATCTAGCACAGAGGTTATCCTTTTTTCACATTGAAATGAATTGAAGAGCTTGCCGGGATGCCACGTTACGAGAGCATTCCGGCAAGCTCTATATGTGTTTTACAGACCAGTTATTTCTTAGGCTTGTACCATTTATCGAGGCCGGCCTGTACCCGTTTGCCCGCTTCTTCGGGCGTCATTGTTCCATTGATCACTGCAGCGCTCACTTGCCATAGCTCATTCTCAAGGTTTGGAGCCCCGTACTGGTCGCCGCGCGAGAGTATCTGATACGAGTTGCGAATCGTTGACTTACAGGTAGTTCTCCAGGAAAGGAATTCGTTCGCAAGCGGATCTTTCAACGTGATCTTGTGGTTCGACAGAGTAAAGAACCCCGGTAGTGCATTTGAGTAGAGGCTTGCAAATTCGGCCGTCGTCATCCATTCGAGGAATTTTTTTGCCTCTTCGGGATATTTTGTCTTAGCGTTCATACCAAGGGCAATATCCGTATGGTCAGAGATATACACTGTATCGCCCTTTTTCTCCACGGGGGGCTGGAAAATACCGAGCTCAAAGTTGGCATCCTTCTCGAAGAGGAAGATCTCCCATGAACCGGTGGGGTAGATGGCAGCTTTTCCAAGCGTAAAGAGCTGTTGGGCATCTGGATACTTGACCGACTGATAGCCCTTGGGCATATAGGGCGCCCACGATGCAAGTTCTTTCCATGTTTTGATATAGGGAGCATCTGTGTATTTTTGCTTGCCCGACAGGAGCGCGAGGCGACCTTCCTCACCCTTCCAGTTGTTGGGACCGATGTTCTGGAATCCCATTGTGGCAGCCTCCCACATGTCGGCTGTTCCCATTGCAAGGGGTGTATAGCGTCCGTCTTTTTTGATTGCTTCGAGAACCTGCATAAACTCTGCTTTCGTTTGAGGTACCTTGAGATTCAATTTTTTAAAGATGTCTTTGTTGTAGAAAAAGCCGTGGATAACAGATGCCATGGGCACCGCAAATACGTGCTTGCCGTCATCAGTGATCCAGGCGCTCTTGGCGACATCAGAGAAATTCTTCATGCCGGGCAGAGTGGTCAAATCAGCGAGGTAGCCCTTGTTATACAGCGCGAGGGATGCATCGAATGGCCGCGCCGTAATAAGATCTCCCGCGGTACCCCCTTCGAGTTTGGAATTCAATACGCCGTTATATTCTGCCGGCGGTGCTGGTGCGAATATTACATGAATATTAGGATTTTTCTTCTCAAAAGCGGGGATAATCTGATCCTGCCAAATCTGGATATCGTCGTTGCGCCAGCTCTCGATGGTGAGTGTAACTTTCTGCTGGGCGAATGCAGATATGGCGACGAGTGCGATCATCGCTGCCAATAGACATTTCTTCATGAAAGCCTCCTGTGTTCCCTAGTAAGGGGACATTTTTATAACGTTTAAAAGGTATAACACGGCCCTATAGCGCTGTCAACGAAAAAAATTATGGTACCTCGATCTTGTAGAGCTCGACACAGATGCGACGGCTCATGCAGACGATCATCGCCTTGCCGTCCATTGGACCCGATGAATGAGGCGTTCGGTAACGCTTCACGCATATGCCGGGCAAAGCTGCCTATGAGATGGTTTTATCTACCCCGCGTTGAGATGTTCGCTGTAGGTAAGTTCGAATATCGTGTCGGTCAGCCAGCGTCGGAATGACTCATTGTCGCTAAACTGCTTAAATAGCTCGGTGTCATCTTTGAGCAGTGCGGTCATTACCCGAACGAGGGCCTTGTCGTGCTCGATTCGTGCGGCCTGTTTGTCGGAATGCATGCGCGCGTTTCGGTAGGCGGCGCCGGCAGCTTGGGCACCAGGAACTCGAGGAAAATCGAGAGCTTCTCCCACTCGGTGTTGGTGTAGGAAAGGATCGATGAAAGAAAGTTATAGGTGCGCAAGAACGCTTTGGCTTTGCCCTTAAAGTCGGCCTGACCATCTTCGTCAAGATGCTCCATGTAGGTGGCGACGCAGGCATCGAGAATTGGGTCAAGCTGGTCGCGATCGGTCCCGCTCAGGTAGAGCCGCACTAGCCTGAATTTCCATATCCTCCGATTCTCCTAACAATTGCGCATCCGACTTTGCCGTTCGAACTCGAAAACCTTGAAGAATGAGACGTTTTTCTAGGGTAGCCAAAATCAAGGCCAAGAGAATATTAGTCAATATAGTGCTTCTAAATTGTATATGCACGCTACTATGTTCGGCATCATTACTCGACTGATTCTAACAAAACATGTCAAAAAGCCTGCAATGACGTATGTTTCTTACTTTAAGGCCTAAAATTACTGAAAGAGATAGACAGAAGAATAGCTATGTGATTTTATGTATATATGGCCATCGGTTCACCGAAAGACCTAAGTAAGCTTCGGAAGTTCTTCCTGGAGCCACAATGCCCCAAGCAGCGGCAATACGAGGCTCTTAGAGCCTATTTCGTCGACGGAAGGCCATCCGCCGAGGTCGCTCGCGATTTCGGGTATACGGAATCGACCTTCCACGTGATGTGCCATGATTTCAGACGGGAAGAAACCCCAATCTTTTTCGTGACGCCGAAGAAAGGCCCCAAGACGCAGCCGAAAAAGTCTGCGGCCCGCGATCTCGCGGTCTCGCTTAGGAAGCAGAACCACTCGATCTACGAGATCAGCGAGGAACTCAAGGAGAAGGGATTCAATCTCGGCGCGACGGCTGTTCGCGAATTGCTCAAGGATGAGGGATTCTCGGCCCTTCCGAGAAGGCTCGATGACGAGAAACCAAAATCGATCGGACCGGTGATCGAAGCGGTAGCCGATGTTCGTTCGTTTTCGGTTGCGCCCCGCCGCTTCACCACCTCATGCGGAGGACTGTTCCTCTTCGTACCGGACATGGTAAGGCTCAACCTCGACGAAATGGCGCGTGCAGCCGGGCTTCCTGGCTCGAAGATGATACCGTCTGCCTGGGCTATGCGGGCTGAACTTGCTTTGAAGTTGTGGTCGATCGAGCGGAAGAGCCACGTGATGTCTCTCCTTGCTGACGAGGGATTGGGGCTCTTCACAGGCCTGAACGTCATGCCGAAAAAGAGCTATCTGTCGGAGTATTCGAGTCGGATAGACCACGCGAAGACGATGAAGTTCCTCTCGTCATGGCATGCCCAGGCTGCCGGAGATCCCGTCTTCCAGGGCGAATCGTTCAACCTCGATTTTCATTCGGCGCCGTTCTATGGCGAAGACCCGATGATCGAGCGCCATTACGTGTCGATGCGTAGTCGCAGGCAGCCCAGCATCCTCGTGTTTCTCGCCCAAGACGCCGCGACACAGGCGTTCTGTTATTCAAATGCGGACCTCCGCAAGGGTGAGGAAGCTGAAGAGGTATTCCACTTCATCGATTTCTGGAAACGCACGCACGGGAAACTGCCCGCTCATCTCGTCTTCGATTCGAAACTTACCACCTATGACGGCCTTGCCCGGATTGACGGGATGGGTATTCCTTTCATCACGCTCAGGCGCAGATCTGCATCGCTTCTCGACGAGATACGCACATTGCCCGCGTCGGCATGGCGTGTCGCCGAACTTGACGTCCCGACGAGGAAGTACAAGACTCCTCGCTATTATGAGCAGGATGTGACGCTTTCGGGCGCGAAGTTCCGTCAGTTGTTCATCATCGATCTCGGCCACGAGGAACCGACAGTGCTCCTGACAAACGAGCCAAGGACGACGGCAAAATCGCTCATCACGCGCTACGCTCAGCGCATGCTGATTGAGAACTCCCTGTCCGACGCGGTTCGGTTCTTCCACATGAACGCGCTGTCATCAGCAGTCGGACTCAAGGTCGATTTTGACATGGCGCTGCTTGTCGTCGCTTCGGGCCTCTATCGTCTTCTTGCCGGTAGGATGAGGGGCTACGCTGACGCGCACGCGCGCCAGGTATTCAGAGACCTTGTGAACATGCCCGCGACTATTACCATTTCCGATTCGGAGATCGAGGTCAACTTCCATCGGCGCACGCATCTTCCGATCGTCATTGCGTCGGGACTTCTAGATAAGCCTGTTTCGGTCCCCTGGTGGGAGGGCAAGAACCTTCGCCTTACTACCCATTCGGGCTCGTGAGAGGTCTCGAGATTAGGTCAATTGTGGTCCGTGGAAATTCAGGCTAGGGCAAGCGCCGGGGAAGGGGTATGATTTGAGTCTCTCGATCATGATTTATCCCCATCATTGTCCCAGAACAGAGCAATATAAGGCTCGTAGCGGAACCTGCGGTTTCGGGCGTATCCCGTTATCTCCCCAAGGATCCCCAGCTCTACAAACCGTTGGACGAGTTGATTGGCGGCAACATAGGTTGTACCTGTGATCTCTTGAACATCCTGTACGGAAATAACAGGATGCTCATAAAGATGTTCCAATACCTTGTGACCGTTGCCCGCAGCCCGCCCAAGGTGATCGGTTATGGCAAGCCGATGGCTCTCCCTGAGTTGCAGAATTTTCCGGGCCGTTTGTGCAGCCTCAGTGCTGACCTCGGCAACACCCCTGAGAAAAAATGCAAGCCATGATTCCCAGTCGCCATTATCACGAATATTCTGAAGTAGATCATAGTAGACCTGCCGGTGACGCTTGAAATAATGAGAAAGATAGAGAACTGGTTTCTGGAGCGCGCCCCGTTCAGTAAGGAGAAAGGTGATGAGCAAGCGGCCGAGGCGTCCGTTCCCATCGAGGAAGGGGTGAATGGTCTCGAATTGAGCATGAGCAAGACCGATCTTGATCAAAGCAGGCAACTCGTAATCCGAATGAAGGAACTTTTCCCATTGTCCGAGAGCTTCCGGCACGATATTGGGAGGAGGCGGCACGAAAGTAGCCTCTGCCAAGCTGCAACCAGAAGGCCCGATCCAGTTCTGATTTTGTCTCAGTTCGCCCGGGGTGGCATGATGCCCTCGCACATTCTCGAGCAAGATGGCATGAATTTCTCGAATAAGGCGAACCGAAACCGGCAGGTCCTTCAACCTTGCAAGACCATAGTTCATGGCCTTTACATAGTTGATCACTTCGTTAACATCCCGCGGGGTGGTATCCGAAAGAACATTGGCCTCAGCAGCGAGCAGGTCTTGAAGAGAACTTTGAGTACCCTCGATCTGGCTGGACAATACCGCTTCTTTGCGGACGTACATCATTACAAAGAGATCAGGATTGGGTAGAGTGGTGATCGAACCGTCGAGCCTCCCCAAAGCACGATCTGCATCAGAAAGCAGGGCCTGTAATGTGCCCTCGACCTTGACAGGGGGTTCCGGTGGAAGCACAGAGGGGTAAAACGCCATGTAGCCGGTGGGCTGGTTTACATAACGGCCGGCTCTGCTATACATTTCCTTATTGTAGTCAGGATTTATCATGTCAAATTCTCGCTCTTATATTATAGGCACAGTTTAACATAAACGCCAGAAACCGCCATGTGTTTGCCTAGGAGCGCATCGGCCATCTGCCAGAGTTGGGATTCATAACCAATAGTGGGGCCGCCCCCCGTCGCAGTGCTCGTGTTGTTCTTTCGTTTGCCCATCGGTTCCCTCCTCATTCAATCATACTGTTGCGAAGGTAGGATCGTTCGTCCTCACGACGGGCGGTGCAATATGCCTGTCGGCATTAAAAATGCACACGTGGACTTTTTTTCGAATTTGCTAATTCTATGTTTTAAATACAAATATTATAGCCGAGACCGGGAATCGAACCCGGCACCTGCGCATTACGAGTGCGCCGCTCTGCCAGATGAGCTATCTCGGCTGGAAATAAACCGCGCGTACTATAGCAGAAATCTCGGTCATTTTTCAAGGGCGTTGTGCGACGCGCACTAAAGTTGGCTGGAAGCACTGTGGATCAGCGCGACTGTGCAGCATAAAAGCCGAGCAGTGCGGCGCCGAGAATGCCGGCTTCCGCTCCGAGCCGCGCGCGCACCACATAGTTCTGCAGCGCTTCGAAGATGCCGAGCGCCTTAATGTACCCGCCGAAAAGCGTCAACATTCTTTCGACGACGAGGTCAAGAAGGCCCTCGCGGAGGCCTATGCCCCCTCCGACGATAATGCGATCGGGCGCGAAGCTCAAGGCTATGGTGGCAAAGGCGTGCGCGAGATACTCAGCCTCGAGGTTCCATGCGGGGTGACCCAGGGGAAGGTTTTCTGCCGCCGTACCCCATCGGGCCGCCATCGCGGGGCCGCTAGCGAGACCTTCTAGGCAGTCGCCGTGGTGTATGCAGACGCCTGCGAAATTGGCGTCGCTCTCGGCTTTCGGAACGCGAATATGCCCGAACTCAGGGTGAAAGCTCCCTCGGAGCACACGCCCGTCGACACAACTGCCCGCGCCGATACCGGTTCCCACAGTCACGTAGGTGCAGGAACTCTCCCCGTGCCCCGCACCCCAGCTCCACTCGCCAAGGGCGGCCGCGGCCACATCGGTTTCTAGCCTGAGTGGGACACGTAGAGTTCTCTGGAGTCGTTGAGCGACATCGACATCAGCCCAGCCGCGTTTTGGGGTGTTGAGGAGGTAGCCCCAGCGGGGATTGCGCGTGTCGCATTCGATGGGCCCAAACATGCCGATGCCAAGCCCCTGGATGGTTTCGTGTCCACCGCTGGCCGGCAGAAAGAAGTCCGTCACCGCACGAAGCGTGGCTTCGGGATCTGTCGTGGAAATTCGCGCGCTCTTCAGTATGGCAGGAGGTTCAGAGCCCGCTGCTGCGGTATCGAATGACAGGATGGAGCACAGAAATTTAGTGCCTCCACCCTCTATCGCTCCTACGAGCATGGTTCCTCCTAGTTTTGCGTGTGCAGTTCTTCCAGAGGCGCGGCTGAAGAAAGATCATCCTCAAAGGGCTTCGAAATCTTGATGAAATTCGGTGGTTTTCTGAATATGGCACGAATATAGAGGTAAAAATCGTCTTCTATCCCATAGTAGCCGGGAATATGGCCAACCTGACAGTAGCCGGCGTTCTCAAGTGCCTCATCGCCAAGACTGTTTTTCTTTGTTGTCGAGATTTCGATTCGAATCACCGCGAAGGGCAATTTTTTAAGCAGTTCATCATCGATCATATGAAAGAGATGCTGAATTGCGGTCCCCGACCGATAGTCGCGGTCCAGTACGATAAAACGGATATCAAAAGTGAAGTTTCTGCCGGATGCCCTATGAATAATGGCGAACGACACGAGAGTCTTGCCATCGCGGAGTTCGAGGAGGGTATAGGGTTCACCGGGAGACTTCTGCCAGTCTCTTAAAATCTCCTTCATAAGGTCGATTTCGATGCTTGTAAACGCACCGGTTATGCCTGCAATATGTTCATAATTTCCAAAATTCACCGAAGGAAGCATTGCCCTGCCTTTTTCTCAATTTTCTTGAATAAATATAAGCCATCAGCAGTATTGTGTAAACCCGTAATTTTACATGAGTATAAAAATGGCTATATGAAGCGGATCGCGCATCGCGCATCGCGCATTCCATTTTGTTCCCAACAATTAACTTACTCAAGATTAAACATGGCGCACGGCTCGAAAGGTTACATATTTTTTCTTAGAATTAAAAAATAATTTTCTGTTTCCTGGTGAATTCGCACTCTTTCCGCTCATGCGCGTAGCGCTGCATGAAATTATTTGCATTATTATGCAAATAATTTCAAATTTATAAATTAATCGACTTCCACCGCATAACCTTGCTGATCGAGCTGCAAGAGCGCGGCGCGCCAGGCAAGCGCGGCACACTTAACGCGCACGGGGAGGCGAGCGACGCCTTTAAATGCAGCCGCATCTCCGAGTTCATCGAGCGCGTCGACCTCCTTTTCTCCTCTTAGCACCTTAAGAAAAGTCGAGATGATCTCATGCGCCCGTTCCGGAGTCATGCCGATGAGCATCTGGGCGAGAATGTCAGCGGAGCTCATCGAAATCGAGCATCCTGCGCCATCGAACGCAGCATCCGCGATGCGACCATCCCCACCAATCTTGATGGAGACACGCACCTTATCGCCGCAGGATGGATTTTCCACAAAGGGTTGCCCTTCGAGAGAGCGTTTGAATTTCGGTCGCTTGTAGTGGTCGTGGATGATCTCCTCATACACTGACTCAAAGGGATCGCTCACAGCTCCTCCTTTGCACGCGCGACAGCACGGATGGCGGCATCGACATCCTCGAGCGTGTTATAGGCTCCAAAACTCGCGCGGGCAGAGGAGAGCAGACCAAAGCGGCGTGCTAGAGGATGCGCGCAGTGGTGCCCAGCTCGAACTGCTACACCTTGCTTATCGAGAAAAGCCGACACATCGTGCGCATGTACGCCTTCAAGCGTGAAAGCAACGATGCCGGCGCGCCTTTCAGCCTTTCCCAGCACCTGTACGCCCTGAATTCCCTCGATGCCGTGCAGAAAGCGCGCACCAAGCCGCGACTCATACTCACCGAGTGCATCGAGATTGACCTTTTCGAGCCAGTGTATGGCAGCCTCGAGGCCGATCGCCTCTGCGATGGAAGGCGTACCAGCCTCGAATTTGTAGGGCAGCTCGTTGACCGAAAAACCATCGAGCCGTACCTCGGAGATCATGTCGCCACCTCCCATAAAAGGGGGAATTGCGTCGAGGGCGCGCTCGGTACCATAGAGTACGCCGATTCCAAAGGGACCGTACATTTTGTGCCCCGAAAATGCCACAAAGTCGGCACCGAGTGCGCGCACATCGAGAGGCATCGAAGGAGCAGCCTGCGCAGCGTCAAGGAGTACTGGAATGCCGTTTGAAAATGCAGTGAGGGATGAAGTGATACCGGAGGCTGTGCCAGCCGCCGTACCATGCCCCACATGTACCGACTTAGCTGCCGCAACGATCCGCGCAATCGGATTAATCGTACCAAGCACATTCGAGACCATCGACACCGCAACAAGGCGCGTTCTTGGGCCGAGGAGTCTCTCATACTCAACGAGATCGAGTTCGCCGGATTCGGTGATAGGAATGAATTTCAGCACCACACCCTTGCGCTGTGCGAGCTGCTGCCAGGGCACAATGTTCGCGTGGTGCTCCATTACTGAGAGGACGATTTCGTCGCCCTCGCGAAGCAATTCGCCGAAGGTGCGCGCGACAAGATTGATCGACTCCGTGGTGCCTCGCGTGAAGACGATTTCGCGTGGCTTCGCTCCCAAAAAACGAGCAACCTGCGTGCGCGCCTTTTCATAGCGCGCGGTGGCCTCTTCGCCGATTGCGTGGATGGCGCGATGCACATTGGCACAGGATTTCAGATAAAAATCGCGCTCGGCGTCGAGAACTACACTCGGTTTTTGTGTGGTCGCGGCGTTGTCGAGGTAGATGAGATCAGGTCGAGTTTCAAAGATGGGAAAAACGCGCTTGAGGGCATGTGCCACATTGGAATTTGCCGAAAGTGGCCATCCGGCGACAAAGGAGGTGTTCATGTTGAGATCCTCTCTGGTTTGGGCGAGAGTGCGTCGAGGGCGCGCGCCTCGAACTCCTCGGCGAGCGTCGTGGGGAGGGCGGAGAAGATTGAGCCGAGGTGCCCCTGCACGAGGACGCGCTTCGCGTCTTCGCGGTCGAGGCCGCGACTCTCTAAGTAGAAGAGTTCTTCCATCCTTGGACCGCCAGTCGTTGCGCCATGGCTGCAGGCGACATCGTCCGTATCAATTTGGAGTTGGGGCAGGCTTTCGGCACGAGCGCCGTCTTCCATGATGAGGTTACGGTTGGAGAGGTATGCATCGGTGCCAGGAGCTGTGGGATCGACTCGAATGAGCCCGCGAAAGATGAGGTGGGCGGACTCTCTGAGCGCCGACTTCAAGGTCGATCGACTCTTGGTGCGCGGCCCGAGATGGCGTATGGAGAGAATGTGTTCATGCTCAGTGCGGCCACGCGCTGCGTAGGCGCCCGAGTAATTAAGCGAGCTTTGCGCGCCCTCGAGTTCGATAGAGACGGAGTGGATGCCGTCGATGGCATCGAAGTTCGCCTCAGTCCACTCGAGCGAGGCGTGTGCGCCAAGTTTTGCGCTGTCGAAGGTTTCTCTGAAGTATCGGCCATTGAGCACCGATAAAACATAGAGTTTGAGTCGCGCGTGCGATGCGAGCTGGATGTCGAGGGCAGTGCTGAGGAGAGCAGAGGCGGGGAGGGGAGCAGAGCACGCGGAGTGTATTGGAGAATGCGCGTTATCTACCTCGGTGGCTTCGCGCTGCTCGAAGCGCACGAGCACAGCCGCCTCGGCGCTTTCACCCAGCTCAATTCGCGCGCGGTAGGCACGCATGTCGCGATCGCCTTCGTCTGTGCGGATCGAAAGGGTATGTAGTCCTGACTCTATCCTGCCTGCGGGAATTGAGATTCCGGGTATTTCGATCCAAAAAGGCGCGAGGGCGGTGGCAGGGGGCATCGATGTCGATCCGCCGCCTCGTGAATCGAGACCGCGCGGCGAAGAGCTTGGCGCAACCACATTTTTCGGTCGCGTCAGTGAGTGAAGTTCGCTCATCCTACGGAACCCTCCATTTCAAGTTCGATGAGCCTATTGAGCTCAACCGCATACTCCATCGGCAGCTCCTTCACCAAGGGGTCGATGAAGCCATTGACGATCATAACGGCCGCTTCTTTCTCGGTGAGACCACGACTCATGAGGTAAAAAAGTTGCTCCTCGCTGATCTTCGAGACCTTTGCCTCGTGCTCCATCACCGCGCCTTCGGAGCGGATGTCCATCGTGGGGTAGGTATTCGAGCGAGAGCGCGGATCGAGGATGAGGGCGTCGCATTCGACCTTCGACTTGATGCCGGAGAGGCCTGCCTCGACTTTGACGAGGCCCCGGTAGCTCGCGGTGCCACCATCCTTCGAGATCGATTTCGAGGTGATGACGCTCGAGGTGTTCGGGGCGAAGTGTAAAATCTTCGCGCCAGTGTCCTGTTCCTGGCCTTTGCCGGCGAAGGCGATCGTGAGCACTTCGCCTCGCGCGCCTTCGCCCATCAAAAAGATCGCGGGGTACTTCATGGTTACTTTCGAGCCAATGTTGCCGTCGACCCATTCCATAATGGCGTGGTCCCAGGCGAAGGCGCGCTTTGTGACGAGGTTGTACATGTTGCTCGACCAGTTCTGCACAGTGGAGTAGCGGATGCGCGCTCTGGGCAGCGCGATGATCTCGACCACCGCCGAGTGCAGGCTGTCGCTTGTAAATACCGGCGCCGTGCAGCCCTCAATGTAGTGTACAAAGGAGCCCTCGTCCGCGATGATAAGGGTGCGCTCGAACTGGCCGAAGGCCTGTGAGTTTACTCTGAAGTAGGCTTGCAAGGGAATATCGACGCGCACATTGGGAGGCACGTAGACAAAGGAGCCGCCCGACCACACCGCAGAGTTCAAGGCCGCAAACTTGTTATCGTCGGGTGGTACGACGGTGCCGAAAAAACGCTTGACGAGGTCGGGGTGCTCGCGCACTGCGGTCTCGACGTCGGTGAAGAGGATGCCCTTTTTCTTGAGGTCTTCGCGGATGTTGTGATAGACCATCTCAGAGTCGTACTGCGCGCCGACGCCCGCGAGGAATTTGCGCTCGGCCTCGGGCACGCCGAGGCGCTCGTAGGTGCGCTTGATATCGTCGGGCAGGGCTTCCCAGGAACTCTGGGCGCGCTCGGTCGGCTTTGAATAGTAGGTCATGGCGTCGAACTCGAGTTTTGAGAGATCAGCGCCCCAAGTCGGCATGGGCAAAGTCTGGAAGAGCCTGAGTGCCCTGAGCCTGAAGCGGAGCATCCACTCGGGCTCGCCCTTTGCAGCGCTGATCGAGCGGACGGTCTCCTCGCTGAGTCCTTTGCCGGTTTGGACGATGGCGCGTTCGGGCATCGAGAAGCCGAAACGTTCGGCGTAACCGGATCCGATGTCGCGCAGATCGCGCGTTTCGGTTATTTTGTGCGTCTCGCGAGCGTCTCGCGCATCTCGCGTGTCTTGCGCGCCTAACATATCACGAGTTTCGACAGGGACTTCACTCCGCATAGGCTGCTCCTCGTGCGGGCTCGCGCTCCGCGTGGCCCGCAATGGTATCTGTAGGCCGCTCAACCTCACGATCGACCGCGATTCGACGGACACCGTCGTAGCCCTCTCGCTCGAGGAGTTCGACAAGCTCAAAGCCGCCTGTTGCGACAATGCGTCCATGTTCCAGAATATGAACCGCGTCGGGCCGAACGAGATCCAAAAGGCGCCGGTAGTGCGTAATCACGAGGGCGGAGAAACCGGGGCCGCGAAGGTGGTTAATGCCTTCGGCCACCACCTTGAGCGCGTCGATGTCGAGCCCGGAATCTGTCTCGTCGAAAATCGCAAAGCGCGGGCGCAAGGTCAAAAGCTGGAGAATCTCCATACGTTTCTTTTCGCCGCCCGAAAAGCCTTCATTGAGCGAACGGCTCGCAAAGGATGGATCGATACCGAGCATCGCGAAATTCGCTTTGAGCTCCGCGATAAACGCCGTGGCATTCTCGGGCGGTTCCCTACGGAGGTCTGCGACGCGCTTTAAAAATTTTGAAACGGTGACGCCGGGAATCTCAGCCGGATACTGGAAGGCCAGAAAAAGCCCGAGACGCGCGCGCTCCCAGACTTCGAGGTCGAAAAGCTGCTCATCGTCCAGCGCGGCGCTTCCCGCTTCGACACGGTAACCGGGGTGGCCCATAAGTACATTCGCAAGCGTGCTCTTTCCGTGACCATTGGGACCCATGAGCGCGTGCACCTCGCCGTCGGGAACCTCGAGATCGAGCCCATCGATGATACGTTTTCCCTCTATGCCCGCCTCAAGACCCTTTATTCTCAGTCCTTTCATTGCTATCTCTCCTTCACCAGATCGAATAGCCATAGTCGAGCCGTACCTCGTCGCTCGCCCGCTCCATGCTCCATGGCGGATCCCAGACAATCTTGACCCGTACATCGTGAATGCCGGTGACAAAGCGCAGCACACGCACGATTTCTCCTTTTAGCTGACCCTCAAGCGGGCAGCCGATGTAGGTGAGCGTAAAGTCGACTTCAATATGGCCATCGACCACTTCAGCTCTGTACACCAAACCCAAATCGACGATCGAGTACCCGAGCTCGGGGTCTTCGACCTCCTGGAGAATCTCGAGAAGGTCGTCTTGTGTGTATGTTGTTTTCATTTTCATTACTAATATAGTCAACTTTTTGATTATATTCTAGTAATCTAGTAGGAATTTATTCAACAAGAAATACAGAAAGAGGAATACAATGGGAACTTTAGAGCGTGCAGAAACGCAGAATGACGCGTTGGTGATTGTGGCACAGCCTAAGCGTCCGAGTTTCAACAGCGCCATTGCCGAGGAAATCGCACGGGGGCTCAAGGTCCAAGGCTACGACCGTACCGAATTGATCGACCTCTACGCCGACGGGTTCGACCCCGTGATGCCCTCGGAGGAACTGCCGAGGAAATTCAGCTTCGACGAGCGGACTCTTGACTATCAAGAGAAAATGATGCGGGCAGCGAGAGTGGTCTTCGTCTACCCCGACTGGTGGGGTGGTCCACCCGCCATCCTTAAAGGTTTTCTTGACAGGGTGTTTCGGCCGGGCATCGCCTACGGTTTCAGAGAGGCGGATTTCCGCGACGCGGACGCTCCTGGCCTCTTGGGCGAAAAACGATTCGATGTGTTCATCACAACCGATACCGCGCTCGAGCATGTAGTGCCTACAAGCGTTCCCGAAGAAACGGACGTGAGCGAGCCCTCGGGGCCTGTGTCGAATGTGTCGGCTGAAAAGGCTGTGGAGCTCTGGCCACCCACCCAGGTGTGGAAGAAAAACATCCTCGAGTTCTGCGGAGTAAGGCAAGCTAAAGTTCATGTGTTCTGGAATCTCAGGCACAGTACCTACGCGGAGCGAAAGGCCTGGCTCGAGGGAATTCCGGCGCGGCTCAGCGGTGAAGCGTAGCGAAAAAAAGCGCCGGAGCGTGAGCCGAGCCGGCGCCGAATGCGAGCGGAGGCAGCGTATCCGCGCCTCCCGCCTACGCAAAATCAGGAACAACTCACTCAGCCCAGATCTGCACGAGATTGATGATAGTCTCGACCGCCAGGGCCATCTCAGAAAGCGATGCCCACTCGAAACGACTGTGGTAGTTGTAGCCGCCGGTAAAGAGGTTCGGTGTTGGGATGCCCATCTCGGTGAGCCTGGAGCCGTCGGTGCCGCCTCGTATGGGCTTCATAATGGGCTCGAATCCCGCCGTCGCGATGGCCCGGTTCAGCCGCTCGAGCACTTCGGGGTGCGCGTCGAGCTTCTGTTTCATGTTGAGATACTGCTGCTTGATGTCGAGCACAATGTGGCCGGCGGGATACTGGGCCTCGACTGCGGCGGCAAAGGCCTTGAGCGCGGCGATCCGCTCCTGCATTCGCTCGGCGGAAAAGTCGCGGAGGTAGATCTCGGCCACTGCATGATCGAGGTTTCCCTGTACCTCGATGGGGCAGTAGTAGCCGTACCACCCATCGGTCGCCTCCGGACTTTCCGAGCGCGGCAGCATACCGATAAAGCTCGCTGCCATCGCGACGGCGTTGGCGAGTTTGCCCCGTGCCGCCCCGATGTGAATCACTTTTCCAATACATTCAACCTTCACTGTGTACGCGTTAAAGCATTCAGCCTCAACCTCAGGCGCCTTTCCGCCATCGAGCGTGTAGCAGGCTACCGCGCGTGCCTCTGAAAGCGGGAAGCGGTCCATACCCTTACCGGTCTCTTCGTCGGGGGTAAAGTAGAGGTCGATCGGGCCGTGCTCAATCTCCGGATGCTGCATGAGCCAGGCAATTGCGGTCATTATCTCCGCGATACCAGCCTTGTCGTCGGCGCCGAGAAGGGTTGAGCCATCGGTTACCACAATGGTGTCGTCGATGTGCTCGGAGAGGTCGGGGAACTCGGCGGGGTTGAGCTGATATGTGTCGGAGAGGTGCACCGTCTGTCCGTCGTAACTGCGGATGATGCGCGGTTGCACCCCACTCCCTGAGATATCGCTCGCGGTGTCCATGTGGGCCATGAGGCCGATACACGGGGCCTTTTCCTTGCCGCGCGTGGCCGGAACGCGCGCGATAATGTAGCAATGCTCGTTGAGCTTGACTTCGGGTACGCCGATCGCTTTGAGTTCGGCTTCGAGCGCGCGGGCGAGGTCCCACTGCGTCTTCGTGGTTGGGGTCTCGTCGAGGTGACGATTGCTCTGCGTGTCGACCTTCGCATAGCGTACGAAGCGATTGAGCAGCTCTTCTGTGTAGGGTTTTGAAAGAAAATCGATAGTATGTCTCATGATTGAGAACTATGGCACCGAGTCGGCGTCTCGCGCAAGTGCGTGCGGCTTAATCTTGCCGCGATCGCAGGGGCAGAGTATCTTTCAATCAATATGAAAATACCGACATACCCAGAATTCGCGCCCCTCGATCTCGACGCGCGCGAAGAGCTCTACCCGGCGCTGAATCTCCTGCCTGACGGCATATCGGAATTCACCTTCGCGGGGCTCTATCTTTTCCGGAACACCTACAATTACCAGATATCGCGGCTGCCCGAGGGGAACCTCGTCATATCAGGACGTCGCAGAGATAAGAGCTTTTTTTATGTTCCCTGCTGTTTCCCGAACCTCGATCGCTTCGATGAACTCATGCAGCGTTTCGACTACATGCGCCACTTTTCTGAGACGCAGGCTGCGAAGCACCGCATCGAGCTCGAGGCACGCGGGTATATCGTGTATGAGGACCGAGATAATTTCGACTATCTGTACAACCGGGAAGATCTTGCCACACTGAATGGCCGCGCCTACCACAAGAAGCGTAACCTGGTGAACGGTTTTGTGAGCATCTACGTGTGTGAGCAACGGCCGCTCAACCACAGCCGCGTCGCGGATGCGGTCGCGGTACTCGACGAGTGGCGCAAAACAAAAGGAGTCGAAGGAGACTATGTCGCCGCGATGGAAGCGCTCGAGCACTTTGAGACGCTGGGGCTGCGAGGCGCGGTCTACTATATCGAGCAGAAGCCGGTGGGCTGGTGCCTCGGCGAGCCGCTCGCAAAGGGCAAGGCCTTTGCAGTGCACTTCGAGAAGGCGTGCGATCGCTTTAAAGGGATTTACCAATTCATCAATCAGGCCTTTGCACAGTCGCTCGCGAAGCATTACCATTACATAAACCGAGAGCAAGATTTGGGCGATCTCGGTCTCCGTCAGGCGAAAATGACCTACCGGCCTTCGGGTTTCGTGAAGAAATACACCGTGATCCACCCCGATCGTGCCGGTTTTATGCCCACGCCCGCCGAGCCCCCCGCCGAATGCGGCCCCGGCACGATGCACGAGTGCTCCGATGACTGAGCACGCATCGCAACCTGAAACCGCCGGCGAGGCCGCACACGGCCGTGATTCGGCGCATAGCTATGATTCGGTGCGCAGCCGTGATTCGACGCACCTGCCAGCAGCGGCTCCGGCGCCGGCGCCTCGGTTCGAAGCCTTTACGCTTCCTCCAAAGCCAATCGATGAAGCGGCTCGGCGAGCGCTCCTCGCTGAAATCCCCCCAGTTGCCCGCGAGCTCGCGGACGCGGCAGTATCGATCACCTTTCTGGCCGGCGCGGGTACACGGTGGAGAGCCTCGCTCGCCGAAGCGAAGCGGCGTTTCGAGAAGGCTCGTACGGGTTTGTCTGAAGCCGCCGGATTTTCTGAGGATAAGCCCCGTGGTCTTTTTCCGGTTCCCGATTTTTTGCACGGCCGCAACGGTACCGGGCGCGTTGCGATGGCCGCGTACGCCTTCGATGCGGTGCGCCGCATTCCGTGGCACATCGTTGTGGTGCGGGGCTGGGAGAAGGAGATCGATGAATTCGCGCTCGCGCCTGCGGGAATATCGCCTTCTACTCGGGTGTTTTTTACACAGCGCGGTGGCCCAAGGGGTGAAGTTTACGGCCACGGCGACGCCGCACTTCAGTGCGAGGAGCTCTGGAGAAATTCACACTATGTGGTGACCAATTTCGGGGGCGATGCAAACTCCGCCCTCACCGTGGAGCTCGCGCTGCGCGCCTTTGCCCAGTTCGACACGCATGGAATCGAAATTGGCGCGATTATCCCCGTCGCTCGGGTCGATGCGCCAAGCTATCCTGTATACCTCAGCGAAGAGGGGCTTCCTATCGGCTTCTGGCACCACAAACTTACCGGTGAGGCTCCTCGCGGCAGACCCGCACCGCTCACCAACGTGGGCATCCGGGTATACCGAGCGGATTGGCTCTCGCACGCATTGCGCGAGATGGAACATAAATACCGGGTTCTCGATGGGCGCGGCGCTTTCCTTTGGAATATACCAGGGAACGACCCAGCGAAGCATGAGTGTGCCCTCGACAATGTCGATAATTACCTTGCGAACCAAGGCCTCGTGCGTGTCATGTCGATCTCGCTGCCTAGAGAACTCACGCCTCTCAAAGAGCTCGGCGAATACCGGGAGTTTGTACGCGCCACGCGCGAAGTACAGACGGAGCTCAGTGCAGTACGCCTATAAGCATATTAAGGGCACCAGATCCAAGAATGATCCACACCGCGTTGAACTTCGTAAACGCAGTTACGGCGAAAGCCGCAATCGTGAAAATCCAAGGCCAGGCTACAGTGGTTTGAGGAAGCAAGGTCCACAAGGTCATCAAGATCATTGCCATGCTTCCCGTTCGAAGGCTCTCGTCGGCGATGCTCTTCTTTAAAGGAATATATTTCGCGAATGCGAGCACAAGCGACATTGCGATGACGGGGAAGGCAATCACCGAAGTAGTTGCAGCGAGCGCACCAAAGAATCCGCCTTTCTGCCAACCGACGAGGGTCGCAGCATTGAGTGCGATGGGGCCTGGCGTCGACTGCGCGATCGCGATGAGCGAATTGAAGGCGTCGGCCGTCATCCAGCGCGGAACGATTTCATTCTTGATGAGCCCGACGACAGACCAACCGCCACCAAACGCGACAATGCCAATTTTAAAAAACGCAAGCGATACACTCAGGATTTCCATACAAGCTTTCCCACGTAGAGCAGTGCGATTCCACCAAGCAGGATAAAGAAAGCCTGAGAGGGGAACGCCGCGAGCAACACGGCGAAGACGATGACCTCGATCGCCGTGCGGACCGTCCACTTCCGATTCTTTGCGGTTCTCCAAAGCATGGAGGCAACAAGCCCTGGCACAACCGCGCCTGCACCCGCTAAGAAGCGTTTAAAGAGCAGAGTGTTGCCGTAGATGCTGATAAAGCCACCCACGAGGATGAGGGCGAAGAATGGCGGAAGCATGACGCCAAGTAATGCGGCAATCGCTCCAAGAACCCCAGCAATGCGATAGGACACAAGGAAGGAAGTGCTCAGCGCGATGGGGCCAGGGAACACCTGGGCGCGAGAGAAGACCTGGTAGAAATCTTTCTCATTGATCCAACCGAGCTTTTCAAAGGTATTGCCGATAACGGGTACGATTACGTAGCCGCCACCGAGCGTGACAGTGTTGATTTTTGCGAGCTCGATAAAAATGCGCCAAGGGGTAGGATGCAATTTGGACCGTCCTTCCGGGTTTTCAGGCACATTCATGAAATCCTCCTATAAAACATCAATCCTCCTTATGGATTTCTTCGAAGTAAAAATATCAGTACTGCGTATGGTTATACGAAATTGTGGGACATATTCGCAAGAGAGCATCCTCACGCACCTCTCCTTCGAGCCACGCAATTTCTCCAAATGTGAGGTAGAGCAAGCCTGCGCGGATTTGTCTGCTTGGGAAGAGCTTCTGCGCGGCAAGCTTGTAGAGCGCAAGCTGAAGTGCATATTCTTGCGGCGTATAACGTTGATCGGTTTTAAGGTCGAGCACGAGGAGTTCCTCGCCGAGATCCGCAAGCATGTCCATGCGGCCTTCGATAACCCATGGGGCAAGCCTCAAGAGGAAAGGGAATTCAAACTTCAGCGCTCTTTGCCCTTCATGGTGCATCGGACCGTAACCAGTACTGCTTTCCGTACCATGCCTCGCACGGCGCATCTCAGCATCCTCCGCGCCACTTACCGCGCCGAGCTGAGCACGGTCCTCGACGAGCGTCCTAAAAAAAGCGCTCTCAAAGAGCGGCGCGAGCAGCATCTCCGCACGCGAGCGCGCTTCAGGAGAGAGCGAGGAGGAATCCTCTTGAGCGAACTCCTGAGAAACCTGGAAGCTCGCGGGCGACCTGCCCGAGGCAATATGGGCAAAGAGTTCATGGACGAGTGTACCGAAATCGGTCGATGCAAGCTCTGAGGAGGAACTGTATGCGCCATTGGAAGGCTCGAAGATCTTCTCGCGGGTAATTCCGGCCGCGAACGCCTCGGATACAGCCCTGGCGGTAGGGTTATTGGTCGTGGCGAGGTTAAAGGCGGTGACCGTGAGCTTCGTGCGCATAGGTGAGGCAGCGTGGGCGCGTGCCGGTGGTACACCCGATGCCGATGCGGCGGTGTCTGCTCCGATCGGTCCGCGCCCAACGCTCATTTCCGGCACTTCGCCGGCACGCATGTTGTCCGTAGTGCGGACGGCGGTGCGCTGCGCTGAAATTTCTTCTTCGTCCGCGAGAGGCTCGAAGTAAAAATCAATCATTGCGAGGTGGGGGTGCGCCTCGAGTTTTTGGGGTTCAGGCAAAGCGCTCCAGCGCTCCGTGCCGCAAAGAAGAAGGGCGCGGAAGCTGTCGGCGTCGTAGGCGCGCTTCGCTGGAGCTGCATCGAACATGATAAGGTGGTCGATCGCGCGCGTGCAGGCGACATAGAGTAGGCGCTTCGTTTCGGCGCGTTCCTTCTCGAGTTGCAGTTCGCGCGCCTGTGTCTGCAAGACATTCGAGCCGCCCTCGATCCTGTCGTGAAAGCCAATGTCGGCGGTGAAGAACTCGTGGCGTGTGCCGGTTGCGTTTTTGCTCTCGAGCACACCCCAAAGCTCATCGCCTTGACGCTTGTTCGAACCTGCCTCCATCCAGGGTATAACGACGATAGGAAACTCGAGGCCCTTGGATTTGTGAATCGTCATAAGCCGAAGGCCCTGCGACTCACGCTTTGGGACCGCATTCGATTCGAACATCCGCTCCTTGTTCATATAGGCGCGGAGTTCATAGAGTAGTGCCTTGAGCTGACCGCCGCGCGCCTCGACATCGGAGGCGATTGTGCGCAGGGCGTTCCAATGCTCCAGGTACGGCTCCTTTGCCGGGTCGCTCAGAGCCCAAGCTTCAATCCCTCCCCGGCTCCATACAAGATCGCAGAGTTCCATGAGGGGCAGATGGTCGATTGAGGTCTCGAGTCCTTTAAAAAACGAGACCAGGCCCTCGATGCGCTCGCGATCCGCCGCCGAAAGCTCTTCCGGAATTTCTGCCATAAGCTTTTTTAAATTCGCCTCACCCAAAAGCAGGCTCACATATCCATCATCCGAGATTCCGCAGAGTGGGCTCCTCAGAATCGCCGCAGTGGCAAACGCGTCTTCCGGATCGAGGGCGAGGCGCAGTGCGAAGTACAGATCGTTGATAGGTTCCTCAGCGAACATACTCGTCGAGGTGTCGGTGGAGAAGGGTATGCCCAACAGCCGGAGGTACTTCTCAAGCTCATACTGGCGGCTCGTCGTGCGCATAAGCACCGCGATGTCGTCGTAGCGCGCCGCCCTGGGCAGCTGGTCCTCGCCACGTACGCGGAGAGGGGAGGGAGATTCCACGGCGTTTTTAATCCAGCGCGCGGTTCTTAAGGCCATCGATTCCTTGGAGCTGAGAAGCGCGCCTCTTCTTTTTCCCCTCTCCCTCCTTTCTCTTTCGTCCTTTTCGCCGCTACCTTTTCCGCCTCGGAAGATGTCTGGGCGACCTTCTTCAGAATCCCGAACAGCAATGTCCGAAGTGATGCAGTGGTACTCGATGCGCGAGGGAAAATCTCCGCCACCAACCTCCATGGCCTCATAGGATGCTTCAAAAGGTCTGTGATCTCCGCCGAATGGCGCGTCGATAGGCGCCATCACGGAGGGAAAACACGCGTTGAAAAACTCGATGAGGGGACGCGCGCTTCGATAGTTCCGCGCGAGCGCGAATCGTGAAGCGCCAAGTTCCGGGGCGAGCGATTTGAACACGCTGACATCAGCGCCTCGGAAGAGGTAGATCGACTGTTTCTCATCGCCGACGAAAAAGAGCTTGCCGCGCGAGGAAGCCGTGCTCTGGCTCGTGCTGTGCTGACTGCCACCGCTCAGGAGAAGAAGGAGGCGTTTCTGCAGATCGTTGTTATCTTGGAATTCGTCGATGAGGATGTAGTCGAAACGGGTTTGCCAGTAGCGTCGATAGTCCACATCCACCTCGAGCATGTCAACCGCGAGTGCGCCGAGGTCGCGGTAATTCATAACATTGGCGCGGCGCTTGTCTTCGCAAAGCGCGTCCGAGTATTCATCGAGCCTTTCCATCACGGCGCGGTACTCAGGCAAGAATCGCTCAAAATCGAGGAGCTGAGAGATCTTCTTCAATCTCTTTTCGTCGCGGAGTTTTTTCGCGAGCTCCTTGATCGACTGTTCAGTATCGGATTTACCGATGCTGCGCAGGTTGATCGCGTTCTCAGGTGCCTGAAAGTAGGCCATGAAAGCGCGGAGCGATTCGAGCACAGGTAGGTGAGCTTGAAACGATTCCGCGGCGCGCACCGCCTGCTTCACCCCTTCCTTGAATCCCGCCGCTTCGCCACCCTGGGCCAGACTCACCACGCGCGCCGCAATATCGCCGATTTCCTCCGCGATGACGCGTGCGGTACGCTCAAATTCCAGTTCACCCAAGCGTGCCGACTCTCGGCAGACATGCCGCCCCAGCCAATGAGGTTCGACATTCGCCGCCCCGAACGACGCGAAGAGATTGCGTACTACCGCTTCGTAGCCGAATGCGGCGAGAAGTTCATGGAGCCCTGGGGCTTGCTGATGTGCGAGTACATAGCGGTAGGCGGCTTTCGTGGCGGCACGGACACAGGCGTTCTCGTCGATGCTGAAATCCGGCGTGTAGCCATAATGTATGGCAGCTCCCGTAACAATCTCCCGGCAAAAGGAGTCGAGAGTCTGAATGTGTGCGTTAGAGAGGCGACCCGTGAGGTCGTTCCTCGAAATTTCTGAGGAGCTAAGGGTCTGGTGGACGCGCTGGAACATCTCCGCTGCCGCCTTCCGCGTGAAGGTGAGCGCGAGGATGCGCTCGGGTCCCACTCTTTTCTCGAGCATGAGATAAAGGTAGCGGCCGACCAGTGTGCGCGTCTTTCCCGCGCCCGCGCCCGCGGTTACCACTGCGGTTTCGTCGGTAAAGGCGGCTGCGCGCTGGAATTCGTCGAGCCGCAGCGCTTCTAAGGCCGATTGTGTGGGCATCATCGGAGCTCCAGGAAATACCAGTATCTGCAGAGGGGAGCGAATGCGCAGTCGGCGCAGGAGGCGCGGTCCGCGGCGCGGTCGAGGAGATCTCCACGGGCGAGGGCGGAGGCCGCATCGGCGAGCATGCGCTTGAGCGCGGACCGCGCCGGCCCGGTATCCGAGGCGTCTTTGTACGCGGAACTTATGGATTTTGAGAGCGCGTCTGTAGCGATAGGCCGGATGTAAGCCACCGGTTTTGCCTTTTCAATCGACCAGTAGAGCGCGCCTTCAACCCGTTCGCCTTCTGACTCGAGGATAAGTGCATAGGCTGGAATCTGGATTTCGCGGAGGGCAAGCGAGGGCTCTTCGGTTTCTTCCGAGTCGTCGTCGTACTCGTCGTGATTTTCTGGTGCCTTTGGTCTCATCTCGGAGAGGGTTGGTATTCGGTTTTTCTTGTAGTCGACGATTCCGCAACAGTGAACTCCTCCGAGACTGTCGTCGACGCGGCTGAAGACGCAGTCGATTCGACCGCGGAGTAGGGCGCCTTCAGTTTCGAAGGTAAAAGCGACATTGCGCTCGAATGTACGGTCGGAGTACTCAGCGAAGACCGCGCGTTCGAATTCCCAGAGGGCGGTGAGGCGATGGCGAGCCTTCTCGGTAAAAGCCGCGAGCATTGGCCTGAGCGCGGGCCCGGCTTTCGACAGTATGTTCACAGCGCTCGAGCGAAGGGCTAGATCGAGCGCCTCCGAAAATTCCCGCGTACGATCGCACTCTGCGCCACCATCGTCCATGCCGATCTGACCGCCTATACTCGTACTCTCACCCTCGTCTGCCTTCACGCGTTCAATCGTGTCGGGAGGTATGTGCGCGCCCGCGGCACGTTTTACCGCCCGTTCATACGCTTCGTGCAAGAAGTTGCCGATGATGATGGCACTGTCGTCGCGAGCATAGTTGTCTTCAAGGCGCAATTTTTGTGAGAACCAACGGAAACCGCATTGTGCGCGCTCCTTCAGCGAATGCGGGCTGAACACGGGAAGCCCTGTTGCCGGATCGATACTCTCCGTTGCCTCAAGCGCGCGCGCTGCGACAGTTGGAGAGAGCTTACGAGAAACGCGCGCTAAGACTTGGGCAGTTTTTACCGCGTGCGCGCGGTGACGCGCCATCTCGCGCGCTTCCAATCGCGAAGGTTCGCCAAGCTGAGGAAGCGCCACTTCGTAGCCCTCGAATCCTTCGCGCGCATAACTAAAGCGCGTACGCGAAACGCTATGCATTGCGAGCGCGCGCAGCGCACGGTCCTGTTCGCCCGCATCAATCAGCGCCGAGAGGGATGCGGGAAGGGCAGTCGCCTGGTTCAAAAGGGGAGCGAATCCACTCTGGGAAGCACCGACAATGTAGTGCGAGACTGAGGCCATGCCCGAAGACGCCTGTGTGTCATAAACACGCAGCGCACCGGCTTCGAGGAGGGGAATGTAGGCTTTGGAATTCATTTCCGCCATATAAAGATCGAAAGGTGCGAAACCCGAGGGGATCGTCGCTCCCTGCTCCAAGGCAACCCACGACTTAAGTTCGTGCAAGGCCATGCGCATCGATTTGTCGGTGCGTGGATTGGAGCCAAAGGTTGTCGTATCGACCCAACGCTCCAAGAAGGTCAGTATCCCCTCGTAAAGCAAGGCAAATGAGGGCGCTCCCGCGATATTCGTAATGTCGCTCCACAGTTTACTGTAGATCTCGGCGGTTGATTCAGGAAGTAAACCCGACTGGAAGGATTCTCTCCAGAGCTGGTGGATGTACGGGGCCTGCGGTGAGATGTTCGGCAGATGTGCCTTTAGTGCCCCCTCGCGTAGGGCTTTCCAGACCTCGGGGTTCCGTGCGCGCAGGCTCGCAAAGGCAGCGAATGCGTCGATCGACTCGAGGGTGAGTCCCTCGGCGGCTGCACTTTGCAGCGCTCCGAGAAGTCGACCGAAGGGAGTGCCCGAGAGCGGCTCTCCCCACCTAATCGAGACCTTTACACCGAGGTTCGCGGCGATCTGTCGAATCCACGCGGCCTTCTGCGCATTGAGCCCACACACAGAAAGTATGATGTCTTCGACCTCAGTACCCTCCTCAATTTCCTGGGCGATGGAGGAGAGTGCCCACTCGAGTTCACCAAGGAATGAATCGAACTCGAAATAGCGTGGTATTGGTGTGCGGGCTATGGAATCTTTTACTGAATCGCCTTTAGGTCGGGGTGTCTCTATAACACGGGGAAATTCGGGGCCGGTAAATCCGAGTCGGGCAAACTCTTCCTCGAGTCCATAGGCCCGAACTTTCAGCCCTGGCGGCACCGAAAATGGCGGGAAATGCCCATCGAGTATCTCCCTCTTTTGGAGAAATTCTCGGAAATGGTACGCCATTGCGACGAGCTCGTCTGCCTCCGCGCGAATGAACTGGAATGCGTTCGATTTCGCGGCCTCAGATATCCTTGCGAGATTCGCGTTTTCGTAGAGGCAGGGCACGAGATTGACGAGCCTCGTGAGTTGAGTGATCGAGCTTTTGGCTTCGGAGTTCAGGCCGTTCGATTCTCTCCGCGCCCCGCTGAACACGGGGAGAGCTTCCAACGCCCATATCCACCGATCGAGCGGTCGCACTTCTCGCTTTTCCCGCGCTTCGCGGCGCAGCGCGTTGAGCGCGCAAAAACGTATAAAATGCTCAAAACCAAAAAATCGGTCCAGCGCGACCGCCTCGAGCCGACCCGATCGCAGGAGCACATCAGCCCACGAGTCGGCGCTATCCTGTGAAGGAAAAACGAAAACCGTCGCGGTGTCGCCCGCGAAACGGGCGATATCGAGGCCGATCGGGCTTGAGAATAAAGGATCGTAGCGATTCATGCGCGAGCTTCATCTCCAGAGATTTCAAGCATCTTATTCGTGGTGTAACCTGCCTCTTTGGCGCGCGCGACAAGAAGGGCTTCAAAGTCGTTCCACCTCTCGCGATCCAGTTCAACCATACCTGTGCCGGATGGGCGGATCGCGTCGATGCGGGCGAATTCAGGAAGCAGGCGCGCGAATATTTCAAAACGTTCCTTATTAAAATACTCGATTCGTCGGTAGTGGTTCACATTGAGCGCAGTCCGCATGAGCGAATCTGAGAATGCCCACGAGAGTATTTCGTAGATATGGTGCTCGGTCGTGGTTTCAGACTGGCGGCCTTGTGGGCGGAGCGCCCACGCGATTGCAATCGAAGCGCACACATTGATGTCGCTGTCCCGCTCCTTTTCGGGCATACCGCGGCTCAGTTCCGAGGCGAAGTCTACGAGCTTTCTGGCGAGGCGATATTCGCTCGTGAGCCGGCTGATATCTTCGCCTGAGCCATCGGCGACGAAGGACTTTGCGAGCGCCGAAACGAATGAGTAGACGAGGAGTGTAAGCCGCTCGCGCGGCGAGAGTTCCCAATCGGAGCTATACAGCCTCGAGAGCACAGTTTTGAGCCACGATACGGCTCCTGCGATCGCCTCGCTGCGGTACACAGCTGGCCCCTCATGTTCGCCCGCAACCGCACAGAGCCGCGAGAAGAACATCTCAGCAAAAATCGCCGCGCGCTGTATCGCCTCAGACTTTGAATACTCCGTTACCACTTCGACGCTACTCAGGCTGCTGATTGCGTTGTGCAGCGCCCTGAAGAGATCGGGCTGATCGGCTTCGAGCAGGGCGTCGTCGAGGTCGGCGATGCCCTTCGAGTCGACAATTTCATAGAGTCGCGCGTAGCATCCCTCAGTGTCGTGCACATTCACGATGTCGATGAAGACCTTGCTCTGATAGCCCTCAAGCGCGATATTCAGGCCCCTCGTGGCGATGTCCTCGCTGCGGTAGAGGTACCAGAGGCCTGAGCGTATTTCATGGAGAATCACATAGTTGTCGGGAGATGGATCGGTTCCGAGCGCCTGGCTTAAACTCACTGTCTCGAGGCGCTTGCCGCCATCGTGTGTTTTGCGCATGAATGCGCACGAGGTGTGAATGCGCCCCGAGCTGCGTTCCCAGTGGTTGTTGTACACCACAATCGCCCGCCGATTACCTTGTCCGTTGCTGTAAGCGAACACGTTTTCATCAATGGTACGATCGTCGCGCACAAAGTCGAAGAGGTAGAAGTGCTCGACTTCGGAGAAGAGCGGCCGCATACGGAAAAGCGGGAATATTTCGCGCTCGTGGCGCGCGATGAAGTCCCGATCGGGTGTTTCATCGTGGTAGGAGCGCTTGAACTCCATGCCGTACTTCTCCGTAAAGCCCTCGATCTGTCCGTGGGCGATCATGGGGAGCCCAGGAGTGGTCGCGAGCATCGTGGCAACGCCGAAGTACTTATCGCCCTTGCCGAACTGCGCCACTGCGGTCTCTTCGTCGGGGTTGCTCATGAAGTTGACGAAGCGCTTCAGGATGTCGCGGTCGAACTCCTGCGTGTTTTTGATGGTAAGCCGATAGAGCGAGTTTTTCTCATCCTTGAGCATGTTCATAAAGGCTGAATTGTAGACGCGGTGCATGCCGAGCGTCCGTACAAAGTAACCTTCCATGAGCCAGAACGCTTCCGCAAGGAGGAGCGTGTCCGGCGCCTTTTCGGCACAGAGATCGACGACTTCACGCCAGAACTCATTGGGCATCGCCCTGTCGAAAGTTTCATCGCTCATCGCGTGCTCGGAGCGCGAGGGAATCGCACCACCTGCGCCTGGGGCTGGGTACCACAGCCTACGGATGTGCTGTTTCGCGAGCACCATCGCCGCATCGAAGCGTATGATGCTGAAATGCGACGCAACATGCAAAATCCGCTCTTTTACCGCCTCTCGCGCCGCGGGGTTGAGAAAATCGATCTGCGCGGTATCGTTCCAGGCCATGCCGGTGCCATCATTTCCGTGATAGAGATAGCGAACTTCGCCCGAATGCCGATCGAGCCGCTTGAACACCACTGCCGCATCGGATCGGCTGTAGTAGTGATCTTCGAGCCATATTCCCACAGAGGGGTCGCTCGAGAGGTCGGGGCCATTGAATGTATAGCTGGGGTAGGGGCAGTAAGGGAGGCTCATGAAGAGATCTGGTCTCGTGCGAACCCAGCGTGAATCGATTCCCGTGTGATTCGGTACCATGTCTGCGGCAAGCCGAATGCCGTATTGGCCACAGCGGTCCCGAAACGCATCGAGCGATTCCCAGCCACCGAGTTCGGGACTGATCTCGTAGTCGAAAAGTGAATATGCCGAGGCTGCCGCTTCAGGGTTTCCGCAAAGTTTCTTAATTTTCTCGCTCGCGGGGCTTCTCTGCCAGATACCGATCAGCCAGAGTCCGTTAATGCCACGTTCGGCCATTGTGATGAGCTCTTCCTCAGGTATCTGATCGAGGCGGGTAATCTCGCGCGCGTAGGTCAACGAGAGTTGGTGCAGCCAGACAAGGGCGTTCTTCGCGATGAGGACGAGTGAGGGCATCCAGCTTCGGTCGGGGCTAAACTTCTCGTACTCGTGCCTGCTGCTGCGGTAATTGTAGGCGACAGCCGGACCGGGACCAGGAGGAAACCTCGCGGCTTTCTCCTCGGCGATCATGTCGATTCCCGCCATCAAGGTGAGGCTGAAGTCACCGAGGAGCGGTCCCCAGTTGTGCAGTATCCACTCAAGCTGGGCCTTGAGCGACTGTGGCGCGCGCTTGGCGGGCTCGCGGAGGAAGTTGATGAGATCGAGTGTCGAGTTCTTCGTTCCAAAGACACCTGGCATTTTCCGCATCGCCGCTTCAAGTATTGCGAAAGCGCGCAAGTAGGGCACCTTCGCCGAGAGAGTACCTGGGCTCGCGTCACCTGAAGGTGAGACGCCATCGTCGAAGAGTATCCTGTAAGGTCCAGTGGCCGGATTTTCGTTTATCAGCTTGACGAGGATGAATTGCTCGAGAGCCGCTTCGCGGTGGGAAATACGCGTTCCATCCTTCGCGGTACTAAAGGCATCAATCCAGTCGTCTGGGGATGAAATGCCATCGTATACCGAATCGGGGGGAAACTCCGAGGCAAGTTCTGCGAGCACGAGTGAGAGGCTTTTACGTTCTTCGTCGGTCTGGGCGGCGTTGTTTGCGACGCTTGCAAGTTCTGTCGCTGCCTGGTGCCGATACTGAGCGATAATGATGCGGTAGGAATCATCGAGGAGTGAAATCGCGCGCAATTCTCCCGCCGGAAACTGATACTTCTGCGCCATGAGGCGCGCAGAGACCGCGTCGGGAATCGCGATTGACCCCGAAAGCATCCACAGATGCCGTGGTGGAGAGTGAGGGGTCCTGAGAGTCCGCTGTATCTGCAACGCCATGATTCAGCTCCTGGCATAACTATACTCGTTATTCTATGCGCGAGCAACGAAGTGTAGCGAAAAAATGATCGTTGTGTTATGAATAAGTGCTATGTTATAATAACATATCGACATTGGAGGTCATTTTGTCTGGACAGATCGCGCATGAGAAGCGTAAGCAGGAGATACTTGAGAAAGCTCTCGATGTGTTCATCGAAGAGGGTTACGAAGATACCACCTTTCAAAAAATCGCCGAGCGCTGTGGTATCACGCGTACGATTCTCTACCTATATTTCGACAACAAGAAACAAATTTTCGCGGAGAGCATCAAGCGCTTTCTCGGTTCGCTCGAAACCGAGATCGCGGTGGTGGCTCACAATCAGAGTATGCACTGCGACGCGAAGATCCTCAAAATCAGTGAGATGGTGGTCGACGCATGTGAGCGCGAATCGAAACTTCTGTCGGTGGTGATGGATTATCTTCTGCGACTCAGGGCTTCGGGCGGCAACCCGGACGAGCGTGTTCGGCGACGCACGGTTCGCATGCGCCACATTCTTGCGGGCATTGTCATTGAGGGAAAGAAGCTGGGCGAATTTGACGAGAGTTCTTCGGTAAAAGGTACTGTCGAAATGTTTTTTGCCCTGGTAGAAGCAGCGGTATTCAGACTCGTGGTGCTGGGCCAAAAGGACGCGGCGGGACTTCAGGAAGCGCTTTCGCCCTTTGTAAAAAGTATGCGGCGCGAAGCCCAAGAACTTCAGGGTGAGGCTCAGAGAGCATCCTTGTTTTAAAGAGGCTTGTCGCTAAAGAGGCTTTTCGCTGAGGGCCATGCTCGCGATAAAGAGATTCATGATCTTTCTTTCCATTATGGATACTTCGGAGATGTATTTAAAAGTCATGCCTGGCACCCCCTTCTCGGTGATTCGGGTGATGCCCGCGTTATAGGCTGCAAGCGCAGTGAATTCGTCGTTACTTTTGCTCAAATATTCTTGAAGGTGACCAAGCCCGAGTCTTGCATTGTGGTAAGGGTCCAGCACCACGCGATCGCTGATGCGCCCGAAGACCGATGAGTTGAGCTGAAAGAGTCCTCGGTTGAGCGAGCCCACCGTGTTGGTCGACCGAGCCTTTGGGTCGTAGCGGCTCTCGACGTAGGCGACCGCAAAGGCGAGGCTGGGGCGCACTTTGTTAGCAATCGAATTTTCAAGAATGGCCTTTGCTACTTTTTCCGAATTAGTTATTGATGAAAAAAATTTTAATACTTGATCTTTAGTTTTTGAATCACTATAGAGCTTTGAAATAGGATCGCTATAGGTATATATTTTACCAATGTTTACAGAAAATAAAATACTCGATGAGCTGTTATGTGAATTAATTGATCTATTTGTATCGAGTAACGTCGCAGCAGATGAAATTAGAAAAAACAGCGAGATGCAGAAAGAGGCAGCAATTACAAGCTTTGCCGCCCTGTTTCTCGCGATTAATTTCTGATTATTCACAGACTGCACGATAAAAATCCTCCTAAAAAAGAACCAAAAGTTCCAATAAATAAATATCACACATCTTAAGAAATAAAAAGTATTTTATGGGATTAGTCAAGCTACCAAATTATAAGATATTATAAAAAACGTTATTATAATAATATGTATATATTATGCCAACGCATAGCAACTTTAGCTGGAAATGAGATTAATTCTGTGATAATATAAAAGCCTTATGAGCGTAGAACCGGTCCGCATTATTGTTACTGGTGGTACTTTTGATAAACATTATGATGAAATAAAGGGGGAATTGACGTTTACCGAGACCCATGTCCCCGAAATTCTTCGGCGGGCTCGCGTCTCCATCCCCGTGGAAGTCGAGCTCAATCAGCTCATCGACAGTCTCTTCATGCAGGAGGAGAATCGTCATTCAGTGCTGGAATCGTGCATGCGCGCACCTGAAAAGAGAATCATAATCACCCATGGAACCGACACAATGACGCAGACCGCGCAGCTTCTCGGCAACGCGGGAATCGATAAGACCATCGTGCTCACCGGCGCGATGATCCCGTACAAGATTCTCGACTCGGATGCGCTCTTCAACTTCGGAACTGCATTCGCCGCGGTTCAGCTCCTTTCTCCGGGCGTTTATATTTCGATGAATGGGCGAATCTTCGGTTGGAAGGATGTCCATAAAAACAAAAGCAAGGGCGTATTCGAAGAAACGAGGGAGTGAGATATCGATGGCTCGAGTGAAGGCAATCGAAAAGCGCGAGCTCATTCTCGAAACAGCAAAGCGGCTATTCGCGGAGAAGGGTGTTGCAGTTTCCATGGGAGAAATCGCCGATGAAATCGGTATCCCTGTAGGCAGCATCTACACCTACTTCGATTCGAAGCAGGCTCTTGTTGAAATTATCATCGAGGAGGGCTGGAATGAGTTTCGCGTGTGGCTTGAGGCCGGCCTTGCGGCGATAGGGCCGGATACGCACGAAAAGTCGCTCCACTCGCTCTCATTTCTCGTCAACCGGGCACTTCCCATGCTGTTTAGCGATGTCGACCTCATCATGCTTCTCCTTGCAGAGGCGCGTTCTTCCGCGAAGCTCGAAGAGAAGCTTCAATATTTATCTGATCTGATTGCGCGACTTGTTGCCGACTGTGCATCCGCCAACACGCCCTTCACCGATCCGAGGCTCTACAGCACGGGTATTACCGTAATGCTTCTCGGCTCACTCGAAACGCTTAGAATCACCTCAAAGACGGATCTTGGCGTGAGCGTCGATGATATTCAGCGATTTCTCCGACAAGTCGCAGAGAATGCGCTGGGCCAACCACTCCCCGATAGGGACTGAGCGAGCGTATCCAGGGTTTTACTGCCCATCCGGTAATGCTCACGAAAGGTCGTACCACGCGCATTCTCCACGCGACTTCTGAATAATAATCTTCAAGTGACTTGCTTCTGAAATGAAAGAGATCCTCAGCCTCCTGCGAATCTGAGAACCATCCGCAGTGAAAGTTGCCCTTCGCAAAGAGCTCGTCCGGCAGAAAGGACGAGTTTCCAAGACCAAAGCAGCGCATGAGCCTATCCAGGTAGGCTCGGTAGGTTGTTCTGCAGGAGGGGCCTCCACCAATATTGAAGGCTCTGCCTGTGCCGCCCACCATTGCCGCGCGCGCGAAGGCCCGCCCGGCGTCTTCGGTATGGACCACCTCGAAGTGGGTCTCCGGCGGAACATCGAAGAGCATGGGCGAGAAGGGGAGCCAATCGCTTGAAACAACATAGGAGAGTCTGAGGATAGTCCACTCGAGATCGCTCGCGCGGAGTGCGGCTTCGCACTCCAATTTCGTATGGCTGTAGGTGTCGTTGGGCGCGAGCGCGTCGGCAACGGAGATCATGGGATTTGCGAGACGGTCGCCATACAGCGCGACGCTCGAAGCGAACACGATGCGCGGAGCGGGATGGAGACATGCGCAGACGCTGAGCAGCGCGCGTGTACCTCCAACATTAATCGCGTAGGCGAGCTCGGGTTTTTCGTCCGCGAGAGGGGGGATGATGCCGGCGAGGTGAATTACCACATCGGGACCGCCTCCACCTATGCATGCCATCGCCTCCGAGAGTGCGCGCTCGTCGGTGATATTTCCATAAAATACCGTGATGCGACCGCGTGAGTCCCGAACAAGTTCACGGAGCCGTCGCATGTGTCGATTGTGCGCTGAGGGATGTTCAAAAACAGAGACTTCAAAGCCGGCTGCGAGGAGGGCGCGCACCGTGCTCATCCCTACATTTCCAAAGCCACCCGTCACGAATACACGCATGGACTACCTCCTGTCTGGTATTATAATGAATGAACATTCATTCAGCAACAAGGAATCGAAAGGAATTACCGCGCAGGCATCTTATGCATATGCTAAGGCCCGTGTGCACCACCACATAAAGAAGCGCCTTCAGAAGCTGCTCGCAGCAGCACGCCAACTACCGCCCCTGATCGTACCTCTCATTGACCACGTCGGTCGGCTTCCGCTACACTTGCTCCGCTATGATTACAATCCACGAACTACGCAGAAAATACATCGAATTTTTTAAGGCCCACGGACACGCGGAGATCAGCGGCAAGTCGCTCATCCCCGAGAACGATCCGACCGTGCTTTTCACCACGGCGGGGATGCACCCCCTCGTTCCCTATCTGCTGGGAGAGCCGCACCCGGCCGGGAAGCGCCTCACCGATTACCAGAAGTGCATCCGCACCGGCGACATCGACGCGGTGGGTGACCCGAGCCACCTCACTTTTTTCGAGATGCTCGGTAACTGGTCGCTTGGCGACTACTTCAAGAACGAGGCAATCCGCTGGTCATACGAGTTCTTAACGAGCCCTGAGTATCTTGGCATCGACCCAGCGAAGTTGTCCGTGACCGTGTTTGCAGGTGAAGAAGGGATTCCACGCGACAACGAGTCGGCGGCGATCTGGAAAGCGGTTGGCATCCCACCTGAGCGCATCTACTTCCTCCCGCGCGAAGACAACTGGTGGGGGCCCGCAGGTGAGACAGGCCCTTGCGGCCCCGACACCGAGATGTTTGTCGATACGGGTAAACCGGCCTGCGGCCCCAACTGCCGCCCCGGCTGCCACTGCGGAAAGTACTTCGAGGTTTGGAACGATGTCTTCATGCAGTATAACAAGACCGCCGAAGGTGTCTACGAACCGCTTGCGCACCCCTGTGTCGATACAGGAATGGGCATCGAGCGCACCGTCGCCATGCTCCAGGGCAAGAAATCGGTCTACGAAACCGAGGCCTTTACGCCGGTACTCGCCGCGCTCGAGTCGCTCACGGGCAAGAAGTACGGCGCGCCGGGTAACGACCCGGAACTCGACCGCAGTTTCCGTATCGTGGCCGACCACACGCGCGCCGCAACCTTTATTCTTGGTGACCCGAAGGCGGTGCTGCCGTCGAATGTAGGTGCAGGCTACGTGTTGCGCCGCCTTATCCGCCGCGCAGTGCGCCACGGCCGTAAACTCGGCATCGAAGGCCTGTTCCTCGATAAGCCGGCAGCTGCCGTCATCGATATCTACGCTGCACCGTATCCTGAACTTGTGGAGAACCGCGCGCGTATCCTCGAGGAGCTCCAGCGCGAGGAGCAGAAATTCCTCGAAACCCTGCAGAAAGGCGAACATGAGTTCGAGAAGATGCTCCCCAATCTTCTGCGCAATCCCGAAAAAATCATGTCTGGGCGACTCGCCTTTAAACTCTACGACACCTACGGCTTCCCCATCGAGCTCACCGAGGAGCTCGGAGAAGAGCACGGGCTCAAGGTCGATCGGCAAGGCTTTGATGAGGCTTTTAAGAAGCATCAAGAGCTCTCGCGAGCGGGGAGCGAACAGGTATTCAAGGGCGGACTCGCGGATCATTCCGAGATCGTCACGCGCTACCACAGCGCAACCCATCTCCTCCACAAGGCCCTCCGTATTGTGCTGGGCGATCATGTGGCGCAGAAGGGCTCGAACATTACCGCCGAGCGCATGCGCTTTGATTTTTCTCATCCTGCGCCTATGACACCCGAACAGCTCGCCGAGGTCGAAAGAATTGTCAACGAGCAGATCGCGCGCGACCTGCCCGTCACAATGACAATGATGCCCCTCAACGAGGCGAAGGCTTCGGGCGCCATCGCGCTCTTCGGAGAAAAGTACGAGTCGGTGGTCAAGGTCTACACAATGGGTGATTTCTCCAAAGAAGTGTGCGGCGGCCCGCACGTGAGCCATACTGGAGAGATCGGCACATTCAAGATTTTAAAGGAACAGTCCTCGAGCGCTGGTGTGCGGCGTATCTATGCCACGATTGAGTAACGACAATTCGCTATGAATTGAAGGGCGCCCCGCGAGGAGCGCTCTTGTTTTTGATGCCGCGTTCGTCGTGTGCGTGGTTCGCGGGTTTGGCTGCGCTGGCTTGGCAATGCTCTGCGATGCTCGGCAATGTTCAGCAAGGCTCGGCGGGCTGAAGAGCCCGGCATTGGCGCCTCAATCTCGCGCGCGTCGCAGGATCTGCAAGGCGACTCTTTCATCCTCCGGCACAAGTCGCAGAAACCAGGGGCCGGAACACTCGATTCTCTGCCACCATGCCTCACGCAGGACCTCTTCAAGAATCTGGAAGAGCGGCGGGGAGGAGGCGTGGCTAATCGGGGCACTTCCAGACGCATTCCGCGCTCGCCACTGGAAGAAAAGATAGTCGCCCGAGTCGAGCGAGAATCCTCCCGGCACTTCTTGCGGCACGGCTTTATAAACGGCAATGGGTATGGGGGCGACCGAAAGCGCGGGCCCATCGTCGGTTATCGTGGAGAGGCCGGTCTCAGCAAACACCAGAAGACATTCTCCGTATTGAGCCGCGAGTCCGGAGAGTGCTGCCTCGTCAACACTCGCGGGCTTCTCCATTGGGGTATAGAAGAAGGCGCGGTGCAGATGGAGGATTTTTAAATTGATATTCATAGGCAATTACATGGTGTTAAACTGATCGAGGCCGCCCCTTTGGATCTTCCGGTACTCGCCAGTCTCTGGAGTACGGTTAAAGCCAGATAGCCGCAGCACGAAGTCGAGCGAGGCTGAATCCCTTCGCCAAAGACAATTCGGCGGAACATCTTGGTTAGCCATACCACCGTGGCAGAGCCTTCGGACATCACCTTGCCATTGTGCATAATTCGCTTGGGCTCGACGATAGAGGTCTCCATGCATCGGTGCTCAAGCGTGAACATTTCCACAGGAATCCTCCTAAAGGGTTTAAGCCTGATAACTGTGTAAAATCGAGCGAGTTCATCGAGAATGTAGTCTATTCTGAATTCTCCTCGCTTTGTCGGAGCGAATTCTCATGTCTCTCGAGTGTATTTGTCAAGATACGGGGATATGATCCCCGCGCTGGAAATCGTTTCTAAGAGATGATACAGTACAAAGACATGTCATTGCTCGATCGAATCTCAGGTCCCGCGGATCTGCGGAATTTATCGATATCCGAACTGAGGCGACTCGCCGAAGAGGTACGCTTGCGCATCATCGAAACTGTGCAGCGTAACGGCGGGCACCTTGCATCGAACCTCGGCGTCGTCGAACTCACGATCGCGCTCCACCTCGTCTTCGAATCTCCTTCCGACGCGATTGTCTGGGATGTTGGCCACCAGTGTTACGCCCATAAGATTCTCACAGGGAGGGCCTCCCGCTTCGGCACGCTGCGCAAGAAGGGCGGGTTGTCGGGCTTTCCCAAGCGCGCGGAGAGCGAACATGACATATTCAACACAGGCCACTCTTCAACCGCGATTTCGTCCGCCCTCGGTCTCCTTGCCGCGCGGGACCGTCAGTCGTTGACAGGACGCGTCATCGCAGTGGTCGGCGATGGCGCGCTCACCTCAGGACTCTCGATAGAGGGCCTTAGCAATGCCGGGCAGCTCGGACTTCCCCTCATCCTGGTGCTTAACGACAATCGCATGTCGATCTCTTACTCGGTGGGATCGATATCGCGCTACCTCTCAAAGCTCTCAGCCTCAGTCCGCTACCAGACTTTCCGCGCGCGCATCGACGCCTTTGTGCTGAAAATCCCTCGTGTCGGCAACACGCTCTACGCCTTTATAAAAAGGGCGAAGCGAGCGGTGAAGGCCATATTCTTCAAAGAGAACCTCTTCGCCGACTACGGCTTCGAGTATGTCGGGCCCATAGACGGTCACAGCATCCCCGCGCTCGTCGATGTTTTTTCCCATGTCCGGTACCTCAACAGACCTGTTGTTGTGCATGTGGTGACCAAGAAGGGCAAGGGCCTCGAGAAGGCCGAAGATGACCCTGAGAGCTTCCACGGCATTGGCCCCGCCTGCCCCGATATTCCCGGACCGGGAACATCGAGCCATGGCGAGAGCTTTACCTCGGCCTTCGCAAACGCGCTACTGGGTGCCGCCACGAACGATCCGCGCGTAGTGGGGGTAACTGCCGCCATGAGTACCGGAACCGGAGTTTCGAAGCTCGCCGATCGGTGGCCGCACCGGGCTTACGATGTCGGCATCGCGGAACAGCATGCCGTGGCCTTCGCCGCAGGGCTTGCGCAGGGTGGCCTTAGGCCTGTGGTCGCGATCTACTCGACTTTCATGCAGCGCGCCGTCGACCAGGTGTTTCAGGAAGTGGCACTCGCTAAGCTGCCCGTGCTCTTCGCGCTTGACCGCGCGGGCGCGGTGGGAGAAGACGGGGAGACACACCAGGGCATTTACGATCTGGTGCTCTTCAAGGCGATGCCGAATCTCGTGCTGTTCGCGCCCGCGGATGCCGACGAGCTCACCACATTTGTGAATTTTGCACTTACGCTCGAGCAGCCGGCGATTATGCGGTATCCGAAAGCCTTTTCGGTCTGTTCAGGAGCGAGCCAGGCGCCGATTGAGCTGGGGAAGGGGACATTCTTTCGCAAGAGCGCGGGAGCAAGAATACTCGTGATTGCCTTGGGACCGCTTGCTCACCACGCAGCCTCAGTCTCCGATACGCTAGGGAAATTGAGGCTAAAAATCGATGTCTACAACCTTCGTTTCGCGGCGCCTATCGATGAAACGTATCTTGCCAATTTGTGCGCACCATACGAGGGCATTGTGACGCTCGAAGATGGTGTGCGGGCGGGAGGTGTGGGAGAGTCGATCGGTGCGATGCTTGCGCGTCGTGGCGTTCGAGCGATGTTTACCGCGTGCGGATTCGACGTGATTCCGCTCGCTCAGGCGACGAGAGAGGAGCTTCTCGCGACTGCGGGGCTCGATGAGAAAGGAATCACCCGAGTTGTCTCTGAGATGGCCCAGGGCTTGGGACTCGTCAAGCCCAGAGTGCAGGCCCAGAGTTCACGCCACGCTCCCCTCGAGGTACAGCATGGCCGCTGAACAGCACCGTGTTCTTGCGCTGCCTAGAAGCCGCATGCTCACGCTTCCGAATTTGCCGGGCGAACTGCCCCTCATTATGGGCATTGTCAACGTGAACCGTGATTCCTTTTACGAAGAGAGCAGGGCTCCAGATCCTGATGAGGCGATTAAAAAAGCGCTCGCAATGGTTCGCGAGGGAGCCCGTATTATCGACTTCGGCGCTGAGTCAACGCGGCCAGGTTCGAGCGAAATCGAAGTGCGCGAAGAGATCGCGAGGCTTCTTCCCGTTCTCAGTGGCTTTCGCGCCGTGAGCGATGCCGTAGTCTCTGTCGACACACGACATCCTGAGGTCGCGGAGTTGGCGCTGGGCGCGGGCGCTGACATCATCAACGACATCGAGGGCCTCGCGCGCCCCGGCATGGCCAGCATCATCGCGCGCGCCCGCGCCTCGGCCGTGATCATGCACATGCAAGGCACCCCAGCCACCATGCAGGACAACCCGGAATATGCCGATTGTGTGAGCGAAGTGGCTACCTTTTTGCGCGCCTCGGCCGCCCGCGCCCTCGCGACGGGAATCGCGCCGGAGTCGATCATCCTCGACCCAGGCATCGGTTTTGGTAAGCGTGCCGACCACAACATCGCCCTCCTTAAGGGCATCGATCAGCTCACAGTGCTCGGCTACCCCGTGCTGGTCGGTGTTTCGCGCAAGCGGCTCATCGGCGACATTACTGGCAGAGACATTTCAAACCGCCTCGCGGGCAGCCTCGGCGCGGCGCTTGCCGCCTGGCGCAATGGCGCCTCGATTCTCCGCGTACATGATGTGGCTGAAACCCTCGACGCGCTTAAAACCTTCGTCGAGGTGCTGCGATGAACGTCCCGGCCCTCCTTAGTTTTCTCACAACCTATGTCCGGCCCGTGCTCGATATCGGCATTCTGGCCTTCCTCATCTACAAGACCTACCAGCTCCTCGTCATGACGGAGGCAGTCTACCTCATCCGAGGCCTTCTTATTCTTGTGGCCATCTACGGCGCCGCATTTTTCCTCAAACTTTCAACAGTTACCTGGATCATGAACATTCTCGCGCCAGGACTCGTGGTGAGCCTCGCGATTATTTTGCAGCCGGAGCTGCGGCGTATTTTTATACAGCTCGGCCGCCAGTCGATCATCCGCCAAAAAACCGCAGCCCGCACCGGCTGGATCGATGCGGCGGTTTCAGCCGCGGTCTACCTCTCGGAAAAACGCCGAGGCGCGCTCATTGTCATTGCTCGAAAAGTTGGACTCTCATCCTATATCGAGAAGGGCATACCACTCGACGCCATCATCTCCACGAGTCTCATTATTTCGGTGTTCGAGCACGACAATCCACTGCACGATGGAGCAGCGATCATTACCCAGGGGCGCCTGGCGGCGGCGGGCTGCTTCTTGCCGCTCTCTGATCAGCAGGATATCCGCAAAACCTTTGGATCTCGACACCGCGCCGCGCTTGGCATTTCGGAAGAGTCCGACGCGGTGGTGCTTATCGCCTCGGAGGAGACAGGAGCGCTCTCTCTCGCTTATGATTCAAAGCTCTTTTACGACCTTTCGGCCGAAGAGATCCTCGATCGATTGCAAATTCTCTTCTCTGAGCATTGGGGTGTGAGCCAGACCACCGAGGTCGACAATGAAGCTTGACGATAGAATCGCGAAGCTGCTAGATAATTGGCCCGCGAAGGTAATCTCGCTCGTCGTGGCGATTTTCATAATGTTTCTCTACAACTTGACGCGACTCGACCAGCGGATCATCACGGTTCCCCTCAATATCTCGGAGGGGCGGAGTTTTGTGCCCGCAACAGAATACCCAAAGACTGTGCGCGTTTTAATACGAGGCGACCGCGACCAGATCTATCGCATCCGCGAGAATGATATTGTGGCGAGCCTTGATTTGACGCGTTACACTACCGAAGGCGTGTATCGCGTACCGGTCAAGCTCGAGCGCCGTGGCGATGCCGTCAATTACGATCCCCTCGAATTGCGCGCCGATCCCATCGAAGTTCCTATTACATTCGAGCGTCTCGCCGCCAAACGCGTTCCGATCAGCCCAACCTTCAAGGGCTTTTTAGAGCAGGGCTACGAGCTTATCTCCTACGAGATCGTCCCTTCCGAAGCCGCTATCGAAGGACCGACGAATCTCATCAACAGCACGAAGGACATTACGACCGATGTCATCGAGCTCAACGGTAAAACCGGGGATTTTTCGCTCACGGTTCCGCTTGTCAAACCCTCGAATCTGATCAGTTTCTCCGATGTTCAAACGGTCAAGTTTAGCGCGAAAATCCAGAAGCAGGAGCGACGTCTCACACTCGATGCTCTCGCGATTCAGATCCTCAATCTCGATCCATCGCTCTCGATTGTCGAACCCATTCCGGTAGGTAAAATGACGCTTCTGCCGAAGCAGGGGAAGGATGCCACGGCGGCGGTAGAAGCTCACCTTGAAGCCGATTTTAAGGGCGTAACAAAGCCAGGAGTGTACTCGATACCTCTGACACCAGTCGTGCCCGAGGGCTTTGAAGTCGAGGCCTACGAGCCGCTTGTGATCACGGTGCACGTGCGTACCACGCCGACAAGCCCGCAGTCAAGCGGTTCCCCAACCCCGCCTCCACTTCCTGTGTTCCCATAGAAGCGGGTCAAGGGAATGGCAGGGATGTCGCTGGTGCAAGTGCCGCACGCTTGAGTACTAAAGGCGCCACCATCGCGCCGCGAAAGCTACGAAGGAGCCCAACAATGATTTCTGGTATTGGTATCGACATTGTCCATGTCGATCGTATACGCCGCTGGATTGAGAATCAGGCGATTCTTGAGCGTTTTTTTCACCCCGATGAAATTGAGACTGCACGCTCGCGCAACAAGGGCATGGCCCTCTCGCTCGCGGCGCGCTTTGCCGCAAAAGAAGCCTTCGGCAAGGCCCTCGGATCGGGCCTCGCGCACTTCGCGCTGAAAGAAGTCGCGGTGGTGAATGACCAATTGGGGCGCCCCGTGATGAGGCTCGAAGGCGCGGCGCGCCGCGAATATGAGCGCCATGGCGGCGGCACGATCCACATTTCAATGACGCACGAAGGCGATAACGCTGTCGCGCTTGTTATTATCGAGAAGGAACACTGATATGCCACATCAATCCATGGTGCGCGGGATCAAGCTCACAATCGCCTACGACGGCACCGACTTTTCGGGTTGGCAGCGGCAGAAAAATGGGAGATCAGTGCAGGGTGAGCTCGAGGCTGCCCTTGCGAAGATGCACGGGCACGAGATGCGCATCACGGGTGCGGGGCGTACCGACGCGGGTGTGCACGCGATGGGGCAGGTTGCTGGTTTTTACACTGATATTGCCTCGATCCCCGCCGATCGTTTTACGCTCGCGCTCAACAAGCTCATGCCGCGCGATGTGCGCGTGCTTTCTTCTGAAGAGGTAAATGGAGACTTCCACGCCCGCTTCGACGCCTCCCTCCGCCGTTATCGGTATTTTTTAATCTGTGGTGGTACGCCCGACCCATTTGCGCTTCGGTATGCACACTTTGTGCCCTACTATCCGCGCGTTACCGTGCTCAACGCGATGGCATCCGTTGTACTCGGCGAGCACGATTTTTCCACCTTTGCCTCCGCACAGGACGCGAGCCAATCGCGCTCGCGGCACATTTCGGAATCGGTTTTTTTCTTCAACGAGGGGAAGCTGGTGTATCAGGTTGCGGGAAACGCGTTTTTGTGGCGCCAAGTCCGCTCGCTCGTGGGCACCTTCCTCGAGTTGGAGCGCGAGGCGAGCACGCCCGAACGCGGTGAGGCGCTTATGCGCGAACTCCTCGAATCGAAGGATCGGAGCAGGGCAGGGGCAACAGCACCGGCTTGCGGGCTCTTTCTCTGGAGTGTCGAGTATGGTGCGCGGATCCACGGCCACACGCGGAGAAAAAGACCTCACCCCGTCTCAGGGGAAAGCCCTGCGAGCGATACGTCAGACATGGCGTCAGTATGTAGTGGTTCGAGCGAAATTTCAGGCGTGAGTGCGACTGCTTCTCTCGATCTCGCAGAAGAGTACCGAAGGCTAGTACCTGGACTCGGGTGGATCAATGAAGCGGAAAAATAGCGGAAAGCCGCGTACCGATCGTGGTGTGGGCGCACCCTCGGCAAAAGGCGCGTCTTCTCTGGCTCCTCCAACTGCGGCCTCCATGATGCACTGGGAGGGCTTTGCTACTCCCGAACAGCCTATTCGCGCCGACAAATACCTCGCCGATGAGCTCGGGCTCATGACGCGATCTCAGCTCAAGGCGCGCGGCGCGCGCCTCTACCGCGACGGCCGAGAAATAAAGCTCTCGTGTAAATTGAAGCGAGGCGACGCGCTCCGCCTTGAGTGGACAGAGGCACCTTCTGAAGAAATAGTCGCCGAAGAGATACCTCTCAAGTTGATTTATCAGGATAACGATGTCTATGTAATCGACAAACCGCAAGGCATGGTGACACACCCCGCGGCCGGCAATTGGAGCGGCACGCTCGCCAACGGCGTACTCTGGCTCGAGACGCACGGCGCTTCCTCGGTACTCCAAAAGGGAGAACCTCGCGCGCCGCCTCCCCGCGCGGGCATTGTACACCGACTCGACAAAGATACTTCAGGAGTCATTATTGTCGCGCGTACTGCGCAGGCACACGAGTTTCTTTCGCGTCAGTTCCGTGACCGGCTTGCTCACAAAGAATATTTTGCCATTGTGCGTGGCGTTCCAAAAACCGAGCGCGGGCGAATCGATACCTGGCTCGCGCGAAGCCCCCGCGACCGCAAGAAGTTCGCGGTGAGTCCCGAGGGTCGAGGGAAGCACGCACTCACCCTGTACCGCGTGAGGCGCGTCTGGCGAATCGATGCGGATGCGGACCGTGAGCGCGGGGCTCCCGTGGTGTATTCGCTTCTCGCGTTGTACCCCCGCACCGGTAGGACACACCAGCTTCGTGTGCACTGCGCGCATTTGGGCTGCCCCATCCTCGGCGATCCCCTGTACTCGAAGCGTGATTCTCTTTTCCCGGACGTTACCCTCATGCTCCACGCACATCGGCTCAGAATAAGTCTCCCCTCGAGCCCTTTGGAAATCTCTACGTTCGTGGCGCCAATCCCTCAGCGTTTCAGACAGGTAGCAGCATTCCTGCGCTTGCGTGCAATTTCAGACGAGCGGGGATCCGCCCCGTGCTGAGCGCGCGACGCAGCGTTCCTGTGTTCGCGTACCACTCTTGCATAACGGCGAGACCCGCATATTTCGTGGTGCAGACCGCTTTCCCCCGCCCGCTATGTAGGCAAATAAAAAAATCGGCGCAGGACCGTCCCCTAGAGGGGCACAGCCCTACGCCGATTCTTACATGAAAGCTCGCGCCGGCGGCGATATGCACAAGCTTTATTTCTTAGTACCTGCGGCCTCTGTATCCGCCGTTGTCTTCTCTTTCGTAGCGGGGCTTCTCCTGCGCTTCGTTCACGCGGAGCTGTCGGCCCATGAATTCCTGGCCATTGAGCGCCGCAATCGCGGCATCGGCTGCCTCGGGATTCTCCATCTCGACGAAGCCAAAACCTTTCGCCTTACCGGTGAAACGGTCAACGATGATGTTCACGGAGGTGACATCGCCGTACTGCGCGAAGAGATCCTGAAGCTGGCGCTCGGAGGTGTTGTAATTCATGTTACCGACATAAATTTTCTTGGACATTTCGGAAAAACCTCAACAATGTGGCCTCGTCCTCTCGACGTTGGCCGGTTTGATCCGCCTAGGGCGAATCAGCCGCAAAAACCTGAACGTGCGGTACCTGTCCAGCAGTCTTCAGAGGAGAAATTGAGGATCTGTTTTGATTATTTTTGGTCTTTCCGAATGAGACACGAAGATGAGAAAAACCGGCGAGTGCGTCAGCCGCCTTCAGCAGGCCAGTGCTACGAAAGGAAAAACAATGCATGTAACAGCCAATTCCAACCTGAAAACTCTTGGAAAGCATTCGCAGTCCTTAAGTTTTCGCGAATTTTTAAAAATATATGCTATTTATTGGGGGCTGTCAAGCGAGCCGCATGCTGAAAAGATGGCAAAAACGCTCGAAATAATGAGAATTTAGTGAATTCCTGCTAAACTTGACAAAGGGCCCTCCTTCTGTATAATCAAAAATGACCGCATTCGTTTTAGAAGGGAGGGGTTATGGCACCATTGGTGTGGTACATCGTCCTTCCTCTTGCCGGTCTTTTTCTAGGATGGATGATCCGCTGGCTATATGCCAGATTTCAGCTCTCTTCCGCAGAGCGGGAGTCAGAGCGTGTTTTGCAGGATGCAATTAAAGAGGCGGAGGCCAAAAAAAAAGAAATCCTGGTAGAAGCAAAAGATCAGATCATTCGAGAACGAAACCAGCAAGAGAGGGAAATAAGGGATCGGAGAATCGAGCTGCAGAAGTACGAGCGGCGCGTTCTCCTCAAAGAAGAGAACCTTGACGCGAAACTCTCGTCAATCGAGCGAATTGAGGGGAATCTCAAGATAAGAGAAGCGACGATCGCAGAAAAGGAAGCTTACCTCGCGGGGCAGGAAGAGCGCTATGCCGCCGAGCTCGAGCGGGTTTCAGGCTTTACTTCAGAAGAGGCGAAAAAGCTCATTATCCAGAACATGGAGCAGGAAGCCCGCCGCGACGCGCAGGTTCTCATCAATAAAATCGATCAGGAAGCTCAGCTCACCGCAGAGAAGAAGGCAAAAGACATTGTCATCACGACGATCCAGCGTATTGCGACGGAGTCGACCGCCGAGTCGACCGTGTCGTCGGTCAGCTTACCCTCCGACGAGATGAAGGGGCGCATTATCGGCCGCGAGGGGCGTAATATCCGTACTCTCGAAACGCTCACAGGCGTCGATATCATCATCGACGATACCCCGGAAGCAGTGGTTATTTCCTGCTTCGACCCAATCCAGCGTGAAATCGCGAAAATTTCGCTCGAGCGGCTCATCGCCGACGGGCGCATCCATCCGGCGCGCATCGAAGAGATGGTGCAGAAGGTAACGCGCGAGATCAACCAGAAGCTTTACGATGAGGGCGAGAAGGTTGTGTTCGATCTTGGTTTGCACAACATGGCACCTGAACTCATTCGAGCTGTGGGGCGCCTCTACTACCGCACGAGCTACGGGCAGAACGTGCTCATGCATTCGAAGGAAGTGGCGGTTATCGCAGGCCTCCTTGCGGCCGAACTTGGACTCAACCGAGAGGTGGCTAAACGCGGTGCGCTTCTCCACGATATCGGCAAGGGTATCGTCACCGATTCGGACAAGAACCACGCCGAGATCGGTGTCGAAATTGCGCGTAAATTCGGCGAGGACGCGCGCATTGTGAACGCAATCGCCGCGCACCACAACGACGTCGAGCCGAGCTGTGCCGAGAGCGTCATCGTGCAAATCGCCGACGCAATCTCCGCCGCACGCCCCGGAGCACGCCGCGAGACGCTCGATAACTACATCAAACGGCTCGAAGATCTTGAAGCAGTCGCCGAGAGCTTCTCCGGTGTTGAAAAGGCCTTCGCCATCCAGGCGGGACGTGAGCTACGCATCATTGTCAACAATGAACAAGTGTCCGACGATCAAGCAAAGGAGCTCTGCAAGAGCATCGCTAAGAAGATTGAATCAGACCTGCGTTATCCTGGCAGGATCAAAGTGACCATCATCAGGGAAACCCGCATAGTGGAATACGCACGATGAGTTCTGATACCGCCAATGTCCTCATGATTGGAGATATCGTGGGAGCGCCCGGCCTCCGGGCGCTTTTCACGTTTTTACCCTCGCTCATCAAGAAAACCGAGGCGGATCTCGTGGTCGCCAATGGCGAAAACGCACTCAAGGGCTTCGGCATCGGCGCGGAGGAAGTTACCGCGATACGCTCCTACGGCGTCGACATCATTACGAGCGGTAATCACGTATGGGAGCGCAAAGAGGCGCCCGAGTTGCTCGAGGTGGAGCAGAATCTTCTAAGACCCGCGAATTATCCGAAAATTCTCCCTGGACGCGCGGTGGCCTACTTCGGCGTAAGCACGCCCTCTCAAACGATAATGCGATCGGGAGGAGGCGCAGGGCGATTCGAGTGGTTTGTCGTCAATCTCCAGGGTAGGCGCGACATGTACGATATCGACTGTCCCTTCGCGCGTGCGGACCAGATTCTCACCGCCGCAGCGCGCGAGCACCCGAATGCCCTTGTGGTCATCGATTTTCATGCAGAATCGAACGAGGAAAAAGAGGCTCTCGGCTGGTACCTCGATGGCCGTGCCTCGGTGATCGCCGGGACACACACGCACGTGCCTACTGCCGACGAGCGCGTGCTCCCCAAGGGCACCGGCTACCTCACCGATCTCGGCATGACCGGCCCCGTCGACTCTGTAATCGGCATGAATGGCGACGTGTGTATCCGCCGTTTTCTCACGCAGATTCCATTTAAAATGGAGACAGCCGAAGGACGCGCGGCGCTCATGGGTGCGCTCTTCCGCATCGACCCAGACTCAAAGCGCTGTGTCGCGATTGAGCGTGTCTATGAACAACTCTGACCTCTTGACAATCACGCGCCCGACAGTATATATAAGCGCTACAGCGTGCGGCGATGGTGGAATTGGTAGACACGCTAGCTTGAGGTGCTAGTGCCGAGAGGCATGGAAGTTCAAGTCTTCTTCGCCGCAACTATTGAGAGGCTGCCAATAATGGCAGCCTCTTTTATTAATGATGTATAGGGTGGGTGAATAGACAGTGGCGATGTCGCACGGATCGTGGAGCGGGTAGACGGTGATCCTCTAAGTGAGCGTATCGCGGTCTAGCGGACTGCCGCGAGAGCCCGGACATCGCAGAGAAGGTACAAATGAGTATTTTTGAAGCCATTATGCTGCTGTGTTTTGGTGCGGCGTGGCCAGTCTCTATAATAAGGTCATGGAAATCACGCAGCACGGGGGGAAAAAGTTTCGCGTTCTCGATTATCGTCATCGTTGGATATGTCTCGGGTATTGTGAACAAGCTTGTTGGAAAGCCCGATATTGTCATCTGGCTCTACGTTCTCAATTGTGCAATGGTGAGCATTGATGCCGGTCTTTGGATACGTAATAGGAAGTTCGAGAAACAAGAGTTATTTGAAAGAAATCGTTCAAAATGATATTCGTGGAAGCCAGTGAGTCCGGCAATTTCATGAACAGGGACCAGCTTCTTTACCACACCAAGGCCCTTCTCACAGCCTATAGCTAAAACTTCAAGTACATGTTGCTGACATCATTTTCCCCTATCTGGTGAACTATTACCCCGCATCCGACTCAGTCTATACCTTTATCGATACTCATTGATCTCAAGCGAGTGTTATTCTCGAACTCAAGATGTTCCTTGCCCACAGGCTTTTTCTTGAATGGCCTTGGTGGGCTCCCCTACGAAGAGGAATTTCTGGGAGATCAGTACGAGTACGGCGGCGATGCGATCGCCTTCAATAGCGGGCGACTTCATGTACATCCAGAATCCGGGGAATATCGGCACAAATCCGCCTATCAGCGACTTCTGGCTGATTATAGGCGTCTCCTATTTCTTGCGAAGCTCCATGACTGTTTGCGCGCTTCGAAATCGGCGATACGCGCTGAGGCTAAGGCACAATACAGGGCCTCTCGAGGATGCGAAAGGGTATTCTGTATAATTTTAATCAACTATGTATCGTCAGTATAATGATTTCTTACACGTTACATAATGGTTTTATATTGACAGAGACCCTCATTTTGTCCACAATACTTAAAATAATATGAGCAGAGAACGATGTTTTGAAGATGAGAACCGAATCGTCGACGCGGCGATCTCACTCATCTGCGAGACCGGGTATGAGCATTTTTCCACGAGGCACCTTGCCTCCCGCTTGGGTATTTCTCCCATGACACTCTACAATTACTTTTCAAACAAAGAAGAAATGGTCAAGGTGACCATCGCGGCGGCTCACGAAAAAGTGTTGCGGTACCTTCAAGACCAGCTCAAACCACACTTTGAATCCGCAACAGAGAACCCGCTTCGCGCTTATATAGAGATGGGAAGAGCTCTTCTCCGCTACTCAAAAGAATGTCCCAAGATGTACGCAGTTGTTTTCATTATGAATTTGCAGCTTCCGATCGACGAATCAAGACTCATTGAGCTTTATAAGTATGGTTCCAAAAAGATCGAGCAGCGCCTCATGGAGCGGAGCATTTTGGGAGAACTCCACCAGCGCATTTACCTGTTTGAAATTCTCGCTTCGGCCCTCGTCCGCAATATTCACAACAAGAATGGCCCGACCGACGATGCCACATTCGAGACAAATCTGCGGATCGCCTACGAGACGCTATTAAAACCATTTGAAAAGTATATAATGTAGCCTCAGGATAACCGATGATTTTTATCAACCGAGGCCATCAGAGTATACGAAGCGCACTTTTTGAGCAGGTGTTTGTTCGCGCAAAGATAAACCATGATCCTAATGCTTCTCCTCCTCGGTTCTTCATGCGTCACTACACAAAAAGCCTCATTTCATCGACGCCTACTCGTGCCGTGCGCGCGCGACTCGAGGTACAGAGCCTTGAAGTCGCCGGCAGGCAGGTCCATGTCCTCATGCCGCGCACCGAAGGGTGCTTACGCCTTCTTCTCTATCTCCACGGCGGCTCCTACGTGACGACCTTTACCCGCCAACACTGGAATTTTCTCGCACGGCTCGCCGAAACAACGCAGACAGCTATTATCGCGCCGGATTATCCGCTCGCGCCACAACAGCGCTGGTCTGATGCCTACCGCATGCTCTTCGTGCTCTGGGAAAAGTTGATCGCAAAGGTCGCGCCTGGGCATATGGGGTTTGGGCATGTGGGGTTAATGGGAGATTCAGCAGGCGGTGGGCTCGCGCTGGGATTTGCGCAAGCGCTCAGAGACGCGCGCCAAGCACTTCCGACGATGGTAGTCATGCTGAGCCCCTGGCTTGATGTGACCCTCGAGAATCCAGAGATTAAACAGCTTTCGCCGCTCGATCCTTTTTTGAATGTCGAGGCGCTTAGAGTAGCAGGCAGGGCCTGGGCCGCGGGATCAAACCCTCGGCGATACGAGATCAGCCCAATCTACGGGCGTTTGAACAACCTTCCCCCCTTGAGTCTCTTTGTGGGCACAAAAGATATTCTGCTCGCCGACTGCCGTAAATTGTGGAATATGTGCGCGGTAACTGGAACCCATCTCGATTATTATGAGTATGAGCACATGATGCATGTATGGATGCTGATGCCAATACGGGAATCGGGTTACGCGACTGAGCAGATCGCGGGGATACTCGCCACGCAGATGCCCTGCGTGGATCGCGATCGACTGCGCACGCTTTTCGAGGAGGTAGAAGCATGAGTCGACACACTGTTCGAGGGGCTGTTTCGCGAAGAATGATTCTTGCGGCGGCAATGGTGGTCTATTTTTCCTTGGCCGGCGGTTCCGCGTGGGGTCAGACCACTCATAAGATTCAGGTGGAAGGATACGCTCGCCTGGCGATTGAGCCGGATGTGGCATATCTGAGCCTTGGTATTGAAACGCAAGGAAATACCGCGGAGAAGGCACAGGCTCAGCTGGCCGATCGCGCCGCGAAGGTGTTATCGGCACTTACGCAGGCGGGACTCGACCCTTCGAAGATCAAGACGAGCTCCTACGAGGTATCGCCCGTGTACAGCTCAAAGCCCGACAAGCAGAACATGATCGTCGGGTATGCAGCGGAAACGACACTCACCGCAGAGATTTCCAGTCTGCCAATGGTGGCGGGGATGATCGATGCGGCGATGGCGGCGGGCGCCAACGCGGTTCGCTCGGTGTCGTATGAGCGTGCCGATATGGAGAGCTTCAAGGAGCAACTCATTCGGGACGCTTGTCTAGACGCCGCGAAGAAGGCAAGTGCCGCGGCGGGAGCGCTCGGCGTGAGGCTTGGAGCACCCGTGTCGGTCGATGTGCAGGACTCGTTCACGGCGCGGGAGAGCAGCGCTCTCGTGATGGTGAAGGCGGCCACGAACCAAGACTTCTTGAGCCCAGGCGAGCTAGAGATCAGCGTTTCGGTGCGTGTGGGGTTCGAACTGCTTGCGAACTGAAAAGGCGGCACCAAACACGCTACGCAAGTGCCGCGCAAGGTGAGATGGCGCGCGACATAGTTCAGCCACGACAGACGGCGCCGCGATTTGTTAAATGACACGATCCGCTCTCGATTGACATACAAACCTCTTCGTGACTCAATACTCCCCATGCGACACAGAATCGGTGTAATGGACAGCGGTATGGGCGGGCTTACGGTAGTGCGGGGAATCTATGCACTTGGAGCGCCCGTAGATATCGTCTATGTGGGAGATAACGCGAATGTGCCTTATGGTAATCGTTCGCTCGATGAAATAGTAGAACTTTCAGTGCGTATGCTGCGAAATCTCGAGGCGAGTGGCGTCGAGGCTGTCGCAATTGCTTGCAACACGATATCGGCCACTGTCGAGACACTCAGAGCGCGGACGAAGTTGCCACTCATCGACATCATCAGTCTGGGCGCTGAATATCTCGCCGAGCGAGGTGAGCATGATGTTGGTCTTTTTGCGACAGAGTTCACAGTAAAGTCGGGTATGCACGAGGCGATAGCCAAGGCGCGTAATCCGGATGTGCATGTGCACGGAGTCGCAAGCGCGACCCTCGCCGCGCTCATCGACACCTCCATCGACGACGAGCCCGCCATTCGCTCCGAAGTCTCCTCGATGCTCGCGCGGCTCGGGTCCACCGCTTCAGCGCGCGGGGCAAACACCATCCATACCGTGCTCCTCGGCTGTACGCACTATCCCATCGTGGCCGACATCTTTAGAGCGCTCGCTCCCACAGTCGAGTTTGTCGATCCTGCGTACCTGCAGGCTCAGGCGGTGCTCTCGCTGGTCGGAGTATCGCGTAAAGAACTCAACGCTGCGCGCGAGGAGTTCGGCGCGGCGGGCAATGAACTCAGCGCCAGGCGCGCGCAAATTAGAAACACTGAGCGCGCACAGGGTGGAAGCGCAGCGCGCACACAATCCCCTGGGCCATCGCTTGAAATCCTCACCTCAGGCTCTTTCGATGCGTACCGGGCCATGCTAACCCGGCTTGGCATCCCCCATCCCCGACGCATTTCTAAACTCACCGAATAAAAAAGAGGCGTGATTGTATCGCGCCTCTTACTTACAGTACATTTCCACCGCAAAGGTGTTTCATGTGATCGCAGGTTTCTTGATGTGCGGTCATTGCCACCATGCCAAGCGTGCGCTGCCGCGCGCACCGTGCACTACCGCATGCCAAGCGTGCTCTACCGCGCGCAACCATGCGCAACCATGCGCAACCGTGCTCTACCGCATGCGAGCGTGCACTACCGCGCGCAACCATGCGCAACCATGCGTAACCGTACTCTACCGCGTGTTGAACATAGTCACTCAGTGTCAGATGGGATCTCG
>DYLX01000036.1 GCA_020721875.1 Leptospira biflexa
CGCCCGGTTATTCCTTTCTAATATAGCGAATTTTTAAGCGAGCGTGAATGTGCGTGCGCGACGCTCCTTTGACAGTTCGCGCATGAAAATGCTACATTTATTGGCCGGATTTGAAATAATCGGTTGTTTTAGCGGGGAGTGATAAAGTGTCGGATGGCTTGCGCAGCTTTAAGGAACAAGAAAAACGCTGGTATAGGCGCATTGTGCAGAGCTTCGGATCGGGGCTCACCGCGCTCAGCGTGGCCTTTCGTCGCTTCTTTGCCTGGGGCAGAGGCCGGCTGACGCTCGCGCTGATTCCCCACACTGAGCGGGCGGCACGTAAGTTCGAGATGAATCGATTTTCGCTCACCGCGATTGTTGCGGCGCTTACGATAGTGGTGAGCGCATCGTTTTTTGCAGTGGGGCACTACGGTGTCACGGCGTTCAGGGCGGCATCGCTCGACGCGCGGCTCGCGGACGCTAACAAGAGTATCGACACACTCCGCGAATCCACCGAGCAGCTTCTCTCGGAAACCGCAAAGTTCGAGGAGAAGCTCGGTCAGGTAGTCAGCATCGCTCAGGCTAGGGGAAAGACAGACGCCGCGCCGAGCTCGGCGGAAATCCTCAAAACTGCGGGGCTCTCCGACCTCATTTCTGGTCAACTTTCAGACGATCCTGTGAGCAGGGATGTCCTCAGGTTAAACGGTATCGCGGGGACGCTCGATAAGAGCCTCCCCTCGCTCGATGATATCGCGAATGTGCTCGCTACACAGAAGGACATCATGACTGAGATACCGAACATCTGGCCTATCAAGGGAAATCTCGGGCACATCACGATGTACTTTGGTCAAAACGAGAATCCATTCTCCACTGGACAGTGGTACCTTCACACAGGTATCGATATTTCGACGAACCGCCAGGGCGATCCGATTCTGGCAACCGCGGACGGCAAGGTCATCGACGTGCACTACGATGCGAGCCTCGGTAATTCGGTGACTATTCAGCACAGCCATGGCTTTACAACGCGATATGGGCATCTGCGGAGCTTCGCAGTGAAGAAGGGCCAGCGGGTGTCGCAGGGCGATGTCATCGGTTATCTCGGCAACACGGGTAAAACGACAGGGCCGCATCTTCACTACGAGGTGTACCTCGGCACGAGCCTCATCGATCCACTACGATTTTTGAGCATACGTAAGGAATTCCATGAGTAATAATGACTTTTCCGACTGTCTGGTCGGAGTTGGCGTCGTGGCTCAGGGTACGATCAGCGCACCCGGCATGGTACGCATCGATGGCGAATTTTCGGGTAATATATCAAGCAGCGCATCTGTGATAATCTCAAAGAGCGCGGTGGTGCGTGCGGATATTCGTGCGCGAGATCTCATCGTGGCGGGGAGTTTCAGCGGAACCGCGAATGTGCAGCGGGAAGTACGCTATGTAGCTACCGCCCATGTCGACGCAGACTGTGTAGGCGATTCTCTGGTGATGGAATCTGGCGCCATCGTGAGAGGCAAGTTTTCCCGCGCAAGCCAGGCACAATGAATCAGGAGTTCTCAATGTCCGATCAATATAGTGAAGGGGCGCTTCCCGAGGATATGCTCGATGCGTTCCACGAGGAAGAATTCGAGCAACCACGAGAGCAAAAGTCGCCGCAGTCGTGCGCCGATGAAATGCCTCATCTTATATACCGTCTCAAGGTGCCGCACTCGAGTGAAACATTTCATGCCTACTACGCTGGACCAGAAGAAGGTGTTCACTTTTTGAAGAGTTGCGATCTTGAGATGGCGCTTGCGGGGCCACGGCTCACAAAAGCTTCTGAGCAGGCGGCGGACGACTCCTGCGTGCTGTGCGCGACATTGGAGTCGCAGGAGACGGAGCGCGAAGACGACGATGCAGTTGACGCCACAGAATCCGCCACGAAAAAGCACGATTTCGTGATTCCCTGCCATTCTCTCGTGGTTGCGCCCACTAAATACGGCCGCGATCTCGCCGAGGTGCTCGGTGTGGTGCGCGATCTCTCGGTAGTCAATGCTGATGAACTTGTGCTGATCGAGCGCCCTGTGACTGTCGACGATTATCGACGTTATCTCGATAACCTTGATCGTGAGAAAGAAGCATTCAACAAGTGCAGAGACAGGATCGAAGCGCACCGCCTTCCCATGAAACTCGTCTCGGCGCACTGCCTCCTCGAAGATAGCAAGATTCTTTTCTTCTTCACGGCGGAGAGCCGCGTCGATTTCAGGGACCTCGTAAAGGACCTCGTGGGCGTGTTCCACGCGCGGATTGAGCTTAGACAGATTGGTGTGCGCGATGAGGCGCGAGTCACGGGGGGATGCGGAGTGTGCGGTCGAATTCTCTGTTGTCATGGTCTCTCCGACAAGCTCAACCCCGTCTCAATCAAGATGGCGAAGGATCAGAATCTCTCACTCAACTCGCTCAAGATTTCAGGTCCCTGCGGCAGACTCCTCTGCTGCTTGAGCTATGAGCACCAGTTCTACCGCGATGCGCGGCGAGAACTGCCGAACGAGGGCACGCGCTTTACCTATGATGGAACGCTCTTCAAGGTGATCGAGGTCAATGTGCTCTCGAACAAAATCAGGATCGCGGGCGAAGATGGTCGGCTGCTTGACATGGAGGCAGCTCGCCTCAAGTACCTCGATGGGCATTGGACAATCACCCCCGAAGAGATAACCTGAGACACTGCGCGTCTGCACCGCCCGCCGCTGGCCGCGCTACCCGATGGACTGGCTGCGCGACGCCCTCATGCGTAGCTGTGTAGGCCGCCCAACAAGAAGTTTACTCCGAGGAACGTGAACATCGCGATAAAGAACCCGACGATGACAAGAGCGGGAACAAGTTTACTTGTGCTCTTGCGCACGAGTCGGAAGTGCAAATAGGCAGTGTAGGTGAGCCAAGTAATAAGGGCCCAGGTTTCCTTCGGATCCCAGCTCCACCATACACCCCAAGCCTTCTCCGCCCAGATAGCGCCGAAAATCAATGCACCTGCGGTGAAGATAGGGTATCCCACTGCGACGCTCGTATACGCGAGTCGATCGTAGCTCTGGCGCCTCTCTTCACGCTTCGTGGCGAGCTGGAGAATGGCGCTCACAAATCCGATTGTGAAAAACACCTCGCCGATAAAGGTGAATGAGACATGGAGCACGAGCCAACCGGATTGAAGCGCGGGCACGGGCGGCTTGATGTCCGCGGGGGCAAGCGGTGAGCTTGCGAGCGCAAGGAAGATCACTGCGACAATGGTGGCGCCGAAAGGAATAATCTTATTGCCCTTCGTCGTTTTGATATACCGAAGCCCGAAGATCAGCAGCGTAAGAAAGCATGCGAGGAAGATCAGCGACTCGAACATCCCCGTCAGGGCGACAAAATGGATCGCGATGCTTCGCCGCACAATCTCAATGAGAAGAAGTACCCCTGCGATAAGCGAAAGCCATGGCGTGATGCCGTCGGGACCGGCGTCCTTTTTAAAGAGTACGACAATCTGAATGATGAGGCTGACGATGAGAAGTCCAAAAGCGATAGTGGCGATCATGCGAGCATTCCTTTCAATTTGCGAATGTAGGTAATAAAGACACCGAGAATGACGAGGATAAACCCCGCCGCGACATAGGGGTAGCCCTTGTCGGTTACAATAGCGAGCCCCGAGACGGATTGATCGTTGAGACCATGGAAGATGAAGGGTCCGACAGGTTGCCCTGACGCTGCCTTGACCACAGTGCGCATGCCGCCCTTTTCGAGGAGGAAGATGGCATCTCGAGAGGTGTCGGCCATTTGTGTGGCGGTCGCGCTGTCCGGTGTGCGTATCGCCTTGGTGGCGGCCTGTTCCGTGGCCTGGCTTACGGCCATAAACAGCACAAAGCCCCCGTCGAATGTCTCCTTCATGCCAGGCTCGAGCGTAAAGCGGAGCCCCATGGCGTCGCTGAGTTCTGCCTGTTGTTCAGCATGCCAGTTCTGCTGATATATGGAAAAGCCCTTGCCTCGGAGCGGTGCGTTTACCTTGATGGTGCGCTGGGTGAGGCTTGAATCCACGGTCGATCCGGCGGCGGACGTGCCCGCGCTCCCGCCCAAAATACCCAGGCCTGCCTCAGGTGCACGGTTGATCGCGACAATCGATTCGAAGGACTTCGGTCTACCGTCGGGATACTCTTCATAGATCAAGTCGACGAGGACAATCTTGGAGCCATCCGGGAGATCCGCCGATTCGCCCTTGCGTAGATTGATGATCGATTCGCTGCGGGTCCGCGCCGTCAAAATGCCGCCAAAGAGCAAGACAATGAGGCCTAGGTGGAGTAGATCAGGGCCATGGCGCCGTTTCTTGAACGGTTTTGTGAATTCGTTCGCGAGCCGATGCAGCGTGCACACCGTCAGATTCATCGCAAAGACCGCCGCGACGATTAAAAATGCGATGCTCGAGAAAATGTGATCGAACCCCAGGCGAAGTATGATGCGCCCACCCGAACCCGGAAATTTCGTGAGGTAGTAGTCGATCGCTTTTCCTTGCGGGATGAGCCCGCCTACGATTGCGAAGAGCGCGAGCAACACAAGAAGAGCAACCGCGAGCTTGATGGATCGCAGAGCATCGTAGAGTTTATCAAAAAAAGAGTTCATGAATCCTCGCACCCTTTGGAGTCGCTGAAATCATAGCTAAAAAACGAGCGGGGCTGCTACCCCGCTCGTAAAGAAGCGAATTGTAGCCGATCAGTGAGGGGTATGGCAGGACGTGCAGGACATTTTGCCAACCTGCTGATCGCCGTGGCAGGAGAGGCAGCCCGCGGTCTCATCGCTGACCTTGAAGGTCGCGGTGAATGTGCCGGCTTTCCAAGCGTTCAGCATCATGACAGCTTTGTAGGCGACATCGCCGCAGAGGCGGCCACAGCGCTCAGCTCGCTCAGGCGCCGAAGCTGTGAAACCGGATACTTTAATCCAGCTCGCGACAGAGGCGTGGCAGAGCGGAGAGTTCGAAGTGCTCTGGGGGAGCGCGATTGAGATTGGGGCCTTCGCGTCGTATTTGTAGCCATTCGCAACGGCCACATCGTTGGATTCCTGCGAGGGGAAGGGTGTGATCGTGTACCAGCCGATGAGATCGCCGAGAATTTTGTTGACGTCGGCATCTGGGGCGACGAGGTTGATCGCCGCGCCGGCTCCATTCAGAGTTCCGCAGAGTGTTCCCCAACTCGCGGCGCCGCCTCGGCCATAGCCGAGCATGCGAAGCGGAATCTGGTTGTAGGGTCCGCCAACTTTGTCGCGGAGCATCGAAACGATCGCGTAAAAGGTTGAATAGGCGCAGCCTGCGCGGAAATAGGCCGCATGTGCGCGGAGTCTGGCCTCCTCGGGATCGAGCTCGACATAGGGAAGCGGTGATTCTGAAACAACACCGCCCTGTGCCTGTGCGCCCGCGATTCCGGTTCCAAACATGAGCGCGCCCGCGGCGACTCCGAGCCCGACACCGGTTTTCTTCAGAAAGCTGCGGCGTGAAACACCTTTGTGCAACAATTTTTCAACTTCTTCCATAACTTCCCTCCTCAATGTGAATACATCTCTTATTATAGTAGGAATGTAGAATAATGCAATATATAAATCAATTTTTATATTTATATTATTATTTATATAATATTATATATTTTATATATAGGGAAAAATGAGCGGGCTGTGCACGAGCAAACTCGGCCTAGAATTATAAAGATTGGTTCGGATAATGCTGCGCTTTGAAAATACAACTTGCAATTTGTATGAAAGAAGCGAGTTTAAAAAACGAGCGTGAGATAAGGGCGTCGAATTCTTTATGATAAAGAAAAGGAGCGCTCACGCGCCCCTTTTCTTCTTAATCTTGCAATTCCTTTTGTGAGTTTTTTCGATGTCGAGAACAAAGTCGAGTTTGTGTATTCGCCAGCCAAATATCCGATGAGCAATCGCTGACACGATTCTTAGAGTCAACCGCAGCGCTGTTGCCTTTCCAGACAGGTCAAAAAATTGAAAAAGAATCAGAAACACGAACAAATTCGTCGCCTTATCCTTGTTGTGGAGTAATGTATTTTTTTGCATTTTAGCCTACAAAATGCTTCAAAAGCATACCAAAGTACCGTATAGTAGCCCTCAATATCCGAAGCGCCTGAGCGTCAGCAACCAGAGACTGACGAACCTGCGCGGAGCGGGAGGTAAAAATGCAAAAGACCTATGAAGAGATCAACGAAAAAATCGCCCGTGGCGAAGCAGTTGTGCTCACCGCCGAAGAAGTAGCCCGCATGGCGTCGGAACTCTCGCCGGCGGAAATCGCAGCTAGGGTAGATGTTGTCACAACCGCAACCTTCGGCGCGATGTGCTCATCAGGGTGCTTTATCAATTTTGGTCACCCTGAACCAGGTTTGCGAATGGAATCAGTTATGCTCAACGGCGTGCCGATATTTGGCGGGCTAGCAGCAGTTGATGCCTATATCGGAACAACCGAAGTCTCGCCTGCGAATCCTCGCTATGGCGGGGGACATTTAATCGAAGCTCTGGTGCGCGGAGAGCGTCTTGTGCTGGAAGCGCGTGGTAAAGGTACCGACTGTTATCCGCGAAGATCGGTACGCACCATAATCGATAAAGACAGTGTCAATGAAATCATCATGGTCAATCCGCGCAACGCATACCAGAACTATCCGGCGGCCACAAATTCGAGCAATCGCATCATGTACACATACATGGGTACACTATTGCCGCGATTCGGCAATATAACCTACTCGACTTCAGGAGAGCTCTCTCCCCTGCTCAATGATCCACAACTCAGAACAATCGGTATCGGGACGAGAGTTTTCTTAGCCGGCGCCCAGGGCTTTGTCAGCTGGAACGGTACGCAATTCAATACAGAAAAACCCAAGAACGAGTTTGGGCTTCCTGTGAGCAATGCGCGCACACTCATGCTCACGGCAGATCTCAAAAAAATGCAATCTTCGTTTCTCAAAGGAGTCTATTTTGAAGGATATGGGGTGTCGCTCTTTCTAGGCGTAGGTATTCCCATACCCGTGCTGGATGAAGATATCGCGCGCAGCGTTTCGGTTTCAAACCAGCAGATTCAGACAACAATCTGCGATTATGCGGTTGATGGGCATCCTGGCATTTCAAAGGTGAGCTATGCCGAACTGCGGTCGGGCTATGTAACGCTCAAAGGAAAGAAAATCAGAACCGCTCCTCTTTCGAGCCTTGCAAAGGCACGAGAAATCGCGGAAATCCTCAAAAAGCAAGTAGCTTCAGGGCTTTTCCATCTTGCGCCACCAGTCCAACCTCTGCCCGAACATGCGGTGATGCGCCCACTTCGGGTCGAAGGAGAAACACTATGAAAGAAAAATATATCCTCGAGTATACAGAACAGGTTGTTGAGGAGCCAATTATTTACACTTTGGTCAAGCATTTCGATGTAAAAGTGAATATTTTACGCGCTGAGATTTCGCCCGGGCACGAAGGGAGCATGCTGGTCGAAATCGAGAGCGAGCCGGATTACCTCGCGAGGGCTAAGGCATTTCTAAACGAACATTCCGTGCGTATGATTCCAATTGCGGAAAGCCTTGGCTTTCAGCAAGAGGCGTGCATCGATTGCGGAGCGTGTACCGCAGTGTGCTTTTCGGGATGCCTTACGATCGGAGAACCGGACTGGAAATTGCATGTCGATCGCAGCAAGTGCATTGCCTGTGGGTTGTGTGTACCGGCATGTCCACTCAAGCTTTTTACGCTTAAATTCGGAGACTGAAGGATGTGCGAGGGCACGAATGCGAGCAATTACGGGAATACTGGCACGCCGCACCATGGAGCCCCTTTCCAGAAACGTTTCTACCGGAAGGCCATGGGCCAGCGATTCCGTTCTTGGAGTATCCAGTATAAGGAAAGCGACCTCTGGATCGGTGTTTCTCCCGAATCCTGGAGCCCTCAAATGGAGAAAACGACGACAGCGGCACTCATGGATGCCCGGAAGCAGATTGAGGGGTATGGCAGGGCGCACAAGTCGCCTGTGAACTTCTTTGAAACCCTTGCACCAATGGATGACGACCCTTCGGCTTCGCCTGTAGTTCGTGCCATGCTGCAAGCTGGGGTGAAGGCAAAGGTTGGGCCCATGGCAGCGGTCGCCGGCGCAATTGCTGAGCATATCGGCAAAGCTTTGGCAACCTCTTTCGAATGCACAGAAATAATCGTGGAGAACGGAGGAGATCTCTGGCTCGCCTTTGCAAATCCCCTGGAAATTGCCGTATTTGCGGGTAATTCGCCGATCTCGGGCTTGCTGGCTGTCGAACTCGAGCCGGAACTGTCCCCCTGCGGGCTCTGCACATCGAGCGGCACTGTCGGCCCATCATTGAGTTTTGGCTATGCTGACGCCGCGGTGATTCTCTGCCGCGATGCAGCGACCGCGGATGCCTGGGCGACAGCAGCCGGTAATATGGTACAAACAGCCAATGATATCGAGCCGACACTTGCACACGTGCGAAAAGCCAGCGAAGTGCTCGGTGCTCTTATCGTGGTCGGAGACAGGATGGGCATGCAGGGAAATTTTCGCCTAAAACCTTTGCCGAAGGTTCATAATTGAGTAGTCCCGCAAGCCAGGCTTCGGTAACCTCGGGCGGTTCACCGCGCCGGGCTGCATAATCCTCGACCTGATCCCGTCCTATTTTCCCCACTGAAAAATATCGAGCCGCAGGGCTTGCAAAATACCAGCCGCATACAGCAGATGCTGGCGTCATCATGAATGATTCGGTGAGCGACAGCCCAAGCCGTTGCGTAGCATCCAATAATGAAAAAATGAGTGCCTTGTCCCTGTGATCTGGGCAGGAAGGGTACCCGGGAGCTGGACGGATTCCCTCGGCTCCCGTGTGCCCGAAACCCCAATAGTAGTCCTTCACAAGCATATGGAGGCGCTCCGAGGCAGCTTCAGCCAGGCGGTCAGCTAAACTTGCGATGAGGAGTGCACGGTAATCGTCAGCTTTTGCATTTAGCGCAATCTTGCTCTCTTCGAGAGTGCAACCGGCATTTACCGCAAACGCACCGATCCAGTCGGGCGTGCCGCTTTGGGCTGTTTGTAGGAAATCAGCAAGGCAGAGATAGCCACCTTCCGGCTTGTAACGCTGCTGCCGCAGACATGGAAGCGTGGCGAGAAGTGCCCTTCTGTCTTCTCCACTGTAAATAAGGATATCGTCCTTAGAACGAGCAGCGGGGAATATTCCGAAAATACTGCGCACCTTAAGAAGGCCATGCCGGGCTGCTTGTTCGAGGAGCGCCATAGCATCCTGGTAGAGCCGGCGCACCTCTTCACCCTTCTTTGGATCATCGAGAATATCTGGATATCGCCCTTTAAAACCCCATGCCCGAAAGAAGTGCGACCAATCGAGCAAAGGCACAAGGTCAGCAGCACTAAAAGCGAGTTCTGTCAGGCCCGGCTCTTTGGGGCGGATGGTTGGCACAAGGTTGGAAGCACTACCCTTGTGCCTCCCCTCCTCGATACTCACATAGCGTACAAGCTCTCGCCCTTCCTGATAACGAGCCCTTGCACGCTCCTGCTCAATCTGTACCTGTTCTAGATAGGAATTGCGACGTTCTCGCGAAAGAAGATTGTCCATCACGCCGGGCGCCAGAGAAGCGTCGCCTACATGGATAACCGGGCCAGAGTACTCGGAAGCTATTCTCAGCGCAGTGTGGAGCGGGTTTGTTGTAGCACCACCCACCAAAAGCGGTATGCGCAATCCGCGCGATTCCATTAGAGAAGCCACGCGCCCCATTTCTTCCAGCGAAGGCGAAATGAGTCCTGAAAGTCCGACTGCATCGACTCGGTGTTCGATTGCCGCTTCCACTATGCGTTCGGAAGACACCATCACCCCAAGATCGATTACCTCATAGCCATTACATGAGAGTATGAGAGAAACGATATTTTTGCCTATATCGTGTACATCGCCCTTGACCGTAGCAAGCAGGATTTTCCCCCTGCTGGAAGGCTGCCCTGCCTGCTCAGCCTCGATATATGGCTGGAGTATGCGCACTGCTTCCTTCATTATGCGCGCGCTTTTGACGACCTGAGGAAGAAAAAGCTTACCTTCTCCGAAGAGCGAACCCACCTTGTTCATGCCTTCCATAAGCGGCCCTTCAATGATTTCGAGGGCGCGAGCATACTGGCATCGAAGCGCTTCGATATCATCTTTCAGAGTCTCGGACTTGCCTGATACCAAAGCATGAATAACCCGGTCCTTGGGAGTAAGTTTTTCGCTTGTTTCGCCGGCCTGAACAGAGGCCGAGCCCGAAAGACCCGCTGCAACCTGGATCAGTCGCTCATCGGCATCAGGTCTGCGGTTTAATACCAGATCTTCGATCCTCTCCCTGATATCAGACGGAATTTCATCGTATGGCAGAAGCTGACCGGGGTTAACAATTCCCATATCCATGCCTGCCGCTCTCGCATGGTACAGAAAAACAGCATGCATCGCCGAACGCAAAGCCTCATTGCCACGAAAGGCAAACGAGAGATTGGATACCCCGCCCGAAACAAGAGCCTCTGGCAAATTGCGCTTTATCCAACGAACAGCGGCGATATAATCGGCTGCATGGTTTCGGTCTCCCTCAATACCAGTGCCAATCGCAAAAATGTTCGGATCGAGAATAATATCCTCGGCTGGTATGCGCGCTTGTTCAGTAAGCCGTCGATACGCGCGCTCGCATATACTGATTTTTCTCTCGTAAGATTCGGCTTGACCACCCTCATCCATCGCCATAACAAGAATTGCTGCACCAAGCCGCCGAATAATCCGGGCTCGCTCCAGGAAAGTGCCCTCTCCATCTTTCAGACTGATCGAATTGACAATGCCCTTGCCCTGAAGGTGTTTGAGCCCTTCTAAAAGCGTGCTCCAATTGGAAGAATCGAGCATAACAGGCACGCGCGCGATATCAGGCTCGGCTGCGACAAGATCGAGAAAGCGAGCCATGGTGTCGGCTGAATCGATAAGCGGGTCGTCCATGTTGATATCGATGATCTGGGCGCCAGCATCAATCTGCGCACGAGCAACTTCGAGCGCCTCGGTCAATTTGCCTTCTCTTATAAGCCTTGCAAAGACGCGAGAGCCTGCAACATTGGTCCGCTCGCCAATGTTGACAAACAAGGTTTCAGGGCTTATATCGAGCGGCTCAAGGCCTGCAAGTACACTATGCGTATGGCGTGGACTCCAACCGGTAGCAAAGGTCTTGGAGCGGAACATCCGCGGTTTTATGCCATCCAAGGCCTGGGCGATCGCCCTAATGTGCTCCGGAGTCGTACCACAGCAACCGCCTATGATATTCGCCCCATGCCGTTCATTCTTTTCGACACCGCGCGCAAATTCGTGCAATACCCTTGCCATATTTTCCGGGCTATCATCGTATTCACCGAGTTCGTTGGGCATGCCGGCATTAGGATGCAGGCTCACTGCACACTCAGCTTCTTCAGCAATCTCTTCAACAAAGGGAAGAAGGCTCTCCGCGCCCATTGAACAGTTGAAACCAATGGAAAAAGGTTCGGCATGTGCCACTGAGTGCCAAAAAGCGCGCGCTGTCTGACCAGCAAGCAGACGACCCGAGGCATCTGCAATCGTGCCGGAAATCATAAGTGGAAGTTCAATACCTGTCTCGTCGAACACCGATTGAATTGCCCAGATAGCAGCCTTGGCGTTTAAAGTATCATACACGGTCTCAACAAGAAGCATATCTACTCCGCCCTCGATAAGACCGAGCACGCATTCTCGGTACGCAGAAGCCATTTCGTCAAAGCTCACGGCTCTTTTGCCAGGGTCGGATGCATCAGGAGCAATGCTGAGCGATTTTGCAGTAGGACCGATGGAGCCAGCGACAAATCGCTGCCGCCGGGGATTTTTCTCCTCTGCCTCCTTGCATGCCTGGCATGCAATGCTTGCTCCAGCTCTGGCAATCTCCCTCACATATGGTTCCAGTTTGTAATCCGCTTGGCTAATAGCAGTCGCATTGAAAGTATTGGTCTCGATAATATCGGCACCTGCATCCAGGTATGCCCGATGAATATTTAGAATGACATCGGGCCTTGTCAGGCAAAGGACATCATGATCGCCTGCAAGATTCACGGGATGATCCGCAAATCGCTGCCCACGGAAATCTGCTTCAGAAAGGCGCCTGCGCTGGATCATTGTTCCCATCGCACCATCAAGAATCAAAATGCGCTCGGAGGCCAATTGTTCAAGCAACGCATATTTTTCGGTTCTTTTCATTTTCCGATAACCCTTAGCGCCAAGTCGATCCGCCCAAAAGGAGCTGAAAGTTGCACGCCCTGGATGTTGTTTTTGAGCGATTCATACAATTCGCACGCAATCGCCACTCCCTCATCGCGCGCAGATTCGGCAGTTTTGCACTGTTCCATGCGCTGAATGACGGTATCCGGAATTTCGATACCCGGCACTTCATTTTTCATAAAGAGAGCGTTTTTCAAGCTGGAAAGGGGCCAAATGCCCATAATGATGGGAATATGCAAACCATTTCGCTCTCTATAATCGAGAAATTCTTCCATAACGCCTTTATCGAAGACCGGTTGAGTTATTGCCCATTCGGCGCCTGCGGCGATTTTCTTTCGCAATCGCTCCATTTCTGTATCGAAGTTGGCGCGGCCAGGATTAACACCTACTCCATGCGAGAGGGCGGTTGGCTTGCCTATCGGTTTTCCCGAAATATCAAAACCACCATTTAATCGATAAATCATTCGCGTAAGGCCGATAGAGTCGATATCGAACACGCCAGTAGCGTCCGGGTAGTCTCCGAGCTTGGGCGGATCGCCGGTAATACAGAGTATATTGCGTAGGCCAATCGTATGGGCGCCGAGAAGGTCTGCCTGCATGCTGATAAGATTGCGGTCGCGGCAGGTGTAGTGAAGGATGGTTTCCAGACCCACTTTTTGTTCGATCATGATTGCGGTAACAAGCGTACTGACGCGTGATGTCGCTCGCGGTCCATCAGGGATATTGATAGCATCGATTCCCGCCTGCTTTGCGATTCGAGCCTTGTCGATTATGCTGTCGAGCGTAGTCCCTGAAGGAGGAACCAATTCGAGTGAATAGACCATCTGCCCTTGTGCCAGCTTTGCTGCAAACCGTGATTTTTCGGCAAAGGGGATACGCTGTATCGTATCTTTGCCGGCCTCTGGTTTCGTTTCACCCGACTTCGAGCCGATCGGGACAAAAGAGATAGTTTTAGCCACCTCAGAGATTTCCGAAGTCTGCTTACCACCATGCTCCCTGCTTGTGCTCACTACCTGGGCAAAATCGTGATCTTTGTACATGGCTCGATACTGGCGCACGGTCTGCACCATCGAACGGATATGGTCAGGCGTCGTGCCGCAGCAGCCTCCCACAAAGCACACGCCTTCCTGTAAATAATATTTCGTATAGGTAGCAAAATATTCAGGCGTCGACATATACATCATTCGGCCTTCGATCTGGCGAGGCATGCCCGCATTCGGCTCAATGAGCAAAGGAATATCGCTGCGATGAGAATGCATCCTCTTGGCTGCCCTCAGCATGGGCTGAGGCCCGACTGAGCAATTAAGCCCGATGACATCAGCGCCGGCTTCGATCAAGAGATCCATGGCCTCCTCAAGCGTCAGCCCAAAAAGCGGATTACCGCTCATATCGATTGTCATGCTCGCAAAAACAGGGACAGAGGTTGTGATGCGGCGCGCTGCTTGCACTGCCAATACCGCCTCGGCTGCGTCTCCAAATGTTTCCAGAAGTATTAAGTCGACTCCGCCATCTATCAGCGCTTCCATTTGTTCGCTGAATGCATCCAGAGCATCGTGCTCAGATAGCGCTCCAACAGGCTCGAGACGCGGGCCTAAAGGCCCCACCGAACCCGCAACATACAGGCTATCCTGCGCAACTTGACGCGCAAGCAGAACTGCCTGCGTGTTTATCTCCTGCACACGATCCTGCAGATTGTGTCTGGCGAGCTTATACCGGTTTGCGCCCCAGCTGTTTGTCGTAAGGACCTCAGCCCCTGCATCTCGATAATCACGGTGGACCGAAAGCACAAGTTCGGGAGCAGTGAGATTCGCCTCCTCAAAACAGCGATTGATGAAGACGCCCCGCTTATATAGCTCTGTCCCCATTGCACCATCAAAAAGCACTGGCCGTCCTTCTTTGATAACCTGCAAAATGGACTTCATAGTGCACAAAACTATTGCATAAATATTA